>CAYJNT010000040.1:12142-19364 GCA_964370945.1 uncultured Hyphomicrobiales bacterium | reverse complement strand
AGCAGCGGCTCGACTGGCTGCGACTCATTCGCAGCGAGAATGTCGGGCCGCGCGGAATTATGGCGCAAACGCCACAAGCCTAACGGCGGCGCATGCCCAGATACCGGCGGGAGATAGCCGGTGACAATTCAGCACTTCGGCGGATGGCTTGCAGCGACGTTAGTTAGCGTCGTTGTGTTGATGACATTGGGAGATTATGACGGGCGTGGCGTCAAAAATATAGAAACAAAATCGGGTGTATCGCGCCTTCCCGAAAATGTCGGTGTAATAAATTGCCCCGGCAGCAACGAGACGCTTGCTTGTCAATATCCTGTCATCGACGCCGATGTCGTTCGCGTCATACAGGGCTTCTGGAAAAATGGAATGTGTGCGGTCGCGACCCAGCGTCACTGTGGATTGAATTGGGCCACCAAAGATACTCCCCGATATTGGTTTTGTCGCATAACCAATCGGGACTTGCCCCTGCTTGAACGGAAAATCGAATACGCCGCCGCTCGCCCTGTTCAGAACCTTATAAGCTGGTGTCTGCCCGACGTTCCGAACAGTGATCTCCACTGCAAAGTGACGGTTAAACCGTTTGACGGATTCCGGTTCGGCCACGAGGTAAGCGCGGATTTGCCGTTCGGCTGTTCTCGAGAGAGTGAGATCGGTTTCGTAAAGAAAGTAAGCACTGACGCCGGTGGCGATAACGAGCGCGACGGTCGAAATGCCAAGAATCATGGTCCAATTCGCTATGACTTTCTCATAGCTTTTGGATGGTGGTTCGCCGCCGCCGCGTGTGGTGCTTTCGGGCTTTGGCTTGGCCTTCTTCGTCATGACAGTGGAATTCTATTTATGTTGTCGCTGGTCATGACGGGAATTCTTGCATGGATTGGTGCCGCAAGCCTCTAAATTTCCTCCAATGCTACGCCGTCCAATTCCAGGGCCGCAAGGCACGCCAGAAAGAACGTGGCCGCGAATGAGCCTCGTTTCAGCTTGTTCGTAATAGACGCCTCCGTTTCCTTGAACCCATGCTTCTTGAGCCGTTTGGCAAGTTCGGCATAAGTCACTTCTGCTTCCCGTAGTTTGTGCTTCAGGAACGCGGCAGCGCGTTCCTCCCATTCCTTTTGGGAGTTTATAGCCATGGGCACCCCTATCACATTTGAGGGCTATCATATACGATAGATTGCTGTTGACAAGCCCAGTACCTATCAAATATGATAGCTATCATAAACGATAGGTATTCAGATGGCCCAACATTTCCTGCTTTCCAAGTCCGCCAGAACCCTCTCGCTGGCGGCAATCTTTCAGATGAAGGACGAGGAAGCGGAAATGGCGTTCCGCCGCGTTCGCTGGGCCAATACGGAGGGACAGCCGGTCTGCCCGCATTGTGGGGGCTTAGACGCCTACGATTGCCGCCGGTTGAAGGGGGCGCCCCGCTTTCGCTGCCGCGCTTGCGTCAAGGATTTCACGATTACCAGCGGCACACTGTTTGCCAATCACAAGCTGCCTCTGCGCTGCTATCTCGCGGCTATCGCAATCTTCTGCAACGAGGTGAAGGGCAAGAGCGCCTTGGCACTCTCGCGTGATCTGAACGTCTCTTACAAATGCGCGTTCGTGTTGCTGCACAAGTTGCGCGAAGCGATGGCAGTTGAATTGAAGGGTCGCGTTGTCGGCGGCGAAGGCAAGGTCGCTGAGGTCGATGGCGGATATTTCGGCGGCTACATCAAGCCCGCCAACAACAAAGAGAACCGCCGCGACCGTCGCCTTACGCGCAATCAGAACGGCAAGCGCAAGGTTGTTGTGATCGTTCGCGAGCGCGGCGGCAACGGCGTCCCGGCAGTTTTCAAATCTGAAGCGCAGGCGATCAGCTTTATCCGCGCGCGCGTTGCCAAAGGTACGACGATCAACGCCGATGAGGCCGCATCATGGGATGCGCTGCACAGCCGCTTTGAAATGCAGCGTATCAATCACGATGAAGCCTATTCGATGGACGGTGCTTGCACGAATTGGGCCGAGGAGTTTTTCAGCCGCATGCGCCGTGCTGAGATCGGCCATCACCATCACATCGCGGGCCAGTATCTGCTTCGCTACGCGCAAGAGGCCACATGGCGCGAAGATAACCGCCGCGCCGCGAATGGCGAACAAGTTAATAGCGTCTCAAAGCTGGCGCTGAGCCAAAAGCCTTCCGTGGATTTCACCGGCTACTGGCAGCGTCACAAATCAGCATAGGAGAGAGAAGAATGCGCTTGCTTCCGAAAGAACAGCAAACGCTCGCGCGATCCGGCGACGCGGTAGTCGTCGGATCGCATGAGCATGAGGGCTATCGAAACTATGAGCGCTTCGCCCTAAGCGACCTTCCGAATAATCTCGTCAGTCTCGACGATCTTAAACGTGTTGGCGTCGATGTAGTTGACGGGCGAGCCGTCGCCTAATTCCATGCGCTTCATGCCTGGAATCCACTGTCTGGCCGTGTCGCCCATGGCGGTGGCCTCTACGAACTCCTGAAACACATTCACCGTCACGCGAACCCCGCACACTTTGGCTGCGTCGAACGTCTCTATCCGTCTTTCCATAGCAATGGACCTTGTGTTGCGATCAGGCTTGACCGTTCACGCGAGTCAGTTTGTTAATGGGGACGCAACCACAACGATCCCGCGCCTGATCAGGGTTATTGCGGGTTCGGAAACTAGAGGCCGCTTCGCCTTGCAGGGCTGGCGGCCTCCCTGTTTCCGATGGATCGCAATTCTGACAATGAGTCGGGTCTGAGTCGCAATGGCGAGCGACCGTTTTTGTTGGGGAATTAGAGAAGCTCTTTAAGCCGCCAACGCTGCGGATAGCCGTTTCCGACGATTTCCACCGTATCCCCTTGGTGATTGCGCAGCGACGTTAGGACGCCTCCGGCTAGGTCGCGGATTTCCTTTGGGGTGGCGTCTGTCACCTTGCGAGCGGCCAACATGCGCTCTGTTAGCTCACGGGCCGTCAGAGGCGTCTCAGCCTTGCGCATTTCGTCAACGGCGTGCCGGTACAGCGTGCCCCGCTTAAACCACGCATTGCCCTTGTAGCGGCGTCGGACGGCGATTGCGCGGACGTTGAAGCCGGGGCTGAGCATTTTGATGACCGCCTCGATATGGCGCATGTCATCGGCCAGCTTCTCAGCATGTTTCTTGTTCTTGAAAATCTCGCCGCCGATATAGGCGTGCAACTTAATGAGGGCTGACAATGTCGGATGGTTACGTTTCATCCCGTAGAAATAGCCGCGAGCCCGTCAGAAGGCTTGTGGCGTTTGCGCCATAATACCGGGGCCGCGCACGTTCCGAGCGCTGCTCAAGCATTTCGGCAGCGCGCGCGGCGCGCTTGCCGCCCTGCCCGATCTCGCCCGCCGCGGCGGCGCATCGCGGCCGGGCCGGATTTGCCCGGCCGAAGACGCCGAGCATGAAATGGCGGCCGCGCGGCGCAAGGGAATTGTGTTCATCGCGTCGAGCGAGTCCGATTATCCGGCGCGGCTGCGCATGATCGACGACGCGCCGCCGCTGATCGCGCTCGCCGGCAGACTCGAAACGCTCGCCTTGCCGATTGTCGCGATCGTCGGCTCGCGCAATGCGTCCGCGGCCGGCGCGAAATTCGCCGAACGGCTCGCGCGCGAACTCGGCGACGCGGGCTTCGTGATCGTGTCGGGCCTGGCGCGCGGGATCGACGCGGCCGCGCATCGCGCCAGTCTTGCAACCGGCACCGTCGCCGTTCTTGCCGGCGGGCATGACAACATCTATCCCGCCGAACACGTGCCGCTCGCCGACAGCATTCGCGAGCACGGCGTGTTACTCGGCGAAATGCCGCTGACATGGGAGCCGCGCGGCCGCGACTTCCCGCGCCGCAACCGGCTGATCTCCGGGCTCGCGGTCGGCGTCGTCATCGTCGAGGCGGCGCGGCGCTCCGGTTCGCTGATCACCGCGCGCATGGCCGGCGAACAGGGCCGCGAGGTGTTCGCGGTGCCGGGCTCGCCGCTCGATCCGCGCGCGGAAAGAACCAACGGCCTGCTCAAGCAAGGCGCTACGCTCGTCACCGAGACCGCCGACGTGATCGATGTCATCGCGCCGATTCTCGGCCGGCCGATCGATGTGGCGGCGAGCGAGCCGGAACGCGGTCCGCCCGATGCCGGCCGCGAACCGGCCGATGACGAGCGCCGCCGCATCGTCGCGCTCCTTGGACCGACGCCGGTCGAGATCGATGACCTGGTGCGGCTCTCCGGCGCGAGCCCGGCGACGGTGCGGATGGTTCTGCTCGAGTTGGAGCTGGCCGGTCGCCTGGAGCGCCAGGCCGGCGGACGGGTCGCGCTGGCGTGACGACTCAGGTACGTAGAGAGCGCCTACGCTGGTAAATTGCGTACGCTGAAAATGCACGCCTTGGTTGCGCAAAAAACCCGCGTGGCAGGCTCACTTTTTTAAGTGGTCAGGCCCCAGATTTGACACCGGGGGTCGATTTACCCATGTTCCGGCCCCAAATAAGGGGAGGATTCGGCCCATCGGCCGTCAAAAATCACCCCTAAATCGTTGGAATTACATGAAGATCGTCGTTGTTGAATCGCCGGCCAAGGCCAAGACGATCAACAAATATCTGGGCTCGGGCTACGAGGTCCTGGCCTCGTTCGGGCACGTGCGCGACCTTCCCCCCAAGGACGGCTCGGTCGACCCGGACAACGACTTCAAGATGATCTGGGAAGTCGACGCCAAGGCCCAGAAGCGCCTCAATGACATCGCCAGCGCCCTCAAAGGCGCTGACGGCCTCATTCTCGCGACCGACCCGGATCGCGAAGGTGAAGCCATTTCCTGGCACGTACTCGAGGTCCTGAAGGAAAAGAAGGTCCTCAAGGACCAGCCGGTCGAACGCGTGGTGTTCAACGCCATCACCAAGCAGGCGGTGAGCGAGGCGATGAGGAATCCGCGCAAGATCGACCGTGCTTTGGTCGATGCGTATCTCGCGCGCCGCGCCCTCGACTACCTTGTCGGCTTCACCCTCTCCCCCGTTCTGTGGCGCAAATTGCCGGGCGCGCGCTCGGCCGGCCGCGTGCAATCGGTCGCGCTGCGTCTTGTCTGCGATCGCGAGCTCGAAATCGAGAAATTCGTCGCCAGGGAATATTGGTCGCTGGTCGCCAATCTTGCGACGCCGCGCAACGAGGCATTTGAAGCGCGCCTCGTCGGCGCCGACGGCAAGAAGATCACCCGCCTCGATATCGGCAGCGGCAAGGAGGCGGAGGATTTCAAGACGGCGCTCGAGACGGCGGCCTTCAAGATCGCTTCGGTCGAAGCCAAGCCCGCGCGGCGCAATCCGCCACCGCCCTTCACCACCTCGACCATGCAGCAGGAAGCAAGCCGCAAGCTCGGCTTCGCGCCGGCGCACACCATGCGGCTCGCGCAGCGCCTCTATGAGGGCATCGAGATCGACGGCGAGACCACCGGCCTGATCACCTATATGCGGACCGACGGCATCGACATGGACGAGGGAGCGATTGCCGATATCCGCAAGATGATCGGATCGGATTACGGCAAGGAATACGTCCCCGACGCGCCGCGCAAATATCAGAACAAGTCGAAGAACGCGCAGGAAGCCCATGAAGCCGTGCGCCCAACCGATGCGGGGCGTTCGCCAAAAGCCGTTTCGAAATTCGTCGAGGCCGATCAAGCGAAGCTTTATGAACTGATCTGGAATCGCGCGGTCGCGTGCCAGATGGAATCCGCCGAGCTCGAACGCACCACCGTCGATATCGCCGCGACGGTGAACGGTCGCAATATCGAGCTGCGCGCCACCGGCCAGGTGGTGAAATTTGACGGCTTCCTCACGCTCTATCAGGAAGGCCACGACGACGGCGAGGATGACGAAGAGTCGCGCCGCCTGCCCGCGATGTCGGAAGGCGAAGCGTTGAAGAAAGAATCGATCAGCGCCACGCAGCATTTCACCGAACCGCCGCCGCGCTTCTCGGAGGCCGCGCTCGTCAAGCGGATGGAAGAGCTTGGCATCGGCCGGCCCTCGACCTACGCCTCCATTCTCGCGGTGCTCAAGGATCGCGGCTACACGCGGCTGGACAAGAAGCGCATCATTCCGGAAGACAAGGGACGCATCGTGGTCGCGTTCCTGGAGAGCTTCTTCCAGAAATATGTCGAATACGATTTCACCGCGTCCCTGGAAGAGCAGCTCGACAAGGTCTCCAACAACGAATTGTTCTGGCAGGATCTGCTGCGCGATTTCTGGGAAGGCTTCACCGCCGCGGTCGGCGAGATCAAGGACCTGCGCATCACGCAGGTGCTCGACGCGCTGAATGATCTCCTGGCGCCGCATATCTTCCCGCCGCGCGCGGACGGCACGCCGGCGCGGCAATGCCCGAATTGCGGCGAAGGCCAATTGTCGCTGAAAGTCGGACGCTTCGGCGCGTTCATCGGCTGCTCGCGCTATCCGGAATGCCGCTTCACGCGCCAACTCGCCGCCGGCGAGAATGGCGTCGGCTCCGGCGGCGCGCGCGTGCTCGGCACCGATCCGGAAACCGGGCTCGAGGTCAGCGTGCGCGGCGGCCGCTTCGGCCCCTATCTGCAGCTCGGCGAAGCGACGAAAGACGTAAAGCCCAAGCGCGCAAGCTTGCCGAAAGGCATGGCGCCCGAGGATATCGAGATCGAACTGGCGCTGGGACTCTTGTCATTGCCGCGCACGGTCGGCACGCATCCGGAGGATGGCGAGCCGATCCTCGCCGGCGTCGGACGCTTCGGGCCTTATGTCCAGCACGGAAAAATTTACGCCAATCTCGAGGACGGCGACGAGGTCCTCAATGTCGGCCTCAATCGCGCGGTCACGCTGATCGCCGAGAAGAAATTGAAACCCTCGAAGGGCCGCCGCTTCGGCCCGCCCCCGGGGCGCGAACTCGGCGAGCATCCGGATCGCGGCGGGCAAGTGGTCGCCAAGGCCGGACGCTACGGGCCTTACGTCACGCATGACGGCGTCAACGCGACCATCACCGGCGACAAGACCGCCGACACGGTCACGCTGGAAGAAGCCGTCGCGCTGATCGACGCACGGATCGCGAGCGGCGCGGTCCGCCGGCCGAAGATGGGCCGGAAGGCGAAGGAGCCGAAAGCCGCGAAGGCACCGAAAGCGGCCAAAGAGCCCAAGACAGCCAAAGCGCCCAAGAAAGAACCAAAAGCTAGGAAAGCCAAAGCGGCCGCGGAACCGGAAGCCGCCGCTCCGCGTAAAATCGCTG
>CAYJNT010000040.1:0-12042 GCA_964370945.1 uncultured Hyphomicrobiales bacterium | reverse complement strand
AGGAAAGCCAAAGCGGCCGCGGAACCGGAAGCCGCCGCTCCGCGTAAAATCGCTGCCAGCAAGAAGGCGAACGCCGGCACGATTGCCGTCGAACCCGCCGCCGCCAGGAAATCGCGTGCCAAGAAGAAGACCGATGCAGCGCCGGCTGAAGAAAAGTCCGAAGAAAAAGCGGATAGCTGACCGCGCTGTGCCGGCCGGCCCGGCTGAAGGTTGAATTGGCCAAGCACAAGACAAAACAATCCCCCGCGCTTCCCTCGAAGGAAGCGCTGCTGTCGTTCATTCGCGAACGATCCGGCAAGGTCGGCACGCGCGAGATCGCGCGCGCCTTCGGCCTGAAGAACGCCGCGCGCGCCGAATTGAAGCGCATGCTGCGCGATCTCTCCGATTCCGGCGCGGTCGAAAGCCGCCGCAGCAAGCTGCATCAGCCCGGCGCGCTGCCGCCGGTCACACTTGCCGATGTCACGGGGCGCGACTCCGACGGCGAGCTGATCGCCGTTCCCGCCGAATGGGACGAGCAGGAGCACGGCCCGGCGCCGAAAATCCGCATCAGCGTTCCGCGCCGCCCCAAACCGGGAGAAGCGGCCGGCGTCGGCGACCGTATTCTGCTGCGCACCGATGAGACCGGCCCGGACGAAGAGCATACCGGTCGCGTCATCAAGATCCTCGATCGCGCCAAGCAGCGCATGCTCGGCATTTTCCGCAAGCTCCCGCAAGGCGGCGGCCGGCTCGTGCCGGTCGACAAGAAATCGGTCGGGCGCGGCGAGCTCACGATCCCGCCGCACGGCGTGGGCGATGCGCAGGATGGCGAGCTCGTGGCCGCCGACGTCGCCAAGCAGGGCCGCTACGGCCTCCCCGTCGCGCATGTGAAGGAACGGCTCGGCTCGTTCAAAGGCGAGCGCGCGGTCAGCCTGATTGCGATCCATGTGCACGGCATTCCGCACATCTTTCACCGCGAGGCGCTGGCCGAAGCCGAGGCCGCGCAACCGGCCGGGCTGTCGAAGCGCGAGGATTGGCGGAAAGTCCCGCTGGTCACCATCGATCCGGTCGATGCCAAGGATCACGACGACGCCGTGTTCGCGGAAGCCGACACCGATCCGAACAATCGCGGCGGCTTTATCGCGACGGTCGCGATTGCCGACGTCGCGCATTACGTCACGCCCGGCTCCGCGCTCGACCGCGAAGCGCTCGATCGCGGCAACTCGGTCTATTTCCCCGACCGCGTCGTGCCGATGCTGCCGGAGCGCATCTCGAACGATCTCTGCTCGCTGAAACCCGTGGTCGACCGGGCGGCGCTGGCCGTGCGCATGGTGGTCGGCGCCGATGGCCACAAACGCTCCCACACATTCCATCGCGTGCTGATGAAGTCGGCGGCCAAGCTGAACTACCAGCAGGCGCAGGATGCGATCGACGGGCGGCCCGACGATACGACCGGCCCGTTGCTCGAAAAGATCTTGCGGCCGCTCTACGACGCTTACTTCACGATCAAGACGGCACGCGACGAACGCGGGCCGCTCGATCTGGATTTGCCGGAGCGAAAAATTCTGCTCAAGCCCGACGGCACGGTCGATCGCGTGATCGTCCCGCAGCGGCTCGACGCGCACCGGCTGATCGAGGAATTCATGATCCTCGCCAATGTCGCGGCGGCCGAAACGCTCGAGCGCGCGGGCACGCCGCTGATCTACCGCGTGCATGATGAACCGGCACGTGAACGCGTTGAAGCTTTACGTGAATTCCTTCACACGCTGGAAATCCCCTTCACGCGCGGCGGCAATCTGCGCCCCGAGCAATTCAATACCGTGCTGGCGCGCATCAAGGGCCGGCCGGCGGAAAATCTCGTCAACGAGGTCGTGCTGCGCACGCAGGCGCAAGCCGAGTATTCGGCGGACAATTACGGCCATTTCGGCCTGGCGCTCCGCCGCTACGCGCATTTCACCTCCCCGATCCGCCGCTATGCCGACCTGATCGTCCACCGTGCGCTCATTCGCGCGCTGAAGTTCGGCGATGGCGGCCTGCCCGCCGATGCCGACGTGGCGGCACTGTCCGAAATCGCCGCCCGCATCTCGACCAGCGAACGGCGGGCGATGGTCGCCGAGCGCGAAACCACCGACCGCCTGATCGCGCATTTCCTGGCCGACCGGATCGGGGCGACCTTCGAGGGACGCATATCAGGTGTGACTCGCGCAGGGTTGTTCGTGAAGCTTAAAGAGACCGGGGCGGACGGCTTCATCCCTGCAAGAACGATCGGCGACGACTATTTCCAGTTCCGCGAGCATGAACATGCGATGGTCGGCCGCTCGACCGGCGAAACCTACCGGCTCGGCGACGACGTCACGGTCCGCCTGGTCGAGGCGGTTCCGGTTGCCGGCGCGCTCCGGTTTGAGATTTTGTCCGAGGGGCGCAAGGGCGAAAAGCGGCCGCGCGGCACACTCGGCCGGCGCGATCGCGACCGGGACGAAAAACGGGCGCCGCGCAAACGGCGGCGATAGAAGGATTGTGAGAGTCCATGGTTGAACGCAATGCGTTGACGGCCCTGCGCCGCGGATTGCTGGGGCGCTGTCCGAATTGCGGACAGGGCAAGCTGTTCCGCGCCTTCCTGAAAGTCGCCGATCAATGCCCGGCCTGCGGCGAGGAATTGCATCATCATCGCGCCGACGACGCGCCCGCCTATTTCAACATCGTGATCGTCGGCCACATCGTCGTGCCGCTGGTGGTCACGGTGGAAACGGCGTTCGCGCCCGCCTATTGGATCCATCTCGCACTGTGGCTCCCCCTCATCCTTGCTCTGTCGTTCGGATTGATGCAGCCGATCAAAGGCGCGATCGTTGCCTTGCAATGGACGCACCGCATGCACGGCTTCGATCCGGAATCCCCGTCCGACGAGTCGGACGTTCCCGCCGCCAACCCGCTTCCATGAGCGATCTTGCGAAGTTCATGACCGATGCGGAGCGCGAGCAATCGCATCCGAATGTCCGTCCGAAGGACGCCGCGACCCTGATCCTCGTCGATCGTTCCGGCGAGACGCCGAAGGTCCTGCTCGGCAAACGGCATCACAAACATGTTTTCATGCCGGGCAAATTCGTCTTTCCGGGCGGACGCGCCGAGCCGAACGACCGGCTGATGCCGATCGCAAAGCCGCTCGACAGAAATGTCGAGAAACAGCTGATGCGGCAGGTGGTGCGGCCGAGCGCGGTGAAAGCGCGCGCGCTGGCGCTCGCTGCCATCCGCGAGACATTCGAAGAGACCGGTTTATTGCTCGGCGCAAAACATGACGATGCCGCAAACACGCCGGACGGACCATGGGCGGAATTCGCCAAAGCCGGCTTCTATCCCGATCTCTCGGTGCTGCATTTCGTGGCGCGCGCGATCACGCCGCCGCGCCGCCCGCGCCGTTTCGACACGCGCTTCTTCTCGGTCGACGCCTCCTCGATCTCGCACAAGATAGAGGACGTTGTGCATCCCGAGGCCGAATTGGTCGAGCTCGTCTGGGTGCCGATCGCCGAGGCGCGCGAGCTCGACATGCCGACCATCACCAATGTGGTGCTGCAGGAGCTCGAGGCGCGCGTTGCCGCCGGTTTCGGCCACGACCTGCCGGTTCCGTTCTATCGGATGCCGCGCAAGGTCTTCACGCGCGAATTGCTGTAGCTGGGCGCTGTTTCCTTGACTTTCGCGGCGCGGCCGCTAGGTTCCGCGCCAACCCAGACACCCCGTTTCGAGGTTCCAATGGCCAAGGCCGTCACCATCAAGGTGAAGCTCGTTTCCACCGCGGATACCGGCTTCTATTACACCGCGAAGAAGAATTCGCGCACCATGACCGAGAAAATGGTCAAGAAGAAATACGACCCGATCGCGAAGAAGCACGTCGAGTTCCGCGAAGGCAAGATCAAGTAATTCGTCGAACGCGCCACGTTTTATGGGCGCCGCAAGGCGCCCTTTTCATTTCATGGACAGCCGGACGGATAGCCAACGATCCACAGGATCGGGGCGTAAAATACGTCTGATTACCGTGAAATAGGTGGCCGGCCGGAAGCGGCACTTTGAGGAGGCCACTCACACCGCTTCCGGACCGGCCGAACCCCACGGACCCAGGAGATGCGGCGGACCTGAGCATTCCGTAGGGTTATCAATATGATAGCGAAACATGGGCCACTTTAGACTGGCCCGTATCGTTGCAGCCCCGCCGGGCTGCCTTGTCCCGGTTACAGGCTATCGGAAAGGCCTAGGAAATCAATCGGCAAGCCTTTGATTCAAAGGCCGACTTCCCGTCAACCTGAAGAGTTAGGGTTTCCAGCAGGAAGGCCGCGGCAGGTATCTGGGGATAGTTTTTCAGGCCGCGTCGGCAACCACGCGATTGCGGCCGTCACGCTTGGCGCGATAGAGCGCCTGATCGGCGCGCTTGAGGAGATTGGCCGCGCTGTCTTCGGCGCCTTCGATCGCCGCAAGGCCGATCGAAATGGTGACATCGATCGACCGCTTGCCCTCATCGATCGGGAACGGCTCGGTCGCAATGCGCCGGCGCAGGCGTTCGGCGACGGTCGCGGCCACCGCCATGTCGGTTTCCGGCATCACGATCACGAATTCCTCGCCGCCATGGCGGCAGGCGAGATCGATGCCCCGGATCGACTTGCGCATCCGGATGGCGAACTCGCGCAACACGTCGTCGCCGGCATCGTGGCCATGGGTGTCGTTGACCGCCTTGAAGAAATCGATGTCGAGAACGAGCACGGCGAGCGGCTTGCCGCGCGCGGAGGCCTGCTCCACCAGCGCCGCGAGATGCGATTCCATGTAGCGGCGGTTATGCAGGCCGGTCAGCCCGTCGGTGATCGCCGCTTCGATCGAGAGCTGGACATTGTCGCGCAGCCGCTCGGTGTAGCGCTTCTTGCGAATTTGCGTGCGCACGCGCGCCAGCAGTTCGTTCTTGTCGACCGGACGCACGACATAATCGTTGATGCCGATTTCGAGCCCGCGCGCGAGGCGTCCGTTGTCGTCGCCATCGGCAATCGCAAGAATCGGCAGGTTGCGGGTGCGCTCGAGCGAGCGCAACTGGCTGCACAGCCGCAGGCCGTCGAAATTTTCGAGGCTGAGCGACACGATCAGCAATTCGTAATTGCCCTCGGCCGCGCGGAACAGCGCCCCATTCGGATCGGCTTCGACGTCGACCTGGTTGTCGCTTTCAAGCATGGTAGCGAGCCGCTCATACGAGGACTTGCGGTCATCGACGATCAGGATACGCCCTGCCCGACCGGTTTCCGTCACCGCCTCGAGTTCGGGATTCTGGATGCCGATCTCGCGCGAGGTCACCGCGCGCATGCGCAGCTCGTCGGTCATCATCTTCAGCCGCGTCAGCGAGCGCACGCGTGCAATCAGCGCGACGTCGGAGACGGGCTTGGTGAGAAAATCATCGGCACCGGCATCGAGACCCGCCACGCGATCGGAGGACTGGTCGAGCGCGGTGACCATGACCACCGGGATGTGATGGGTCGCCGGATTGGACTTCAGCCGGCGGCACACTTCGAAGCCGTCCATGTCCGGCATCATCGCGTCGAGCAGAACGATATCGCAGCCCGCGCGTTCGCAGATCGCGAGCGCGTCCGCGCCGCTATAAGCGGTGGTGACATCGAAATACTCGGCCGACAGCCTCGCCTCGAGCAACTTCACGTTGGCCGGAACATCATCGACGACAAGAACGCGGGCGGTCATTCGACGCTTTCTTTACGCGGTGCCGAGGAAGTGGCGGATGGTTTCAATGAATTTGCCGACGGAAATGGGCTTGGACAGATAGGCCTCGCAGCCGCCTTCGCGAATGCGTTCCTCGTCGCCCTTCATCGCGAATGCGGTGACGGCGACGACCGGAATACCCTTCAATTCGGAATCGTCTTTCAGCCACTTCGTGACTTCGAGGCCGGACACTTCCGGCAACTGGATGTCCATGAGAATGAGATCGGGACGATGCTGGCGCGCGAGATCCATCGCATCGATGCCGTTGCGGGTGCCGACGGTCTGGTATCCGTGCGCTTCGAGCAGATCGTTGAAGAGCTTCATATTGAGCTCATTGTCCTCAACGATCAGGACTTTTTTGGCCATCCCCCGCCCCTCCTGGGCATTGAATACCCGCACCGTTCCTGTTTACGGCTTTGAGGTTCGCATCGCCATTGGGCGCGCGCTCGGGCATCATGAAGGTTCCAAGGTAGTCCTGATTTGTTACGGAAACGCAAACGGAACCATGGAAAAACCTGCATCCAAGGCGTCCCGGAAGACGGCGGAAGCCTTGGCAATACAAGCGCTTAGCTTCATTGCCGGAGACCCGGACCGGTTGGGCCGGTTTCTGGCTGCGACCGGCATTGGGCCCGGCGATCTCCGCGCCGCGGCGCGCGAACCGCTATTCCTGGCCGGGGTTCTGGATCACGTCAGCAGCGACGAATCGTTGCTGATGGCCTTCGCCGCGGACGTCAAATCCGATCCGCGCGAGATCGTCCGCGCCCAAGGCACGTTGAGCGGGCGCCGCTACGAGCGCGACGTGCCATGACCGCCGGCTTCTGCCGCGATTGTCTCGCCGACGCGCCGGACGGCCAGGCGCGCTGCGGGGCTTGCGGCTCTCCCCGCATCATCCGTCATGCCGAGCTCGATGCGCTGTCGCTCGCGCATGTCGATTGCGATGCGTTCTACGCCACGATCGAGAAGCGCGATGACCCTTCGCTCGCCGACAAGCCGCTGATTGTCGGCGGGGGAAAACGCGGCGTCGTCACCACCGCCTGTTATCTCGCCCGCACCTTCGGCGTCCGCTCGGCGATGCCGATGTTCGAGGCGCGCCGCCTGTGTCCGCAGGCGACGATCATCCCGCCCGACATGGCGAAATATGCCGAGGTGTCGCGTGATGTGCGCCGGCTGATGCTCGATCTCACGCCGCTCGTCGAGCCGATCTCGATCGACGAAGCCTTCATGGATCTTGCCGGCACCGCGCGCGTGCACGGCATGAGCCCGGCGAAATCGCTGGCGCGCTTTTCCCGCAACGTCGAGACCGAGATCGGGATCACGGTGTCGATCGGGCTGTCGGTCAACAAATTTCTGGCCAAGATCGCCTCTGATCTCGACAAGCCGCGCGGCTTCGCCGTGCTCGGGCAAAGCGAAGCGAAAGGCTTCCTCGCCGCCAAGCCGATCACGTTCATCTTCGGCATCGGCCGGGTGACGCAGGAAAAATTCGCCAAGGACGGCATCCGCATGATCGCCGACCTGCAGCGGCTCGGCGAGGTCGAATTGATGCACCGCTACGGCGGCGAAGGCCAGCGGCTCTACCGCCTCGCCAACGGGATCGACGATCGCGAGATCGTGCCGGACCGCGAAACCAAAAGCGTTTCCGCCGAGACGACCTTCAACGATGACATTTCCGAGCTGCGTCCGCTCGAACAAAGACTGTGGCTCTTGACCGAACGCGTCTCGCAGAGGCTCAAGGCCAATGAACTATCGGGCTCAACCGTGACGTTGAAGCTCAAGTCATCGGATTTCCGGCTCAAGACCCGCGCCCGTTCGCTTCCCGATCCGACCCAACTCGCCGAAAAGATCTTCGCCGCCGGGCGCGAGCTGCTGGCGCATGAAATCGACGGCACGCGCTACCGCCTGATCGGGATCGGCGTATCCGCGCTCGAAGGCGCCGATGTCGCCGATCCGGCCGGCCTGCTCGATGCCGTCACGACGCGCAGCGCCGCCGCCGAACGCGCGCTCGACCGCGTGCGCGAGCGGTTCGGGCGCGACGCCGCGATGAAGGGAATTGCGTTCGATGCCGGCGAAGAGGATTAGCGGCAGGGAGTCGATTTCTTCATCTCGAGCGCGGTCATCTCGCCGGCGATGACGAAGTCGTTGTAGTCGAGCGACAGGCCGCGCGAGACGCCGTTCTCGTAAAGCTCGAACCCGATCGCGTAGACCGGCGTCTGCTCGCCCTCGCCGGTTTTGGCCTTGTCGAAATAACTGATCCGGACCGGCCAGCGTGTCAGCTTTGAAAGCGCGGCGTCGGCGCCCGCGGCATCGGACGGCTTGCCCGCCTCCGGCGGTATGGCGCGCCCGATCACGGCCAGCGTGTCGTAGGTCTTCTCGCCGGTTTCCGAACCGTCGAACACCGGGACTTCAACCACCGCCTCGCCGCCGCGCGCCGCGGCGATGATGCGGCGCATATGCTCGGTCGGAAAAATCAGCGACGCGTTGAAATTGATCGTCTTGCCCGCCGGCTTGGTCAGCTTGATGCCGATGCCGGAGCCCTTGCGCTCGGCGCGGCCATCGACCGAATCGACGAGCTTCTGGTTCATGTAATTCTGCGAGTTGAAGCGGAACGCCTTCGCCTCGCCGTCTTCCCAGGTCGTCGCGCGCAGATCGGTGAACAGGTTGTTGCCCTCGCCGGTATTCAATTCGGACACTTGCCGGAATTGCAGCGCATAGCCCTCGCACGGATTGCCGGTGAAATCGTAGAGAATGCGGCCGCGCACGCCTTCAATCGGGCGCTTGCCGCGCGAGAGCGCAAGCTTGAGATCATAAACCGCGCGATGCGGCGCGAGATCGATCTTGGGAGCGGCCGGGGCGGTCGACGATGCGGGTGCCGCGGCCGGGCCTGCGCCAAACGTCGCCGCGGTCAAAAGGGCTGCCAGAAGGAGCCGGGTGGCATGCGTCATGTGTGTGATTCCATTGCGTTACGCGAAGATAAGAGCGCGCCCGGGCGCACGCAACCTGGAACTGAACCCAAGAACCTGAACCATTATTGTCCGCTTGCGTGTATTGCAGTGATCGGTGAATAAATTGAGTTGCCGCATGCCGGCGCGGGAGGACCACATGGCTGGAGAAGTCGAGAAGAAACTTGCCGATCTCGGCATCGGCCTGCCCACGCCGGCCGCACCGGTCGCGAATTATGTCGGCTTTGTGCGGACCGGAAATCTGCTGGTGATTTCGGGGCAGCTTTGTTTCGATCTGGACGGCAAGCTGGTCGCCAAGGGCAAACTCGGCGGCGATGTCTCGATCGAGGACGGGCAGAAGGCGGCACGCGCCTGTGCGATTCATCTTCTCGCGCAATTGAAGGCCGCGCTCGGCGATCTCGACAAGGTCATCCGGGTGGTGCGGCTCGGCGGCTTCATTGCCTCGCGGCCGGATTTCCTCGATGGTCCCAAGGTGATGAACGGCGCCTCCGATCTGATGGTGACGGCCTTCGGCGAGAAAGGCCGCCACGCGCGCTCCACGATCGGCGTTGCGGTGCTGCCCATGGACGCCGCGGTCGAAGTCGAAGGGCTGTTCGAGGTTTCCTGAGGGCACGTTAGAAATATGGCGGGGCTCGACTGGCTGACGGCGCGTCCGATCGCGCATCGCGGATTGCATGAGACCGCGAGCAATATCGTCGAGAACACCGCCTCGGCTTTCACCGCCGCGATCGCCGGCCAATACGGCATCGAATGCGACCTGCAGATCTCGGCCGATGGCGAAGCCATGGTGCATCACGACGACGCGCTCGGGCGATTGACCGAAGGCTCGGGGACCCTCGCGGCGATGCCCGCGGCGGAGATCAAGCGCGCGTCATTTCACAAGACGTCCGACCGGATCATGACACTCGGCGAATTGTGCGATCTCGTCGCCGGACGCTCGGCTTTGGTGATCGAAATGAAAAGTCATTTCTCGGGCGACACGGGCCTGCCCGCCCGGGTGGCGGCGGTGCTGCAGAGTTACGCCGGGCCGGTCGCGGTGATGTCGTTCGATCCCGGGCAGGTGATCGCGCTGTCGAAGGCCGCGCCCGGGCTGCCGCGCGGGATCGTCGCCGAGGGCCGCTACGATCACCCGGAATGGAAGGCGCTCAGCCGCTGGCAGAAATGGCGGCTGGCCCACCTGCTCCATGGCCTGCGGACCCGGCCGCATTTCGTCGCCTATGGCGTCAAAGACCTGCCGGCGGTCGCGCCGCTTTTGGCCCGCTTCGCGTTCGGGCTGCCGCTCCTGACCTGGACGGTCCGCTCGGAGGCCGACCGCAAGCGCGCGGCCCGCTATGCCAGCCAGATGATCTTTGAGGGATTTCGGCCATAAATCCGGGCCATAATGACCAAGGTGACCGCGCCCGCCCCGACCGCCCTGTCCGATGTGACGATCCGCGTCCTGCCCGACCTGTCGGGCGTTCCGGCCGCGGAATGGAATGCGTGTGCGAATCCTGCAGGCGCAGATCAAAAACATAAAGTATTGGATGAAGTGCCTCATGTCCTAGTTGAGGATCGCGGTGGATTGCGAGGATATCGATATAACCCATTTGTTTCTTACGAGTTTTTGTCGGCGCTCGAAGCCTCAAAATCGGCGACCGCTCGGACCGGCTGGCAACCGCAGCACCTCGTTGTGGAGGACGACAACGGCCGGCTGCTCGGGGCTGTGCCCTGCTACCTGAAATCGCATTCCCAGGGCGAATACGTCTTCGACCATGGCTGGGCCGACGCCTATGAGCGCGCCGGCGGCCGCTATTACCCCAAGCTCCAGGTTTCCGTCCCCTTCACCCCGGCCCCCGGCCCCCGCCTGCTGGCGCGGCCGGGGCCGCAGGCGCCATCCGTCCAGGCGACGCTCGCAGCCGGCCTGATCGCTCTCTGCGACGCGCACGGCGCCTCGTCCGTGCACGCGACATTCCTCCCCGAGAACGAATGGCGGCTTTTGGCCACGCAGGGCTTTCTCCAGCGCACCGATCAGCAATTTCATTTCGAGAATAACGGGTATGCGAGCTTCGAGGATTTTCTGTCGGCGCTCTCATCGCGCAAGCGCAAGTTCATCCGCCGCGAGCGCCGCGAGGCCCTGCCGGAGGGCGTGACCATCCATCAGCTGACCGGTGCGGATCTCACCGAGGATGTCTGGGACGCCTTCTTCGCTTTCTACGTGGAGACCGGATCGCGCAAATGGGGCCGGCCCTATCTGACGCGCAAATTCTTTTCGCTGATCGGGCAAAGCATGCCGGACCGGGTGCTGCTGATCATGGCCAAGCGCGCCGGCCGCTTCATCGCCGGCGCGATCAATTTCATCGGCTCGGACACGCTCTACGGCCGCCATTGGGGCGCGATCGAGCATCATCCCTTCTTGCACTTCGAGGTCTGCTATTACCAGGCCATCGACTATGCGATCACGCATGGATTGAAGCGCGTCGAAGCCGGCGCCCAGGGCGAGCACAAGATCGCGCGCGGCTATGAGCCGGTCACCACCTATTCCGCCCATTACATTGCCGATCCGGGATTACGGCGCGCGATCGCCGATTATCTCAAGCGCGAGCGTGCGCACGTCGCGGTTGCGACCGAAGAGCTTGCCGCCTACGCGCCTTTCCGCAAAGATAAAGATACGGTTGGGGAGTGACGACAATGGTGCCTTACGATCCGAACAATATTTTTGCAAAGATTCTGCGCGGGGAATTGCCTTGCTACAAGGTGTACGAGGACGACCGCGCGATTGCATTTCTCGACATCATGCCGCGAGCGCCCGGCCATACGCTGGTCGTGCCGAAGGTGGCGGCCCGCAACCTGTTCGACGTCGATCCGGACGAGCTGGCGCACGCCGCCAAGGTCGCGCAGAAAATCGCCAAGGCCTCGAAAACGGCGTTCGGCGCCGACGGCGTCACCATCCAGCAATTCAACGAAAGCGCCGGCGGACAGGTTGTGTTCCACCTGCACGTCCACGTCATTCCGCGCAGGGAAGGCGTAGCGATGAAGCCGCCGGCGAGCGAGAAGGAAAAGCCGGAGACGCTCGCCTCCAATGCGCAGCTGCTGGCCACGGCGTTGAAGAACATCTGATTCTTCAGCATTTTCAGCGGCCCGCCAGCAACGTGCCCCCGATCAGGACTGCCTCGCCCACGATGACGCCTGCGAACACCGATCGACGGATCAGGTAATAGCCGGCGAGGCCTGACGCGACCGCCGCAAGCCGGATCGCGAGCGGCACCGAGGCGAGCACGCCGGGCGAAAAGATCGTGAGCTTGGCGATGACGGCGGCGAGCACGGCGGTCGCCACCGCCCTCACCCACACCACGATTTCGGAATCCTCATCGAGCCCGCGCGCGGCGACAAG
>CAYJNT010000039.1:14458-20044 GCA_964370945.1 uncultured Hyphomicrobiales bacterium | reverse complement strand
TGGAATTCGTACACGTCGATCTCGCCAAGGGCGAACACAAAACCCCGGCATTTCTGGCGATCAATCCGAACGGCAAAGTGCCAGCATTCTCCGACGGCGATCTGAAGCTGTGGGAAGCGAACGCGATCATGTGCTATCTCGCGCAGAAAGCACGATCAGATCTTTGGCCGCGCGACGAGCGGGGCCAGATCGAGCTGACGCGCTGGTTGACCTGGAATTCGGAGCATTTCACGCGCCACGCGGGCGAGCTCTATTTCCAGTATGTCATCAAGTCGAAATTCTCCCTTGGCGAACCCGATGCCGCCGCCGTCGAGGAAGCAACCGGCTTCTGGCGCCGCTTCGCGGGCGTACTGAACGATCATCTGCGCAGCCGCAAATATATTCTCGGCGATACGCTGACGGTCGCCGATTTCTCCGTCGGGATCTCGCTGCCTTACGCCGAGCGCGCGAATATTCCGGTCAAGGAATTCCCGGAGGTCGAGCGCTGGCACGCGCGCCTGAACGAGCTGCCCGGCTGGCGCGATCCCTGGCCGACGGAGAAAGCCGCGGCGGCCTGAATGAAGAAGCAGCCGGCCTCACCTGCCGGCTGCCCCATTTCGCAGCATTGCGTAGAGAGGAGCCCGCCATGAACAAGATCGTCTCGCAAGGCGAATGGCTTGATGCCCGCAAGGCGCTTCTGGCCAAGGAAAAGCAGATGACACGGTTGCGCGATGAACTGGGCACCGAGCGCCGCGCCTTGCCATGGGTCAAGGTCGAAAAGAGCTACGTGTTCGACACGCCGCAGGGCCAGCGCACACTCGCCGGATTGTTCGAGGGCCGCAGCCAGCTCATCATCAAGCATTTCATGCTGGCGCCCGGACAAAAGGAAGGCTGCGTCGGCTGTTCGTTCGAAGTGGATCATATCGAAGGCGCCCTGCAGCATCTCGAGCAGCACGACGTGACATTCGTGAATGTCGCGCGCGCGCCGATTGCCGAGATCGAATCCTACAAGAAGCGCATGGGCTGGCACTGCAAATGGGTGTCGTCGTTCGGCAGCGATTTCAACTACGACTTCAATGCGTCCTTCACGAAGGAGCAGATCGCCAAGGGCGAGGCTTGTTACAATTACGTGAAGGGCAAGGTGCCGCTCGAGGATCTGTCAGGCTTCAGCGTCTTCCTCAAAAATGACAAAGGTGAGATTTTCCATACCTATTCGACCTTTGGGCGCGGTGCCGAGGAAGTGCTCGGCACTTACATGCTGCTCGACCTCACGCCGAAGGGACGCAACGAAAACGGACCCAATTACAATCTTACCGATTGGGTGCGACATCACGACCGCTATGACGAGAGCGGTCATGTGAACGAGAAGGGCCAATGGGTGGCGGCGCCAGCGCTCGCGGGCTGCTGCCACTGAGCGAGCGAGCGAACGAACCAAGGAGAGTTTTCAATGTCGTATGTCGACGGATTTATTGTGCCGGTGCCGAAGAAGAAGCTGAGCGCCTATCGCAGCATCGCCAAGAAAGCCGGCAAGGTCTGGCGCGATCATGGCGCACTGGAATATTGGGAATGCGTCGCCGACGACGTGAAAAAGGGCAAGTGGACGTCGTTTCCGCGCAGCGTGAAGCTCAAGGGCGGCGAGACCGTGATCTTCTCCTGGATCATGTACAAGTCACGCAAGGATCGCGATCGCATCCTCAAGAAGGTGACGGCGGATCCGCGTTTGAAAAAAATGATGAACCCGAAAGCGATGCCGTTCGACGGCAAGCGCATGATTTGGGGCGGGTTCAAGAGCTTCGTCACGGCTTAGCTCGTTTAAGCCGGGTCAGGCGTAAATATCCGCTTGACCCGGTTTTGTTTGCGCTGTATTTAACCGGTAGGTTATTTAACCGAACAGTAAAATACCATCATGGCCGACAAGCTCAGCATGACCTTCGCAGCCCTCGCCGATCCCACGCGGCGCGCCATCCTGGCGCGGCTGGCGCTTGGCGAAACCACGGTCAACGAGCTCTCCAAGCCGTTCAAAATGAGCGGTCCCGCCGTTTCCAAGCATCTGAAGGTGCTGGAGCGCGCCGGCCTGATCGATCGCGGGCGCGACGCGCAGTGGCGCCCCTGCAAGATCAATCCGCGCGCGCTGAAGGAGATCGACGGCTGGCTCGAGCGCTATCGCATGTTCTGGGAGGAGCGGCTCGATCGTCTCGATGCCTATCTGCAGGAACTGCAGGCCGCGCAAAAAAAGGGCGGCCGCAAGACGTGAGGCTCACGCGAGCCATTCCACAAACGATTTCTGAAATTGGGATAGTCGCCAGGAGAGTTGGTATGGCCGCGAGTGCTGCAAGCAACAGGAACCCTGCCGGTAAAGAATTCATCATCTCGCGCGTGTTCGACGCGCCGCGCGACCTCGTCTGGACCGCATGGACGCAAGGCGAGCGCCTCGCGCAATGGTGGGGACCGACGGGCTGCAAGATCCGCGTCGTGAAGCTCGAACTGCGCCCGGGCGGCATCTTTCACTACGCCATGGAATTCCCCTCGCCGCAGCCCTGGTTGAAAGGCGGCAATGAGGTGTGGGGCCGTTTCATCTATCGCGAGCTAACCGCGCCGGAACGGATCGTCTTCATCAATTCCTTCTCCGACCCGAGCGGCGGGATCACGCGCGCGCCGTTCAGCGAAACCTGGCCGCTCGAAGTGCTCAACACCATGACGCTCGCCGAGAAGGATGGAAAAACGGAACTCACGCTGCGCGCCCATCCCGTCAACCCCACAGCCGACGAAAACGAAACCTATGCCGGGATGCATGACTCGATGCGCCAGGGCTTCGGCGGAACCTTCGACCAGCTTGCTGCATATCTTGCGACGGCGCGGGCCTGAGGAGAGCGAACATGGATGCACGCAATACCTCCGGGCTCATCATCACGACGCCCACCGACCGCGAAATTGTGCTGACGCGCAGCTTCGCCGCGCCGCGCGGCCTTGTGTTCGAGGCCTGGACCACGCCCGAGCATGTCAGGCAATGGTGGGGCTGCTGGCCGTTGGTGGTTTGCGAGATCGATCTGCGCGTTGGCGGCGCCTGGCGCTATGTGATGCGCACGCCGAACGGCGAGGAACATGGCTTCCACGGCGTCTATCGCGAGATCGTGGCGCCGGTCCGGCTCGCCCACACCTACACCTATGAGCCGATGCCGCAGCATGGCGCGCTCAACACCGTGCTGTTCGAAGAGCGCAGCGGCAGGACGACGGTGATCGAGACCGTGCT
This sequence comes from uncultured Hyphomicrobiales bacterium, assembly GCA_964370945.1. Classification (GTDB taxonomy): domain Bacteria; phylum Pseudomonadota; class Alphaproteobacteria; order Rhizobiales; family Xanthobacteraceae; genus Pseudorhodoplanes. The sequence continues at coordinate 16,815 of CAYJNT010000039.1, read as the reverse complement.
GCATCAGACTAGAGAGTCCCGCGACGGCCATCTGCATTCGGGCCTGGAAGCTGGAGCTGCAGAGAACCTGAACCGCCTCGAGGCATACCTCGAAACAATGAAATCATGAGCGTGTGAGGAGTTGAAAATGGCGCAAGCAACACAGGTCGTATTTCCGCATCTCGTCGTCAGCGACGCCGCAGCGGCACTCGATTTCTACAAGAAAGCCCTCGGCGCGACCGAAACCATGCGCATGCCGGCGGAAGACGGCAAGCGCCTGATGCATTCAGAGATCACGGTCAATGGCGCCAGAATTTTCGTGATGGACGACTTTCCGGAATATCGCGCCGAGCACCAGAGCCAGGGCCATGTGCGGCCGCCCAATCTGCTCGGCGGCACCGCCGTCACCATGCATCTCGAGGTTGAGAATTGCGACGAGGCGGTCAAGCGCGCGGAACAAGCCGGTGCGAAAGTGACGATGGCGCCATGGGACGCGTTCTGGGGCGCGCGCTATGCCCAGATCGTCGATCCGTTCGGCCATGCCTGGAGCTTCGCGCATCCGCTGCCACAGAAGGGCTGAGTGCGTCGGCCTGTACGAACCTAATTCCCTGCAACGTTCAAACTAGGATTGGATTGAAGGAGCAACACCATGGATATCGTTCTCGCCTTCCTCGCCGGCGTCATCGCGACCATTCTCTTCATCGCGGCGCGCAAGCCGGGCACGTCCACCATCCAGCGTTCGACCAGCATCGCCGCCGCGCCGAGTGCGATCTTCCCGTTGATCAACGATCTGCGGGCGCATCGCTCCTGGTCGCCGTTCGACCAGGATCCGAATATGCAGCGCACCTATAGCGGTCCTTCCAAAGGCCCCGGCTCGGCACTCGATTTCGCCGAGCGCAAGGCCGGCACCGGACGCCTCGAAATCACCGACGCGTCGCAACCGTCACAGGTCACCATGCGCCTTCTGATGACGAAGCCGTTCGCCTGCGACAACGTCGTGAAATTTTCGCTCACGCCGCACGGCGGCGGCACCGACGTGACCTGGTCGATGAGCGGGCCGCAACCCTTCTTCTTCAAGCTCATGGGTACGGTCATGGATTGCGACAAGATGTGCGGCAACATGTTCGAACAAGGTCTCGCTGCACTCAAGACCGTTGCCGAGAGTGGCCCCGCCAGAGAAGTCGCGTGAGTGCAAGCCAGAAGCCCCCGCGCGGCGCATTGGCCGAGCCTGAGCTCGTCATCATGCGCGTGTTCAATGCGCCGCGCGACCTTGTCTGGAAGGCATGGACCGATCCGAAATACGCGGTGCATTGGTGGGGGCCGAAGGATTATCCCGCCACGCATCTGGAGATGGATGTGCGGCCGGGCGGCGTCTGGCGCGGGACGCTGCGCGCGGTCGAGGATGGCCGCGAGCTCACCCATCGCGGCGTGTTCCGCGAAGTCACCGTGCCCGAGCGGCTCGTCTTTACGTTCGCCTGGGACGAGGAAGGCGAGCGCGGGCTGGAGACTCTGGTGACGATCAGCTTCACCGATCAGAACGGGAAGACGCTGATGACGTTTCGTCAGATTCCGTTCCAGTCGACTGAAGAGCGTGAAGGCCATCGCGGCGGCTGGACCAGTGCCTTCGATCGCTTCGATGAGCAATTGCAAAGTCTGCAAGGGAGTTGAGACATGGTCGTCAATGCGCAAAAGACACAGCCTCCGACCTGCGACGTCGTTCTCACCCGCGTTTTCAATGCGCCGCGGGACCTTGTCTTCAAGGCCTGGACCGATCCCGAGCAGATGGCGAAATGGTGGGGACCGGACGGTTTCACCAATCCGGTCTGCGAACTCGATGCGCGGCCGGGCGGAAAAATCCGCATCGACATGCGCGCGCCCGGCGGCACGATCTATCCGATGACCGGCACCTTCTACGACGTCGAGGAGCCGACGCGCCTCGTGTTCTCCGAGGTCGCGGAGGATCTTGAAGGCAACGCGCTGCTGAAGGGACACACTATCGTCACCTTCGAGGACCAGGGCGGGAAGACGAAGATCACCGTCCGCTCCAGCGCCGTCGGCATCGCGCCGGTCGCAGCCGACATGCTCAAAGGCATGGAGATGGGCTGGACGCAAAGTCTCGTGCGGCTGGACGCGCTGGTATCGCGCGGCTGATCTGATCAGAGCCGCCGGTCGCAGGAGCAACGAATGGAGCGTCTTCTTTACATTGCGACATTCGCCGCCGCACTCGGCGCAGGCTTGGTGGCCGGCATTTTCTTCGCATTCTCCACCTTCGTCATGGGAGCGCTCGGCCGCCTGCCGCAGGCCGCCGGCATCTCCGCGATGCAATCGATCAATGTCGTGGTGATCAATCCGGTGTTTCTGTCGGTCTTCATGGGCAC
>CAYJNT010000039.1:0-14358 GCA_964370945.1 uncultured Hyphomicrobiales bacterium | reverse complement strand
ACGATCCATCACGGGACCTTCACGATCGAACGGACCTATAACGCCCCGCAGGCGCTGGTTTTCAGGGCGTTCGAAGACACCAACGCCAAGCGGCGCTGGTTCGCGCAAGGCGACGACGAGAACTGGCAGGTCGAGTCGTTCGAGACCGATTTCCGGGTCGGCGGCGCTGAGCGCAGCCGCTTCCGCCATGCCGGGGGCCCGCTGATCAGCAACGACACGGTCTATCTCGATATTGCGCCCAATGAACGTATCATCATCGCCTACACCATGGGGACGGAAGGCAACATTTTCTCCTCGTCCATGTCGACGATCCGGTTCGAGCCGCACGGCAAAGACACCAAGCTCATCTACACCGAGCAAGGCGCCTATTTCGGCGAGGCCAATCAGATCGCCGGCCGCGAGGAGGGCACCAAGGGTCTGTTCGAGTCGCTCGCCAAGGAACTCGAGCGCCTCGCGGCGGCGGCATGAGGAAGACATGTCGCTCACACTCTATTTCCACCCGCTCGCGTCCTACTGCCACAAGGCGCTGATCGCGCTCTACGAGAACGGCACGCCGTTCACGCCGCATCTTGTCGATCTCGGAGATCCGGCGGCGAATGCCGCGTTCAAGGCGATCTGGCCGATCGGAAAGTTCCCGGTCCTGCGCGACGAGGCAGCCGGCCGCACGATTCCGGAATCGAGCATCGTGATCGAATATCTCGACCGGCATTTTCCCGGCAAGACCTCGTTTATTCCGAAGGATCCCAAACAGGCGCATGAGGTGCGCCTCTACGACCGCCTTTGCGATCTTTATCTGCATCTGCCGATGCAAAAGGTCATCGGCGACCGGATGCGTCCGGCCGGCAAGAACGACCCGAATGGCGTCGAAGAGGCAAAGGCCCAGATCCAGACGACGCTGCTCATCCTCGACGAGGTGCTGGCCAAACGGACCTGGATCGCAGGCGACGCCTTCACCCTAGCCGATTGCTCGGCTGCGCCGCCGCTGTTCTACATCGACATGGCCGTGGCACCGCTCGCCGACACGCACAAGAACGCCGCGGCCTATCTGCACAGGCTGAAAGAGCGGCCGTCCTACGCGCGGACGCTCGAAGAGGCGAAACCGTACATGCACTTGGTTCCGAGGTAGGCGTCCGTTCACCGATTTCCGGGCGCGGGCTTATGCGGCAACCAGCGATCGGGAATTAAACCACATGGCGCACTCTGAATCCGACCTCATCCTTCGAGACGCATTGCTTCGCAATGCTCCTCAGGATGAGGATCAGATATCCAGCTTGTGACTGAGATTCAGTGCTAAGCGCTTACCGCGTCGGTATCGGCTTCTCGCCGCGGTAGTCGTAGAAACCGCGCTTGGTCTTGCGGCCGAGCCATCCGGCTTCGACATATTTCACCAGCAGGGGGCACGGACGATATTTGGAATCGGCCAGACCCTCGTGCAGCACCTGCATCACCGACAAGCAAGTGTCGAGACCGATAAAGTCGGCGAGCTCGAGCGGGCCCATCGGATGATGCGCGCCGAGTTTCATCGCGGTGTCGATGCCTTCGACCGTGCCGACGCCCTCATAGAGCGTATAGATCGCCTCGTTGATCATCGGCAGCAGGATGCGGTTGACGATGAACGCCGGAAAATCTTCCGAGACCGCGATCGTCTTGTGCAGCTTGCTGATGAACTCCTTCGACGCCTCGAAGGTCTGGTCGCCGGTCGCGATGCCGCGAATGAGCTCGACGAGCTCCATCAGCGGCACCGGATTCATGAAGTGGATGCCGATGAAACGCTCCGGCCGGTCGGTCGTCGCAGCCAGCCGGGTGATCGAGATCGAGGATGTGTTGGTCGCGAGAATGGCGTCGGGCTTGAGCGAGGGGCAGAGCGCGGAATAGATCTTGCGCTTGACGTCTTCGTTCTCGATCGCGGATTCGATCACGAGATCGCAATCGGACAGATCGGCGAGCTTCTCAGCCCCGCTGATCTTGCTCAGCGCTGCCTTGCGCTGCTCCTCGGTGATGGCTTTCTTGGCCACCTGCCGCGCCATATTGCCGTTGATGGTGGCGAGCGCGTCCTTGATCCGGTCGGGCGAAACGTCGTTGATCAGCACGGGAAAGCCGGCAAGCGCGCAGACATGCGCGATGCCATTACCCATCTGCCCCGCCCCGATCACGCCTATTTTACGAATGGCTTGCGACATAATGTCCGTCCAAACTTCCGGAAGATGATGCGCCGGACGCCGTTTCTACGCCGATCCGGTGCGACATTCCACCCTAAGACTTTCAACCTTAGCGCTTGACCTTGGCGAGCTCGGCGTCGAGTTCGGGCAGCGCCTGATAAAGATCGGCCACGAGCCCATAATCGGCCACCTGGAAGATCGGCGCTTCCTCGTCCTTGTTGATCGCGACAATGACTTTGGAATCCTTCATGCCGGCGAGATGCTGGATCGCGCCGGAAATGCCGACGGCGATGTAGAGCTCCGGCGCCACCACCTTACCCGTTTGCCCGACTTGCCAGTCGTTCGGCGCGTAGCCGGCATCGACCGCCGCGCGCGAGGCACCCATCGCGGCGCCGAGCTTGTCGGCGACCGGCTCGATGTATTTCGTGAAGTTGTCCCGGCTCTGCATCGCGCGCCCGCCGGAAATGATGATCTTGGCGGAGGTCAGCTCCGGACGATCCGATTTCGACAATTCCTCGCCGACGAAGCTGGAAATGCCGGGGTCGGCCGCCGCGGTGACGTCATCGACCGGGGCTGCGGCGGCGCCGGCGGGCGTCGCGGCGAAGGTCGAGGTGCGCACGGTGATCACCTTCTTTGCGTCCGTCGACTTCACGGTCTGGATCGCATTGCCGGCATAGATCGGCCGTTCGAAGGTGTCCGGCGCAAGCACCTTGATGATGTCGGAAATCTGCATCACGTCGAGCAGGGCGGCGACGCGCGGCATCACATTCTTGCCGGTCGTGGTCGCAGGCGCGACCAGCGCGTCGTAGTTGCCTGCGAGCGCGACGATCAGCGCCGCCGTCGGTTCGGCGAGCCGGTGCTCGAGACTGTCGCTCTCCGCAAGCAGCACTTTCGCAACGCCATCGAGCTTCGCCGCTTCCTCGGCGACGCCGCGGCAATTCTTGCCGGCGACCAGCACATGCACGTCGCCGCCGAGCGCCTTGGCCGCGGTCAGCGCCTTGTGGGTCGAATCCTTCAGCGCCTTGTTGTCGTGTTTGGCGAGAAGCAAAGTTGCCATCATAGAACTCCCGCCTCGTTCTTCAGCTTCGCGACCAGCTCCGCCACCGAGCCGACTTTCACGCCGGTCTTGCGGCCGCCTGGCTCCGCGGTTTTCAGGACTTCCAGCCGCGGCTTGATATCGACGCCGTAAGCCTCCGGCGTCTTCTCATCGATCGGCTTTTTCTTCGCCTTCATGATGTTGGGCAGGCTCGCATAACGCGGCTCATTCAGGCGCAGATCGGTCGTGACGATCGCCGGCGATTTCAGCTTCACCGTTTGCAAGCCGCCATCGACTTCGCGTGTCACCAGGATCGCGTCGCCTTCGATCACGATTTTCGATGCGAATGTTCCCTGCGGCCAGTTCAGGAGCGCCGCCAGCATCTGTCCGGTCTGGTTGCTGTCGTCGTCGATCGCCTGCTTGCCCATGACCACAAGGCCCGGCTTCTCCTCATCGACGATTTTCTTCAGGATTTTCGCGACCGCCAGCGGCTCGAGCGCCGCATCGGTCTTCACCAGGATGCCGCGGTCGGCGCCCATCGCGAGTCCGGTGCGGATGGTCTCGGCGGATTGCGCCGGGCCGACCGACACGCAGACGATCTCGGTCGCCTTGCCGGCTTCCTTCAGACGGATCGCCTCCTCGACGGCGATTTCGTCGAAGGGGTTCATCGACATTTTCACATTGGCAAGTTCAACGCCGGAACCGTCGGATTTGACGCGGACCTTCACATTGAAATCGACAACCCGTTTCACGGGCACGAGAATTTTCATGTCCCATCCTTTGGGGAAGAAATCGCGGGCAACCTAAAGGCGGCTTGGAGCGCGTGTCAACGCATCAGACAACATGCGGTCAGGCCCAAAAAGCATGGTTCATCAGCGATTCTGCCCCGGCGACCAAAGCACGTCCTTTGCGCCTTTGTTATTGGCATAACGGCTGGCGACGAACAGAAAATCCGATAGCCGGTTCACATATTTGATCAGCGCCGCCGAGACCGTCTCGTCCGGCAGATCGGACAATTCGACGATCACGCGCTCGGCGCGCCGGCACACCGTGCGCGCGAGATGCAGATAGGCCGCGGCCGCAGATCCCCCGGGCAGAACGAAGGAGCGCAGCGGCGCCAGGTCCTCATTAAGCGTGTCGATCTCGCCTTCGAGCCGCGCGACCTGCTTTTCGACAATCGACATCCGCTCGCCGCCCGGCCCCTTGGCTTTGTCGGGCGACGCAAGATCGGCGCCGAGATCGAACAGGTCGTGCTGGATGCGCGCGAGCATAGCATCGAGCGACGCGTCGGCTCCGGTATGCAGCCGCGCGACGCCAATCACCGCGTTGAGCTCGTCGATTGTGCCGTAAGCCGCGACGCGCGGATCGTATTTCTTGCGACGCTGATCGTTGCCGAGCGCGGTCGTGCCGTCGTCGCCGGTGCGCGTATAGATGCGGTTGAGAACGACCATCAGCGTCCCATCAGCCAAAGCGTCAACATGACGACGACCAGCGCAATGAATTGAAACAGAACCCGCAGCCGCATCAGCCTTTGCGAGAGATCGGGCGAGCCGCCGCGCATCATGTTGATCAGACCCAGCACAAGCACCACGGCGACGGCGCCGAGCGCGATCGGCACTAGATAATAATAGAACACACTTGTCATTGAGCCCTTCTTAGCATCGGCGGCGGCGGATCGCCACCGTCGCCGCTTCGCCTGACCGTTTGCCTATTTTAGCGCTCCGGTCAGATGCTGCTCGATCTCATGCACCGGCATTTTCACGAAATCCTTGTCGACCTCGCCACGCAGGGCTTCGCGCACATGCGCCGAATAGGCATGCCGGATGATCCCGAGCGCGCGCGGCGGCGCGACCATCACCAGCGAAGAGGTATCGCCCGCGCTGATCGCGGCATCGAGCCGTCCGGCCAGATCCGCCAGAAAATCCCTCTCAGCCTTTGCATGCCAATCGGTCTGCTCCATCGCACTGCGTGCAGTGCCGACGGACTGGATCGAGCGGCCCGGCGCATCGCTGCCCTGTTCGCGGGTCGGCGGATTGGCCTGTTCGAAAACTTCGCGGGTCTGCAGATTGGGAAATTTCCAGTCGCCGACATTCTCCAGGATCAGCGCTTTTTGACCGTCGCAAACCACCACCCAGTCGCCTTGGTCGATCTTGATTTTCTGCATTTGCGTCTCCTTGCACGAAACCAACGCCCAAGGATGCAATGAGTTGCCTTCAACTCGCTTGCGCTAGATCAACGCGGGGCCGCAATCAGTTGCTTCCGTCGAGCAGCCGGCGCGCGATCACCTGCGCCTGGATTTCCGCCGCCCCCTCGAAAATGTTGAGAATGCGCGCATCGCACAGGATGCGCGAAATCGGGAATTCAAGCGCGAAGCCGTTGCCGCCATGAATCTGCACGGCGTTGTCGGCCGAGCTCCAGGCGATGCGGGCGGCCAGCAACTTGGCCATGCCGGCTTCGAGGTCGCAGCGCCGGCCGGAATCCTTCTGCCGCGCGGCAAAATAAGTGAGCTGCCGCGCGATCAGGATCTCAACCGCCATCAGGGCGATCTTGTCGGCGACGCGCGGGAAATTAATGATCGGTTCGCCAAATTGCTGGCGCTGGCTGTCGAAAGTCAGCGCCTCTTCCATCGCCGATTGCGCGACACCGATGGCGCGCACCTCGATCTCGGTGCCGGACATGCCCTTCGCGGGAAACGGATTCTCGTCGGTGCCGCGCGGCTTTTCCGCAAGCAGCATGGAGAGCCCGCGATAGCCGGGCTCTTTCGGATTGGTGCGAACGAGAAGCGTCATCAGGTCGGCGCGAACCGGATGCGTGATCCAGGTCTTGTTGCCGTAGACTCGATAGACGTCGCCGTCGCGCACCGCGCGCGTCTTGAGCGAGGCCAGGTCGGAGCCGGTATTCGGCTCGGTGAATACGGCCGTCGGCAGGATTTCGCCGGAGGCGAGCTTGGGCAGCCATTTGCGCTTTTGCTCCTCGGTGCCGCCGGCGAGAATGAGTTCGGCGGCGATTTCCGAACGGGTGCCGAGCGAGCCGACGCCGATATAGCCGCGCGACAATTCCTCGGACACGACGCACATCGATTCCTTGCCGAGCGCCATGCCGCCGTAATCTTCCGGAATGGTCAGGCCGAACACGCCGAGCTCTGACATGTGGCTGATGATGTCGAGCGGGATATAGCTGTTGGTGCGGTGCCAGCTTTGCGCGCTCGGAATCACCTCGCTGGCGGAGAACTTACGCATCTCTTCGCGGATCGATTCCAGAGTGTCGTCGAGACCGCTATTGCCGACCATCGGATCGTGCTGCTCGCGGATCCGTTCGACAAGGCGCGCGCGCCGCGCGGCCGTGTTGCCATCCGCGACAAACGCTTCGATCGATGGCGTCATGCGGGCGCCGATCGCGGACGCGGACAATCCGAGATCGGACAGGCGGACGATCTCGTTCTGGCTCATCGGAATGCCGCCGAGGATCTGCGCCATATATTCCGCGCTGCCGATCCGCACGATCAGGTCTTCGGTCTCGCCGAACAGCCCCTCGGTCTGCATGCGCTCGGCATAGGCCGTGAGCTGGCGCAATGCCTCGACATAGGTCGCAAGCCAGGCCAGGCCATGCGCGGCGCGCTGCTCGCGGTCGAGCAGTTTGGCGTCGCCCGACACGCGCTCGCCCACGCGCAGGGTCGCATCGGCCAGGAGCGCCTCCGCGACCGCGGTCACCTCCAGGCAGCGAGCGACCAGGGTGGCCGCGGAATCCTTGCGCAAGACAGCGACCGGCATGATTGGCCCCTCAATCGTCCCGTGAATGGGTATTCCACAACCAGATTAATGGTGCAGCGCACAAAAGCAAATAGCCTTTTGAGCCAAGGGCTAAACGGTAATTTCCTACATTTTTAACCATTTCAAGGTCTTCTCCATATAGGGCGCGTGATTTGGCAGCGCCGCCGAAGTGTAACGGTCCCCATGAATTTCAACGTGTCATTGATCACAGGTTTCCTGAATTCGACCTCGGGTTCCCTGAACCTTCCGCTCTCGAAGCTGTCGCATCTGGTCACCTCGATGTCGGTGCGCATGCGCATTGTCGTGATCGCGCTCGTGCCGCTGCTCGGCTTTCTGGCCAACGGGATCGCGTTCACCTCGGGTGAAGCCGAAGTCGACAAGGCATTCGAGAGCGTGCAGGTCGCCGGCACGCTGGAAGACTCAAGCCGCGATTTCAAGGACGCGCTCAGCCGCATGCGCAACAGCGCCGGCGATTTCGCGCGCGAGCCGCGGCCGGCGCATATCGAGGCTTTCAACACCAGTCGTGAACTCGCGCTGCGCAGCCTCGATCGCATCGAGAAGAATTCCGAAAAGGATGCTTTCCGGTTTCTCCCGCACCTGCGCTTTGTCATTGCCAATCTCGAGACTGTTTTCGGTCAGATGGTGAAAGCGCAGGAAAAGATCGGCTTCGACACCAGCCAGGGGATCCTGGGAACGCTGAGCGATTCCGTCTACATCGCGGAAACGTCGGCCTCGGACTTGAGCTGGCTGACCAAGGACGATGCGCAGGCGCTCGCGATCTCGCTCGCCAATATGCGCCGCTATCAGGCTGAGTTCATGCTTCGGCGCTCGACTGATTCCCGCACCGCCTTCCTCGCCGAGATGGAGAATTTCAAGTCCATCGTCGACAAGGTCATCGCCGCCGACATCATGAAATCGTCGGTGTATAACGCGGTGAAGTTTTATGGGGATGCGTTCCTGAGCTGGGTTGGCGAGGCACAGACCGTGTCGCTCAATCTGCAGCTCATTCAGCATGATGCGCAGGAACTCGTGCCGCTCGCCGATAAAATCCTCCAGGCGGCGGCCGAGCGCAAGAAAGCCGCGTCCACAATGCTGACCGCCTCGCAAACCCGTACCAGACACTTCATCATCTGGGTCGGCGTCGTGGCCGTTCTGTTCGGTCTCTGTTGCAGCTGGCTGATTGGCCGCAGCATTACCGGCCCGCTCAACGGCCTCGCGGCCGTCATGAAACGCCTCGCCGACGGCGACACATCCGCGAAAATCCCGGCCACCCGCCAGCAGGATGAAATCGGCGGCATGGCGCGCACGGTGATCGTATTCCGCGACAATATGGTCGAACGCGAGAAGCTCGCGGCCAGCCAGGGCGAGGAAGGCCGCGCGCGCCAGGCGCGCGCCGAGAAGATTGCCGCGACCATCGAGCGTTTCGAGACGTCGGTCGACGAGATGCTCGCCAAGGTGCGCGGCGCGGCGCAACGTCTCGAGACGACCTCCGGCAAGCTCAACGATGCCGCCAATACGATGTCATCCGAGGCCGGCAACGCAGAAAGCGCCGTCGGTATTGCGTCCGAGCACGTCACAAGCGCGGCCGGCTCGGTCGAGGAGCTGGCTGCATCGATCAGCGAGATCGCCGGCCAAGCCAACAAGTCGACGCAAGTGGCGAAAAACGCGGTCGATGAATCACGGCGCACAACGACCACGATGTCGGAGCTCGGCAACGCCGCGACCCGCATTGGCGAGGTGGTCAGCCTCATCCAGGCCATCGCCGGACAAACCAATCTGCTCGCGCTCAATGCCACGATCGAAGCCGCCCGCGCGGGCGACGCCGGGCGCGGTTTCGCGGTGGTCGCGCAGGAAGTCAAATCGCTCGCCGGCCAGACCGCGAAGGCGACCGAAGAGATTGCCGGGCAGATCGGCGCCATCCAGTCGGCTGCCGCGGACGCGGCGCATGCATTGCAGCAGGTCAACGGTATCATCGAAGACATGTCGACGATTGCCGCGAGCGTCGCGACCACGGTCGAGGAGCAGAATTCAGCGGTGAACCTGATTTCGGAAGGCGTCCAGAAGGCGTCCTCTGAATCTCGCAGCGGCGCCGAGGCCATGAGCCGCGTCGCCAATGCGACGCAGGACACCCATGCGACCGCCGCGGATGTGAAATCGCTGGCTGACACTCTGGCCGTCGAAGCCGAAGGCCTCGAAGCGCAGGTGCGCAGCTTCCTTGCCGAGGTTCGCGCGGCCTGACATAACGCTGCGCAGCGCCACCGCATATCCGCTTGCATTTCCCTCTTCCGCGATGTGATGTGCGCGCGTTTTGAGGGATATGAGACGTGCAGACCCTGAAGCGCTGGTGGAACATCGCGCTCGACGCATTCTGGCAATTCAACGCCGACGACGGCTGGGCGATTGCAAGCCATATCGCGCTGTCAGGCCTGATGTCGCTGTTTCCTTTTTTTCTGGTGCTGACAGCGGTCGCCGGCATCATCGGATCGGGCGATCTTGCGGGCGAAGCCGCGCGACTCGTTCTGGAGGCTTGGCCGGAGCAGGTGTCGGGCCCGATCGCGCTTGAAATCCAGCACGTTCTCGAAGGTGCGCAGCAACAGGTTCTGACGGTCGGCGCGGCGCTCGCGCTGTTCTTTGCATCGAGCGGCGTCGAGAGCGTACGGATCGGCCTCAATCGCGCTTATTCGGTCGTCGACACGCGTTCGATGTGGCTCCTGCGTCTGGAATCGATCGGCTATGTGATCCTCGGCCTCGTCTCAGTGCTCGCGCTGTCATTCCTGGTCTTGCTTGCCCCGCTCATCATCCGTGCGGTGAAGAAGTATGTGCCAACGAAGCTTCCGACGCAGCTTCCCACTTATGTCCCGAATTATCTGTCGACGCTCCTCGCCGAACTGCCGGATTTCGACGACACGATGATCACCGTGTACCGCTTCACGCTCGCCGCGGCGCTGATCATCGTGCCGCTGATCGTGGTGCACAAATGGCTGCCGGCCGGACAGCGGCGTTTCCGCGAGATCATGCCGGGCATCCTCGCAACGCTCGTGATGTGGCTCATCGCCGGCGTGGTGTTCGGCCGCTATCTCGCGGATTTCGCGTTCACTTATTCGGTCTATTACGCCGGCCTCGCCTCGCCGATGATCGCGCTCGCGTTTCTTTATTTCACGGCGTCGATCTTCATCTATGGCGGCGAACTCAATGCCACCATCATCAAGTCCCGCGAAGCAAAGAAGCCGGAAATCCAGGCTACGGCTTAGCCCTGTACCGAGAAGCCGCCGTCGACCGGGATCGCCGTGCCGGTGACGAAGTCCGAGGCGGCGCTGCACAGGAACACCGCGACACCTGCGAGCTCGGCGGGCTTTCCCCAGCGCTTGGCCGGCGTTCGCGCCACGACGCGCTCGTTCAATCCCTCGACCTCGCGCTTGGCAGCGGCGGTCAAATCCGTTTCGATCCAGCCCGGCAACACCGCGTTCACCTGGATATTGTCCTTCGCCCAGGCGCTGGCGAGCGATTTCGTCAACTGCACGACGCCACCTTTGCTGGCCGCATAGGCCGGGGCAAAGGAGGCGCCGAAGATCGACAGCATCGATCCGATGTTGACGATCTTGCCGCCCTTCGACTTGACCAACGCGGGATAGGCCGCCTGCGAGCACATGAATGTGCTCGTCAGGTTGGTGTCCATCACATGGCTCCATTCCGCGAGCGTCAGTTGCTCGGGTTGCTTGCGCACATTGGTGCCGGCATTGTTGATCAGGATGTCGACGCGGCCGAACGTGTCGGATGTCTTCTTCACGAGCGCCTGGCAATCCGCTTCCTTGGTGACATCGGCCTCGCAGAAGTCCGCCTTGCTCCCGGTCTTGCGCAGAATGGCGAGCGCGGCTTCCGCCTTTGTCGCATTGCGGCCCGCGAGCATCACGGTCGCACCGGCCTGCGCCAGCCCCTCCGCCATGCCGAGACCGATGCCGCCATTGCCGCCGGTGACGATCGCCACCCGGCCCTTCAGATCGAACAGATGCATGCTTCACTCCCGGAAATGATTTTTTGTTGTCGCGGCGCAAGCAACGTGAGCGCGGCCGCCGACGTTAGCGGAAGCGCCGGCCGAAACAATACGGGAGCTATGCGTCAAACGGCGGCGCGTCACGCGCCGCGGGAAGCCTCGATCGCGTCTTCCAGGCTGCGCAGTCCGGTGCGCGGCGCGTTGACGAGCACCGCCATGTTGCCGGGCTTGTGCTGGTTCTTCCACATCATCTGATGAGCGGTCGGGATTTTCTCCCAAGGGAAGACTTCGCTCATGCAGGGGTCGATCCGCCGGTCGATCACGAACTGGTTTGCGGCGCTCGCTTGTTTCAGATGCGCGAAGTGCGAGCCTTGAATGCGCTTCTGGCGCATCCAGACATAACGGGCGTCGAAGGTGATGTTGAAGCCGGACGTGCCGGCGCAGAACACCACCATGCCGCCGCGCTTGGCGACGAGGCACGACACCGGGAAAGTCGCTTCGCCCGGATGCTCGAACACGATGTCGACGTCGCGCTTGCCGGTGATGTCCCAGATCGCCTTGCCGAACTTGCGGGCTTCCTTCACCCACTCGTTATATTCCGGCGTGTTGACGGTGGGCATCTGGCCCCAGCAATTGAAGTCCTTGCGGTTGATGACGCCCTTGGCGCCGAGGCCGATCACGTAGTCGCGTTTGGATTCGTCCGAGATCACGCCGATGGCATTCGCACCTGACGCAGCCGCGAGTTGCACGCCGAACACGCCAAGCCCACCCGATGCGCCCCAGACCAGGACGTAGTCGCCCGGCTTCATGGTGTGCGGCGCATGGCCGAACAGCATGCGATAGGCGGTTGCGAGCGTGAGCGTGTAGCAAGCCGATTCTTCCCAGGTGAGGTGCTTGGGCTTTTCCATCAATTGCCGCGATTGCACGCGGCAAAACTGTGCGAACGAGCCGTCCGGCGTCTCGTAGCCCCAGATGCGTTGCGAGGGCGACAGCATCGGATCGCCGCCGTTGCATTCCTCGTCGTCGCCATCGTCCTGATTGCAATGCACGATGACTTCGTCACCGACCTTCCAGCGCTTCACCTTCGAGCCGATCGCCCAGACGACGCCCGAGGCATCCGAGCCCGCGATGTGATACTCGCTCTTGTGCACGTTGAAAGGCGAGATCGGCTGGCCGAGACCGGCCCAGACGCCGTTGTAATTCACACCGCCCGCCATCACGAGCACGAGCACTTCATCGTCGGCAATCGGCCAGGTCGGCACCACCTCGATCTGCATCGAGCTTTCGGGCGGACCGTGGCGCTCCCTGCGGATCGCCCAGGCATGCATCTTCGGCGGCACATGGCCGAGCGGGGGAATTTCTCCGACGCCGTAAAGGTCCTTCACCGGACCGGGCTTCGACGGCTTGAATTCGACCACGGCAGCCATGGCCATCTCCCTGAAAGGGCCAACGAAATCCGCCCAAGCCTGCCGCAATTCATGTTGCGCTGCAACTATAATAGGCGGCGAAGCCAGCGGCTTTTAGTCTTAGCGCCATCAGAGGCGCAAGTGACGCCCAAGTGACGCCCCTTGCACGCTGACATTGGAACGCGGGCGCGCTAAAATGGTTTCGCTGCAATGCAAAATAGTGGCGGGGCGACACGGATATCTCCCGCCCAAAGGGAGGATTGTCATGGCACTCGAATCTTTGATCGTTTGGCTGATCGTCGGCGCCATCGCAGGCTGGGTGGCTGGATTAATCGTCAAGGGCTACGGCTTCGGGCTCATCGGCAACATCGTGGTCGGCATCGTCGGCGCCTTCATCGCCGGCTGGCTGTTGCCGCGGATCGGCATCGTGATCGGCGGCGGGATCGTTGCCGCAATCATCAACGCCATCATCGGCGCCGTGATCCTGCTCGTGATCATCGGTTTGATCAGGAGATAGGACTTTAAGGAAGCCGGACTGGATTGGAGAGGGATGCAAGAGAAGCCGCAACGCGACAAACCCTGGATCTTCCGGACCTATGCGGGCCATTCGACCGCGAAAGAGTCGAATTCGCTCTACCGGAGAAACCTGTCGAAGGGGCAAACCGGACTCTCGATCGCCTTCGATCTGCCGACCCAGACCGGCTACGATTCCGATCATCCGCTCGCCGCCGGCGAGGTCGGAAAAGTTGGTGTCCCGATTTCCCATATCGGAGACATGCGCGCATTGCTCGCCGGGATTCCGCCCGGCGAGATGAACACGTCGATGACGATCAATGCGACGGCGGCCTGGCTGCTGGCGCTCTACATCGCCAATGCCGACGAGCAGAACGTGCCGCGGGCAATTCTGCAGGGCACGACGCAAAACGACATCATCAAGGAATATCTCTCGCGCGGCACCTACGTGTTTCCGCCGGCGCCTTCGATGCGGCTGATCAAGGACACGATCCTGTTCACCACAACGGAAATGCCGAAATGGAATCCGATGAATGTCTGCTCCTATCACCTCCAGGAGGCGGGTGCGACGCCGGTGCAGGAATTGAGCTACGCGCTCGCGACCGCGATCGCGGTGCTCGACACCGTGAAGGCGTCGGGCGAAGTGCCGGAGAACGCGTTCGGCGAAGTCGTGGGGCGTATTTCGTTCTTCGTGAATGCGGGCCTGCGCTTCATCACCGAACTCTGCAAGATGCGCGCGTTTACCGAATTGTGGGACGAGATCACGCTTGAGCGCTACGGCATCACGGACGCCAAGCACCGGCTGTTCCGTTACGGCGTGCAGGTCAACTCGCTCGGGCTCACCGAGCAGCAGCCGGAAAACAACGTCTACCGCATCCTGCTTGAAATGCTCGCGGTGACCTTGTCGAAGAATGCCCGCGCCCGCGCCGTGCAATTGCCGGCCTGGAACGAGGCGCTCGGCCTGCCGCGGCCGTTCGACCAGCAATGGTCGCTGCGCATGCAGCAGATCCTGGCCTACGAAACCGATCTCCTGCAATTCGGCGACATTTTCGACGGCTCGACGGAAGTTGCGAAGAAGGTCGCTGAGCTCAAGCGCGAGGCCAAAGAAGAGCTCAAGCGCATCGACGAGATGGGCGGCGCGGTCGCCGCGGTCGATTCCGGTTACATGAAGGCGCAACTGGTCGAGAGCAACACGCGGCGGCTGGAAGCAATCGAGCGCGGCGAAGAAATCGTCGTCGGCGTCAACCGCTTCTCGGAAGGCGAACCCTCCCCGTTGGTCGCTGCCGAAGGCTCGATCCTCATGATCGCGAAGGATGTCGAAGCCGAGCAGATCGCAAAGCTGAAGGAATGGCGCGCGTCACGCGATGCCAAGGCGGTCTCGGCGGCACTGAAAGATCTCGAAAGCGCCGCCAAAGAAGGCCGCAATGTCATGCCGGCCTCGATCGCCTGTGCCAAAGCCGGCGTCACCACCGGCGAATGGGGC
>CAYJNT010000038.1:13175-20694 GCA_964370945.1 uncultured Hyphomicrobiales bacterium | reverse complement strand
CGGATCGCGGTCGAACAAACCCCATTTGAAGCAGCTTTGCGCGCGCTCGAGCAGCATGCGCATATCGTCGCCGACGGTCGGAAACGCCACGGTCATTTCGGCGGCGGAAGAAGAGATCGACCAGGATTCTTCGACCCAGGTTTCGGTCTCGCGCGAGGCCACCATGTTCACGAATTGCCCGCCGCGGATGTAATAGACCACGATATGGCCGAGCGGCCCCATCCAGATCGTCATGTCCGGCGCGACGAGGCCCGGCGGGAAAACATCCGCGGGCGTGAGCGCGCGCCAGCACATATTGCCGGTGAAGCGCGGCGACTGCCCGCCATGCAGGGTTTTCCGCACCAGCGAATTGATGCCGTCGCAGCCGACGACCAGATCACACTCAAATTGCGCCCCGCCGCTCAAGGTGACAACGGCCTGCTTCCCGGTCGCGGACACGGCTTCGACGCGCGCACCGAGTTCGATGGTCACGCCCGGCAGCGCCGCCGACAGCATCTGCAACAGGTCGGCGCGATGCATCAGGTAATAGCCGGCGCCGTATTTCGCCTGCGCATTGTCCATCGGCGTGCGGCGCAATGCGCGGCCGTCGTCCCAGTCGCGCACCACGACCGATCGCGGCTGATACCCGAGCGCCTTCAATTGCGGCTCGAGCCCGAGCGCGCGCAGCACCTTGGTCGAGTTGGGCGCGACCTGGATGCCGGCGCCGACGTCTTTCAGTTCGTCCGCTTGCTCGAAAACGCGCACCGCGAAGCCGCGCAAGGACAGCGCGCGCGCCGCCGTCAGTCCGCCGATGCCCGCGCCGATCAGGGCGATGCGCTTTTGTCCGCTCATGGCCGGGTCAGTGGCATCCTTACCGGGCGAGCGTCAATCCGGCGGGCGCATTTCCGCAGGTCGTCACCCGCGGGTCCGATTCGTCATTGCCGGGCTTGACACCGCAAGTCGGGTCTACCCGACTTGCGTACGCTCCTCAGAGGCTGACTTTTGAGTCAGACTCTCAGGATGAGGTCGGATAGACCAGTTCGCATGGATCAGACTCTAGCGCCTGGAATGCTCTAATTCGAAGCCGGCCGGAACCGCAAAGGCTTTGGGCCCACCAGAACCAGCAATTGCCCGTCCCAGCGCCAGGTCGTCACCGCCGTCAAATTGTTGAGCAGGTCCTCGTCCATGCGCAGGCGGTCGGCCGGGCATTGATTGTCCTGCATGGAAATCGGGACGATGGTGATCTGGTTCTCGATGATGACGGCGTGCCCCTTGCCGCTCGCGCACCACAGATCGATCTCGGCCGCGCCGGTTTTGGTGATCTGCAGGCCCGGCACGCGCTTGGAGCCGCGCACGGGATTGGCGTCGAAGCGCAATTCGTGATCGAAGGGGAAACCCTGGCCGGAGGCCGCCGCTTCGTGCGTCGCGCCGGCGAGGACCACCGCCAGAATGACAAACAGATGACGGACCGGACGGTTTGACGGTGACAAACGCATGCGCTGACGGCTCCTGTTCTCTTAAAGCTGCAATGGCATGGAAGTGCGGGCGGGCATTGTCTATAATGAATTTCGAGGTCGCACAATGAAACGCCTGATTGCGGTTATCTGTCTTTTTGCTGCATCCATCTCCGTCAGCTTTGCGCAGCAGGACCGGCTCCGGATCGTGACCACGACCGCCGATCTGCGCAGCCTCGCCAAGGCGATCGGCGCCGAGCGGGTCAATGTCTCGAGCCTTGTCGGGTCGGGCGAGACGCCGGAGGAATACCAGCCGAAATTACAGGATGCCGGCATCCTGAAACGGGCGCAGGTCGTGGTGCGCGCGGGCCCGGGGATCGATCCCTGGTTCGACAAATTGCTCGCCCGCACCGCCTTGAAACACGGCCTGCAAGACATCAACCGCGGCGAGGCCGGCTATCTCGATGCCTCGCTCGCCGTCGCGGCCAATGATCCGCTCAGCGTCAGCGCGGGCTTCGCGCGCACGCGCCGCGCCTCCCGCGGCGGACCCAATCCGCATTACTGGCTCGACCCGAAAAGCGCGGAAGCGATCACCGGAACGATGCTGGAGGTGTTTTCGAAGGCCGACCCGACGAACGCGAAATATTACGAGAGCAACCGCAAGACGTTCCTGTCGCGGCTCGAGTCCAAGATCAATGAATGGCAATCGCGCCTGCTCCCGCTGCGCGACGAGCCGATGATCGCCTTCCACGACGACTGGAGCTATTTCGCCAGCCGCTTCCGCCTCAATATCGTGGACTTCATGGCGGCGCGCGACCGCGCCCCGCCCAAGCGCAAGAAAATCGCGGAATTGACCAAGCTGATCAAGGAACGCGGCATCAAGCTGATCCTCGCCGAAGCCAACCAGCCGGAGCGCCACGCCAATCGCCTCGCGGAGCGAACCGGCGCCAAGGTCGTGCTGCTCGCCGGTTCGGTCGGCGAATTGCCGCAGACCGACGATTACATCTCGATGTTCGACGCCAATGTGAACGCGCTGCTGGCAGCGAAGAACGGGAAGTGACGCGCAGCTTCTTCGTCAGCGTGAAAGCTCGCGCACCGCGCGGTCGGCCTCGTCGATCGCGCTGTGCGCATAGGCATCCCAGGCCGCGTCGGAATTCGCGATGGTGACGCGGCCGACCGGCTGACGCGCCTTCTCGATGATGCCTTCGTGCTCGGGGCCATCGAACAACGAATTCGCCGCGTAGGAATAGCCGTGCGACCACCGGTTGACGGTAATCGCCGCGATATCGCGCGCGGACGAAAACCCGCCCGGTCCCAGCATACGATCGAGATCGCCGCGGATCTGCGTTTCGAAATCGGCAAACGACATGTCCAGCAATTTCATGCGGCCGATGCGGAATTGGCTGCGCGCCTCCAGTCCCGGATTGGAATCGTTCGGCACATGCACGAGATGCAGGCCCATCGGCTCCGACGGATCGCGCGGATGGCGGTAACGTCCCATGCTCACCGGATAGTCGAGCTTGACGCGGCAGTGGAACGACATCGGCGCGGAAATCTCGTGCACGCCGAGTTTCACGAACGGCCGCCAGTTGCGCACCAGCACCTTGGTATAGACGAGCGGCGCTTTCACGTTCTCCTGCAAGGCGCGCGCCTGCTCCCGCGGCAAGTCCGGCATCAGATGGGGAATGATCGAATTGAAACAGGCGAGCACGCAATGCCGCGCCTGCACGCGCGCGGCCTTTCCGGCGCGCACATAAGCGATATCGACCGCGTCCGGCGTGTTGCGGACATTGATCACGGTCGAATCGAGGCGAATGCAGGTGCGCTGATCCGGACGGTCCAGGCGGCCGTAATCGAAGCGCGCCAGCACGATGTCGTCCATCGTCTTGCCCCTGGCGATGCCGGGAATCATCGCGCGCACGAGCAGCCGCGCGATCGAGGCATTGCCGTCCGGGAAGTGATAGATATAGGGCTCGGTGCGTTCGGGATTGTCATGCGTCGGCAGGCCGAGCGCGCCGAAGCCCGGAAAGCCCATCTCGCGCGCGAACGACGCCGGTACCTGCTCCGCCGACAGGCCGGTGAAATCGAGTGTGCGGCCGTAGAAGCATTTGGCGACTTCGTCGGTGCAGCCGCAGATTTTCGTCAGGTAATCGCTGTAGCTCGTCTTCTCGAGCAAGGCCCCCTTTTCCTCATGGCTCTTGTCCGGCAGCGGATCGCGCGTTTCCTCGTACAGCGCGATCAACTGCGCCTTGCTCTCCGCCGACACCGGAAAATCCGCGATGAACGGGCGGATGCCGCGCGCGTTGAGCAATCCCGGGCCGAGATCATCGGCCATAATGACTTGCGGATCCCCGGTGACCAGCGCGTCGCGCCCGAAGGCTTCGCTCGGAAAGAACACGCCGCGCGACAGCCCGAGGGAAGGATAGAGCTTGCGCTCGAACGCGGTCTCGAAGCGAGCGGGATCGACGCCGAGATCCTTCATCAGGCGCTTGACGGTGGCGCTGAACAGACCTTTCGGCGATTGCAGGGATTCGCTGCCGCCGTAACCGAGGATCAGGCGGCGATTGATCGTGAATTCGTTGCGCTTGGCGTGGCCGCCGAAATCGTCGTGATTGTCGAGAATGAGGACGCGCGCGTTCGGATTGGCCCTGCGGTAGAAATAGGCCGCCGAAAGTCCGCTGATACCCGCGCCGACCACGATCAGGTCATAGCGCCCCTCGACCGGCAGATTGTCGAAGCGCGGAATTTTTCCGTCGCGCATGTCATGCGCGGTCTCGAACGATCCGGGATGATGGCCGCGCATTCCGGTCAAGGCCGGAGGATATTGCTCCGCCGCATGGGCGAATTGCATCGCAGGCGTCAGTCCGGCCGCGATGGTCAGCGCCGCGCCGTTCAAGAAATCACGCCTGGTTACACGACGCATGGAGCCCTCACGCGGGCTCGTATCATTCACACCGGCACGATCAGATCAACCGTTACCAGCCGATGGCCTTTGGCAGCCATGTCGCGAGTCCGGGAAACGAGAAGACCAGCACCAGCGCAAGGGCCTGCATCAGCACGAACGGTATGATGCCGCGGTAGATGTCGCCAGTCGTGATCTGCGGCGGCGCGACGCCGCGCAGGAAGAACAGCGCCCAGCCGAAAGGGGGCGTCAGGAACGAGGTCTGCAGGTTCACGCAAATCAGCGCCGCGAGCCAGACCATGTCGACATTGGCGGCGAGGAAGACCGGCAGGACCAGCGGCACCGCGATATAGGAAATCTCGATCCACTCGATGAAGAAGCCAAGGATGAAGATGATCAGCATCAGGAACCAGATGTCCGCATTGGTGCCGCCCGGCAGGAACGCAAAGAGATCGTGAACGATCTTCTCGCCCTGCAATCCGCGGAACGCCAACGCAAAAACCTGCGCGCAGATCAAGATGAACATCACCATCGCGGTGATCTTGGTCGTGGCCTGCGCGGTCTCGCGCAACACGTTCCAGGTCAGGCGCCGCCCCATCGCCGCGACCACGATCGAGCCGAGCGCGCCCATGGAGGCGGCTTCCGAGGGCGCGGCGACACCGGCGATGATCGAGCCGAGCACCGCGCCGACGAGGCCGACCGGAGGCGCCACCACCTCGAACGTTTTTCCGGCGAGCTCTCTTTTCGAAACAAGGTCACGCTCCTCCTTGGAGAAGGCCGGCACCATGTCCGGGCGGACAACGCCCAGAACAAGAATGTAGAGAACATAGATTCCGGCGAGCAGGAGTCCCGGGATCATCGCGGCGGCAAACAAGGTGCCGACCGATTCGTTGAGGATGTCCGCAAGCAGAATGAGGATCAGGCTCGGCGGAATGATCTGGCCGAGCGTGCCTGAGGCGCAGATGACGCCGCAAGCAAGGCCCTTGTCGTAGCCGCGCTTGAGCATGCCGGGGAGCGTCAGGAGGCCGAGCGTGACTACGGTGGCACCGACGATGCCGGTCGTGGCGCCGAGCAACACCCCGACCAGGATAATGCCGATGCCGAGGCCGCCGCGCAGCGCGCCGGCGAGATGGCCGATCACCTCCATCAGGTCCTCGGCGAGCTTCGATTTCTCCAGCATCATGCCCATGAAGACGAAGAGCGGGATCGCGAGCAGCGTGGAATTGGTGACCACGCCGAAGATGCGGCTCGGCAATAGATTGAAGAGAAGACTGCCGAAGCCGATGTAACCAAACACGAGACCGGCGGTCGCGAGCGTCAGTCCGACCGGAATGCCGGCGAGCAGCAGCACAAAGAACGACGCCAGCATCAGGATGGCGAGAATTTCCATCGTGCCCATCACGCACTCCGCATCGCGATGGTGCTTTTGATCGCCTGCGACAGCGATTGCAGGAATAGAAACGCAAAGCCGATCGGGATCAGCGACTTGACGACGTAGCGATATTCAACCCCGCCCGGGTTGGCCGTCCCCTCACCGATCGACCAGGACTGATAGACGTAAGGGATCGACAGCCAGATCACGGCCACGCAGAACACCATCGAAAGAAATGCCGCGACGATATCGATGAGGTGTTTGGTGCGCGGACTGAGCGACGCGTAGACCACGTCCACCCGTACATGCTCGCCGTGCAGCAACGCATAGGACATGCCGAACAGGCAGATCGGCACGAAGATGTGCCATTCGAGCTCCTGCGCCCAGATGAAGCCAATGGAGAAGCCGTAACGCAGCAGCACGTTCGCGCCCATGAGAAGCGCGATGCCGAGTGCGAGCCAGGACGTGATACGGCCGACGAGATCGACAAACGCGTCAATCCCGCCGGCCAGCGTTGCGGCAGCTTTCAAATCAGGCCTTCCGGATCTTGGTGTGGTAGATCAGCTCGCTCTTGTCGGCCCAGGCGTCGTATTTCGCCTTGTAGGCCATGTAGGAGTCATGGACCTTCTTCGTCACCGGGTCCTTCGCCACCGCCTCGTCAAGAATCTTCGTGGTGGCAACCCGCAGCGCTTTCACGACATCATCGGGCAGAGGCTGCGCGATGACGCCCTGATTCTTGACGAGATCTTCGTAAGCCTCGGCATTGTTCTTCTGGCACCACGCCTCGCTGATCACGTTGCACGCGGCGCAGGCGTTTTCCACGATCGCCTTCAGGTCGGCCGGCAGGCTCGCCCATTTCGCCTTGTTGACCGTGAGCTCGCTCGCGGTCGCCATCTCGTGCCAGCCGGTGGTGTAGTAGTATTTCGCGACCTTGTGCAGGCCGAGCTGGCGGTCGAGATACGGTCCGACAAATTCCGCCGCATCGATCACGCCGCGTTCGAGCGAGGGAAAGATTTCGCCCGGCGCGATCAGACGCGAGTCGACGCCGAGCTCCTTGTAGACGCGGCCGGCAAGACCCGGAATGCGCATCTTGATGCCGTTCAGGTCTTCGACCTTCTCGATCGGCTTGCGGAACCAGCCGGTCATCTGCACGCCGGTGTTGCCGCACAGGATCGGAACGAGGTTGAAGCGATCATAGACCTCGCGCCAGAGCTCGCGCCCGCCGCCGTCATAGTACCAGCCGTTATAGCCTTGGAAGTTGAGCCCGAAGGGCACGGCCGTGAAATATTGCGCGGCGAAGCTCTTGCCGGTCCAGAAATACGAATTGGCGTAGTTCATCTCCACCGTGCCCGACGACACGGCGTCGAAGCCTTCCGCGGCGGGAATCAATTCGCCGGCGCCGTAGAACTGGATCTTCAGCCGGCCGCCCGACATCTCGTCGATGCGCTTGACGAGGTCCTTCGCGCTGCCCGGGCCGGTCGAATAGAACGCGGCATTCGGGCCGTAGAAGCTCGTCATCTTCCAGTTGAAGGTCGTCTGGGCGCGCACCACCGCAGGCGCCGCAACACTTGCAGCAGCACCGGCCAGCGCCAGTTTCGTGAATTCGCGACGTCGCATGACACTCTCCCGCTCACCATTGGAAACGCTAAGGATTAGCAAGGAACGGGCCAGCGGCCGGGCTCACACAATCCCGCTTGTTCGTCTGGTCCGGTAGTGCGAGTGATTACATCTTAGGCAATGATACAATCAGGCCGCAATTCATTTCAGCGGGGCTGTTGCGATATTTTGCGGAATATTTCCGGATGTGGGTTG
>CAYJNT010000038.1:0-13075 GCA_964370945.1 uncultured Hyphomicrobiales bacterium | reverse complement strand
CCGACGATCAGGACGATCACGATCAGCGGCAGCGCTTTCACCCAGGTCACCATGAATCCAACGAAGGCGAACAGAAGCGCCATGCCGATCAGGCCGGTGATAATGGTGATGCTCATGAGGGATTTCCTTTCCGCTGATCGGAGGCCGCCTTGCCGTGGAGAGTGTCGACCAGCCACCGCGCACTCCGCAAGAGCCTTGCATCGTTGCCGCGGCGGCCGACGAGCTGAACCCCGATCGGCAGGCCGTTCCCGGAACTCAGCAACGGCAGCGCGATCGCGGGCGTGCCGAGCAAGCTCCAGGTCGAGCAAAAGACCGGGCTGCCGGTCGTCTCGATTGCGGGCGCTTCGCCCGGCGCTGCCGGCGTCAGGATCGCATCGTATTCGTCGAACACGCCATCGAGCGCGTCGTTGAGCTGCGGGATCGCGGACAGGGCCGCCATGTACTCGGCGGCCGGACAGGCGCGCCCGCGCTCGATCAGTCCGCGCAATTTGTCGCTCAGCTGGTGGCCGAATTTCTCATAGTCGCGGCGGAAATTATGGGCCATCTCCACTTCCATCACGATGCGCTGCATCTCGATCGCGCGACCGAAGCGCTCGCCGATATCGACCTCGGCTGCGGCCTCGCCCAGCGCCTCGGTCAGCTCGCCGAATGCCTCGCGCGTCACCGGCTCGGCGTGTTCCCAGGCCGCGGAGCGAACGAACGCAAAGCGCGGCGGCAAAGGCGGCGCGCTCTTTGCCACCGATGCGAATGGCGGCCTGGCGACGGGGCGCGTATCCAGATCCTCTTCGTCGAATCCGACGATCTGCTCCGCGAGCAGCGCCGCGTCCTCAACGCTGCGCGCGAAGACGCCGACGTGATCGAGCGTGCGCGACAATTCGAGCACACCGCTGCGTGAAATCAGACCATGCGTCGGCTTGAAACCGACCACGCCGCAAAACGCCGCCGGCCGGATCACCGAGCCGTTGGTCTGCGAGCCGACCGCACCCGGCACCATGAAGGCGGCGACGGCCGCGGCCGAACCGCTCGACGAGCCGCCCGGCGTGCGCGAGGCATCATGCGGATTTCTGGTCTTGCCCGGCTGGAAATAGGCGTATTCGGTCGTGACGGTCTTGCCCATGATCACCGCGCCGGCTTCGCGCAGTTTGGCGACAGCGGTCGCGTCCTGGCGCGGCGTGCGGCCAGCCCAGGCCGGTGAGCCGAACTCGGTCGGCATGTCGCCGGTATCGAAAATGTCCTTGATCCCGATCGGGACGCCGTGCAGCGGGCCGAGCGCATTGCCTTTCTGGCGGCGCAGATCGGCAGCTTCGGCTTGCATCATCGCGTGGTCGCGGTCGAGATAGGCCCAGGCTTCGATCGCGCCATCCACCTCCTCGATCCGCTTCAGGCAATCGGCGACAAGCTCCGCCGACTTGATGCGTCCGTCCCGGATATCAGCGGCGGCCTCGGTAAGGCTCAAGGCACTTAGACTCATGCGGCGATCCTCAAGCGGCGCGCGCTTCGCGTCACCGCGGCGTGTACAAATAGTCCGGCAACCACAGCGCAATTTGCGGGAAAATATAGACCAGCGCCATCGTGATAAAGACCATGGCCACGAATGGCAGCGATCCGCTGAAGATATCGGTGAGCTTCACATGCGCCGGCGCGACGCCCTTCAGGTAGAACGCCGCCATCGCAACCGGCGGAGTGTTGAACGCCGTCTGCGTGTTCAGCGCGACCAGGATGCCGAAGAAGATCGGATTGATGTTGAAGTCGTCGAGCAGCGGCAGGAAGATCGGCACGAAAATGACGATGATCTCGGTCCATTCGAGCGGCCAGCCCAGGAGGAAGATGATCGCCTGGGTGAGCAGCAGGAAGCCGGTCGAGGACAAATTCAGGCCGAGGAAAAACTGTTCGACCACGGATTGTCCGCCGAGCAGCGCGAACACAGACGAGAATGTCCAGGAACCGATGAACAGATAGCAGACCATGGCGGTGGCGCGCGCGGTCAGAAACACCGATTCCTTCAGCATCCCGAAATTCAGGGCGCCGTAAGCGAACGCCAGCACGATGCTGCCGAGCGCGCCGATGCCGGCGGCTTCCGACGGTGTCGCCAAACCGAACAGGATGGCGCCCAACACCGATACGATCAAAAGCGCGAGCGGGAAAAACGATGTCAGCAGCGCCCAGATGACCTCGGTGGCGGGAATGTCGGTCTGCTCCTTCGGGAGCTTGGGACACAAGGCGGGATTGATCATGGCGCGCGCGATGACGTACATCACATAGAAGCCGGTCAGCATGAAGCCGGGCACAAACGCCGCCGCGTAGAGCTTCACCGCCGAGACGCCGGCGGTCGCGGCGTAGACGATCAACAGAATGCTGGGCGGGATCAGAATGCCGAGGCAGCCGCCCGCGCAGATCACGCCGGCCGACAGCTTGACGTCATACCCGGCGCGCAGCATCGCGGGAAAGGCCAGCAGACCCATCAGCGTGACGACCGCGCCGACGATTCCGGTCGCGGTCGCGAACATCGCGCAGGTGACGAGCGTCGCCACCGCGAGCGCGCCGGGAACGTTCTTCATGGAGATCTGGAGCGAATGAAACAGGCGATCGAGAATACTCGCGCGCTCGACCAGATAACCCATAAAGAGAAACAGCGGAACAGCGACAAGCACGTCGTTCGATGCAACCTCAAAGGTCTTCTGGACCAGCAGGGTTAAAATGCGGTTGTCGAAAATTTCCTGGCCGGGAACGTAATAGGCATAGAAGCCGAACCCGACGCCCATCGCGATCAGTGTGAACGCGATGGGAAAGCCCAGCATGATGATGAAGATAAACAAGAACAGCATCGCCATGCCGATTTGCGGGTCAGTCATCGTAATCCCCTCGTGCCCTTTTTATTGCCGCGCATTTCACGATGCGCTTAGCGCTTGTCCGCTTGTTCGGCGAGATGCTGTTTTTCACGGATGATGACGGATTCAGTCTCCTCAACGTCATGCAGCCGCTGCGGCCAGGCACCGGTCTTGATGCACAGGATGCAGCGGATGACTTCGGCGATCCCCTGAATGAACAGCAGCAAACCGGTGATCGGGATCAGGGTCTTGAGCGGAAAGACCGGAACTCCGGCCGGGCTGAAGATGCTGACTTCGCGAAAACGGATCGACATCTGGGCGAAGTTCAGGCCGGCATACATGAAGGCGAGCACGGCCGGCAGGAAGAAGATGATGAAAAGTACCAGATCCATCATCGCCTGGGTCCGCGGCCGCCAGAAGCGATAAAACACGTCGGCGCGCACGTGACCGTTGCGCGAGAGCGCATAGGCGCCGGCCATCAGGAACATCGCGCCGTAATTAATGTAACTGAAATCGAAGGCCCAGGTCGTGGGAGCGCCGAGGACATAGCGCACGAAGACTTCATAGCTGATACCGAGTGTGAGAATGAGGATCAGCCAGGCGAAGCTCTTACCGACCCAGAGGCTGAGTGAGTCAATTAAAAACAAGAAATTCTTCATGTGTTGCGAAGTCTCCGAACAGCCAACGATCCTTGAACGTCACTTATATCAAAATTGGGCGGCGTGAACGACACGCCGCCCTTCTCGCGTTGCTGGCATAGCCGTTTGGCGAATACCGATCAGATTTTGAGAACGCCCGGGAACTGGTGATCGAAGGCGCCTCTGTAATCGGTCGCGTTATACATGCCGTAATAGACGACACGACGCACCCAGGCCTTCTGCGAGTCCATCACCTTCTTCATGAAGGCATCGGCCTCGAGTTGCTTGATCAACCCGTCCCACGCCTTGATCTCGGCGTCGAAAACATCCTTCGGCGTGCGAAGGACGTTGACCTTGTCCTTGGTGATCAATTCCTGCAAGTCCTTCGAGTAATAATCCATCCCCTTCCATTCATTGGCGGACGACGCGGCCTCGGCGGCATATTGCAGGATCGCCTGGTGCTCCTTCGGCAGCGCATTGAACTTCGTGCGGTTGAACATGATTTCGAAGTATTCCGTCGCCTGATGATGGCTGCCCATCATGTAGTATTTGGCAACGTCCTGGGCGCCGAAGCGGCGGTCCGAGGTCGGGTTGTTGAACTCGAAGCCGTCGATGACGCCGCGTTCCATGGCCGGCACGATTTCGCCGCCGGGAAGCTGCGCAACCGAAGCGCCCATCGCCTGGAACAGGTCGGCGGCGAGGCCCACGGTGCGGTACTTCAAACCCTTGATGTCGGCGGCGCTTTTGATCGGCTTTTTGAACCAGCCGAGCGGCTGGGTCGGCATCGGCATCGCGAAGAAGCTCTTGACGTTGACCTTCATGATCTGCGTCTGCAACTCTTCGAACAGCTCCTTGCCGCCGCCGTTATGAATCCAGCCGAGGCCTTCGTTGGCATTGAAGCCGAACACCGGGCCGGTGCCGAACAGCGAAGCGGCCTTGTGCTTGCCGTACCAATACACGGTCACCGTATGGGCGCCGTCGAGCTGGCCGCCGTGCACGCCGTCGAGAACCTGGAACGGATGCACCACCGCGCCGCCGACCAGGTAGTCGATCTTCAGGCGGCCGCCGGCCATGGAATTGACGCGCTCGACATAATCTTGCGCCATTTCGTTGAACACGTCTTTCGCGCCCCAGGAGCCCTGCATCTTCAGGGTCACGGTCTGGGCACGCGAGATCTGCGGCATTGCAATGGTGGCAGCACCGGTGGCGCCGGCGGCCAGCAGGAATTTGCGGCGACTTGTTTTCGCTTTTTCAGTTGTTGCGGTCATGTGGATCCTCCCTAGCGACCGTTAAGCCCGGCGTCTAAGGCGCCGGTTTTGTATAGAACCCTTGGAACGTATATCGTATTCCAGCGGGCTTGCCATAGTTTGGACGGGTTGAACGTCTTGCACAAGCATCTGAACGTCGCAGACTGCACTGCACAAATTTTTTGGAGCCCGATCGCCCCGGCCCACGCATTCGCGGCACCGGGTTTGCAGACTTTGTAAACGGGCGGCGGCATTGACCACCTTTGGCTTGCCCATCTCGCAACAGGAGCACTTTCCGTGAACGGTCCCAAACCCTCGCTTGCGGGCATCTGGCGGCTCGCCATTCCCTATTTCCGGTCCGAGGACCGGATGGCGGGCCGCGCCCTGTTGCTCATAATTGTTGCAATCGAGCTGGGCGTCGTGGCCCTAACCGTCCTGATCAATCAATGGAACAACGCCTTTTATAACGCGCTGCAGGACCGCGACTGGAATGCCTTCGTCAGCCAGCTCGCCTATTTCGGACTGCTGGCGGGGACATTCATCGTCCTGAAAGTCTATCAACTCTATTTGAACCAGTGGCTGCAGGTCCGCTGGCGGCGGTGGATGACGCAGGCCTATCTGCGCAACTGGCTGGACCACGCCAATCACTACCGCATGCAGTTGCAGGGCGACGCGGCGGACAATCCCGATCAGCGCATCGCCGAGGACATTCAGCTCTTTGTCGTGCGCACCCTGCGGATCGGATTGGGATTCCTCAATTCAGTCGTCACCATCCTCTCCTTCGTCCTCATCTTGTGGGGATTGTCCAACGCGGCGCCCCTGCATCTGTTCGGCTCGACGATCGACATTCCGGGTTATCTCGTCTGGGCGGCGCTGATCTACTCGGTTGCCGGAACGTTGTTCACGCATCTGATCGGGCGGCCGTTGATCCGGCTGATCTTCACGCAGCAGCGCTATGAGGCGGATTTCCGTTTCAACCTCGTGCGCACGCGGGAAAACTCCGAACAGATCGCGCTGCTCTCGGGCGAGCGCGCCGAGACCGGCCGGTTACTCGATCGCTTTCAGAATGTCGTGAACAACTGGTTCAACATCATGCGGCGGCAAAAGAAGCTCACCTTCTTCACCGCCGGCTTCGATCAGGTGTCGATCATCTTTCCCTTTATCGTCGTCAGCCCCGCCTATTTCGCGGGCCAGGTTCAGCTTGGCGCGCTGATGCAGACCGCGTCCGCCTTCGGCAGCGTGCAGAATGCGATGTCGTTTTTCGTCTCGACCTATAGCGAGCTCGCCGAATGGGGCGCGGTGATCCAGCGGCTGACCGGCTTCAATGCCGCGATCGCGCAGGCGCACGCGAGCGGCGCCCCGGCCGCTGGCGTCAAGCGCGTGGGCAGCGACAAAAAGGCCGGAATCCAGCTGCACGACGTGTCGTTGCGGCTGCCGAATGGCGCGCCGCTGATCGCCGACGTGCAAACCGCTTTCGGAACGGGCCGCGATACATTGCTGACCGGACCGTCCGGGTCCGGCAAATCGACGCTGTTTCGTGCCATTGCCGGCGTGTGGCCGTTCGGACGCGGCACGATCGCAATCCCGGCCGGCGCGCATGTGATGGTCCTGCCGCAGCGGCCGTATTTTCCGGTCGCGACGCTCGCGACGGCGATCGCCTATCCGGCCGAGCCCGGCGCCTTCCCGAGCGAAACGCTGGCGCGCGCGCTCGAGATTGTCGGCCTGCCTGCGCTTGCGCCGCGCTTGCACGAAGAAGCGCACTGGAACCGGATTCTCTCGCTCGGCGAACAGCAGCGTCTCGCGATCGCGCGCGCGATCCTGCAGAAACCCGATTTTCTCTTCCTCGATGAGGCGACGGCGTCGCTCGACGAGGCGTCCGAAGCCGTGCTTTACAAGGTGCTGCGCACGCAACTTGCCGGCACAACCATCGTTTCGATCGGCCACCGTTCGACGCTGTCCGCCTTCCATGACCGCGGCATCGCGCTTAAGCGCGAGGGCGAGCAGCATCGGCTGATCGAGGCGAAAGTGGAGCCGGCGGCGGGGTAGCGCATAATCCCGAAAAAGCCTGTCCCGGACTTGATCCGGGATGGGGACCGGTTTTCGGACAAGATCATGCGCAAAAAAGTCACCACCAACGTTGCGGCCAGCTCTTCTCGGCACCGATATTGTTCCAAGTCCACGCAAAAACGAGGAGCAGCAGCACGCCGGCGCCGACCGGTACCGCGAGGAACGTCCACGGCATCGCCATGGTCACGATCAGCAAGGGATTGATGCCGGCCGGCGGATGAAATGTCCGCGTCGCATGCATGGCGACAATGGCGACGCCGACCGCCAGGGCGGCCGCCCAGGCGTCGGGGCCGGTCAGCTGAAGCACCAAAAGCCCGACCAGCGCCGAGACCACATGCCCTCCAACGAGTGCGCGCGGCTGCGCCGGTTCCGCGTCGGGCGAGCCCATCACCAGCACGATCGAGGTCGCAAACGGGATCGAGGCGAGCGGAAATTCCGAGAAGGCGGAAAACCACTCCATCGCGCCGATCGCCACGGCACCGCCAAGCGCCCCCGCCGCGGCGCGGCTCCATCTCCGCAACGTCGCGCTTTCGCGGTTGCGCCGCTCTTGCCGATTCTGATCCGCCGACTGCTGCATTGGCTCGTCGCTCATGACGAACGTTATACAAAAAGAAAACGGGTGGCGCTTTCAGGCGCCGCCCGTCAAATCAGGACCTCCGGTCGGCTTACTTGAGCGCCGACAGGGTGGTGTCGAAGGAGAGCTTGGCGACGAAGGCTTCGCCGCACCAGCCGGAGCCGAGACCGCCCGGATTGGTGGCGGTGATGTTGCCGGCCGAGAAGGTCGCGGTGTGATCGCCGGTCAGGACGTTGCAATCGGCCTTCGACAGGTCGGTGTCGTAGTAGCGCAGGTCGACCGTGATCGCCTTGTAGGTCAGGCCGAGACCGACGTTCCAGGTCGAGTAATCCGGCAGCGGGGTGCCGGTCGGGAACAGCGCGCTACCGAAGAACGTGTCGGTGGTGCCGAGCCAGTAATGGCCGTATTCACCCGAAATGTACCAGCCCCAGCCATTGGCGAGCGCCGGACCGGTGAACTTCGCGGTCACGTTGCCGTAGGTGCCGTCCGCGCCGGTGGCGAGCCAGTCCTCGGTGTAGAAGACGCCGACGCCGACATTGAACTGGTCGGTGAAGTTGTAGGCCGCCTTGGCGTAGAATTCGAGGAAGCTCACGTCCTGCTTGGCGTAGTTGCCGTTCGGCAGGGCCGGGTTACAGGTCGGATCGCCTGCGAGCAGCGGCGCGCCGCCGAAGAAGCACTGGCCACCCGGATAGTAGTAGTACAGAACGCCGAGATCGAGCGCGAGCTTGTCGAAGGTCGGGCGCACGCCGCCATAGAGATCGATTTCCGCCGAGGCGCGGTTCGGGAAGTCGATGCTGTAGCCGGCGATGCCGGCGTACCATTGCAGGTTCGCCGAGGAGTTATAGCGGCCTTCGAAATAGGCGTTGACCGACGCCTTGTTGTTCGACTGCGAAATGCCGCGGAAATTGTAATCGGTCGCGATGCCGGCGCCGACCGCGACGTCGAACGGCGACGGAACGGCCACAGGCGCGGGCGCCTTGGTGACCATCTTGCCGAGATCGGCAGCGAGCGCGGGCGCGCTCGAAGCGGCAAGGACCATGACCGCCGGAATGAGAAACTTCTTCATAATTCGCCCCTTCTTCTTGGCTTTCGGCGGCTCAAGCTGAGCGACGGATCATCCGTCGGGTCTCAAGACGCCAACCCCGTTCCTTCAGAACTTGCTGAAAACGTAACGGAGGCCATAAGGGCAGCAAGGCGAAAGCAAAGGCAGTTGCTGCCTCTTTGGGCGAACCCGACCGCTTTAGGGCGGTCGATGTTACAAAGCTTTAACGTGTTGCGGCAAAGCCACAACCGCGGAGGCCGGAATCGGGGTTTCCCCGATTCCCCGGCCAAAACGGCGATTTAAGCCGCCTTCTTCCGGTTGGCTTCGAGCCTGGAATCGACCAGCGCCACCGTCGCATCGATCACGGGATGGCTCAGGCCTTTCTGCTTCGCGATCAATTGCACGAGCTTGTCGGCGCGCTCGATGTTCGGCACGCCGTTGTTGAGCGCGCGCGCGGCCGACGCCGGGCGCGAGAGGCTTTGCGCGGCGGCCGCGTATTTCTCGAACGGCACGAGATCGCTCGGCGAGGCGCCGAGCTTGACGCAGAGATCGTTGACGAAATTGTAGACCGAGCGCGAGGTCTCGATGTCGCTATGCACCGCTTCCTGCGCGGTGCGCATGCCGTCCTTGGTCACGCAACGATAATTGCCGGCGAGCAGCATCGCCCATTTGGCGAGCGGCACGAAGATCGAGTCATGCACCTTCAGCTTCACCGGCAACTCGATCTTGCCTTCCGGCACGCTGAAGCGCACCGCCTCGATGTCGTCCTGCAGATCCTGGAGAATCTTGTTGTGCTTGTCGTTGCCGAATTTCGCGACCTTGAAATTGGTCGGCAGCGTCACCTGCAACACATTGACCTTCTCTTCCGGCGGACGGATCGCCTGCGGATCCGGGCTGCACAAGGTCAGCAAGGCCGGATCGAAATTGTCCCACACCGTCGGGTCGGTATAGGCGGGCTTGAGCGCATCGTGGTTCAGGCCCGGAATGCGCCGGACGTAAGGCAGCGGCGGCATGTTCATGATCGACATGCACGGCACCTTCGACTTCGCGACCGCGTCGAGCAATTCGCGCACGCCGGGCGAGCGATATTGCGGCTCCTGCATCGCGAGCCCGACAAGGTCGAAATCGGACGGCTTCACGTCGCCAGGACCGGCGGCCGAGACTTTGCCCGGAAGCTTGCGGGAATCGATCTCGATCTGGTCCTTGCGGCCCTTGACCGGCATCCGCACGCGGAAGCCTTCCGCATTGATCAACTCGGCTTCGGCCGGAAGACAGACGAGCTTCACATTGTGCCCGCCGAACATCATCTTGGACGCCAGCAGCGACCCGTAAGACGCGCCCATGATCAGGATGTTGTACGCCATCGCGAATACTCCATTTGCAAGTTATTGAATGTTTTAGAGGCGCGGATCGGGCTCAGGCCGTCCTTACAATGCGGCATGCTATTGCGGCCGTCACGCCGCTGCAATTGCGGCAAAGGCGCCCGCGCCATGCGCCACGCGGGCAACCGCCCGCCCTTGCCGCAATGCAGCGCGGACCTGAGATCGGCGCGTCCATCGCGCTGGCAGGCGTCGATGCGCGCCCCATCACGACGCGGGCCGCACCGGATGTCGGTGCGGCCTTGCGTTTCGCGATAACCTCGCGGGCGTTGCCGATGTCGGCCTGGCGACGGGTGTTATTGACCCTTGTTGCCGTTGTCGCTGCCGAACGGCTTGTAACCGCCGCCGCCAAAGCTCGGAGCGGAACTCGGTGCCGGCGAGCCAAAGCCGCCGCCGGACGGCATTGCGGGCTTCGGAGCCATCGGCGCCGGGGCCGGAGCGGGCTTCGGCGCCATCATCGGCGCAGGCTTCGGAGCGGCGGCCTTTTTCGGCGCAGCCTTCTTCTTGGCCTTCGCCTTCGGCTTGCTCACTTTCTTCTTCGCGGTTTTCTTCTTGGCCGCGGCCTTGCGCGCCGGCTTCTTGCGCTTGGTCATTGTTTTCTTCTTGGCCTTTTTCGTCTTCTTCGCTTTCGTCTTTCGCTTCTTCGCCATGATCGTCCTCCGGAATGGTTCTCGTTTAA
Source organism: uncultured Hyphomicrobiales bacterium (assembly GCA_964370945.1). Taxonomy (GTDB): domain Bacteria; phylum Pseudomonadota; class Alphaproteobacteria; order Rhizobiales; family Xanthobacteraceae; genus Pseudorhodoplanes. The sequence continues at coordinate 2,621 of CAYJNT010000038.1, read as the reverse complement.
ACTCTTGCGATGTCAGCGGCTGCTTTCCGTTTCGTCTGCCCTGACCGGGCGGGCGCCCCTCGATCTCGCTCGGTGACCCCTTCGGGTCTCGGCCCGCCGGATGCCCAGTCGAGGAGCTCGACGGGATGGACTACCGGTATGGCCGTGCCCGTCGCGATCTGTGTGATGCAGCCGATGTTGCCGGCAGCGATCACGTCGGGTTCAAGCTGTTCGATACGTGCGATCTTACGATCTCGCAAGCTGCGCGCAATGTCGGAGTGAACGATATTGTAGGTCCCGGCGGAGCCGCAGCACAGATGCCCCTCCGGCACGTCCCTCACGGTGAAACCCATGTTTGACAGCAATTCCTTGGGTTGCCGCACGATTTTCTGGCCATGCTGGAGCGAACAGGCGGCGTGATAAGCCACAGTCAGGCCGGTTTCGCCCACGGGTTCGGGCAGCCGCAATGTTGCCAGATACTCACAAACATCTTTTGTGACGGATGAAATACGGCGCGCTTTCCCCGCATAAGCGGGATCGGTCCGCAGCATGAAGCCGTAGTCCTTCACCGTCGTCCCGCAGCCCGACGCGTTGACGACGATCGCGTCGAGCCCCTCGTCGTCCATCTCCGCGATCCAGACATCGACATTGGCCCTGGCCTGGGCATGCGCCTGCGCCTCGCGCCCCATGTGATGGACGAGCGATCCGCAGCAGACTTCGCCTTCGGGGACGACGACCTCGATGCCGAGGCGATTGAGCAGACGGATCGTCGCCTCATTGATCGAGGGTTGCAGCACCTTGTTGGCGCAGCCGGTGAGCAGCGCGACGCGGCCCTTGCGGCGGCCAGCCGGCGCATAGACCCGCTGGCGCGGCAGGGACGGTTTCGGCGGCAGGCTCGAGAGCTTGAGCATGGCGGCGAGCGGCGTGAGGCCGAGCAAGGCGAAGAGCGCTGCGAACGGCTTTGCGAGATATCCGGCGATCAGCGCCGCCCGGAAACGGCCCGGATAGGGCAGCACAGCCGCGAGCAGGCCGCGCAGCGCCCGATCGAACAGCGGACGGCGATACGTGCTCTCGATATGCGCCCGTGCGTGATCGACAAGATGCATGTAATGCACGCCGGACGGACAGGTGGTCATGCAGGCGAGGCACGAGAGGCAGCGATCGACATGCTTGACCACTTCGGCGGTCGCGGGCGCCTCGTTTTCCAGCATCTCCTTGATGAGGTAAATGCGCCCGCGCGGGGAATCGAGCTCGTCGCCAAGCAGCACATAGGTCGGGCAGGTCGCGGTGCAGAAGCCGCAATGCACGCAGGCACGCAGAATCTGGTTGGCTTCCGCGATATCGGGATCGGCGAGCTGCGCGAGGGTGAAGTTGGTTTGCATTACACCCCCGCCCACATCCGTCCCGGATTGAGAATACCCTTGGGATCGAAACTGTCCTTGACCCTTTTGGTCAAGGCCGCGACCGCCTCGTCCTGCGGCTGGAATACGTCCGTCGCGGCGCGCAGAGCCGCCGGCGCATGCACGAGCATCGCATGTCCGCCGAGCGTTGCGACCGCTTGCCGCAATTCGGCCGCGCCGGCGTCGTCGGCGGGCGGCATCAGGATCCAGATCAGCCCACCGCCCCAATCGTAGAACATCTGAGCGCCGGGCGAGATCATCTCCGACAATTCAAAGCCCCGGCCCGGCTGCGTCGAAACACGCCAGAGCGGACGGTCGTGACCGTCACCGGCCGCAGCGAACGGCAACGCGTCGCGGACGCCCTGCCAGAGCGCACGCGACTGTTTCTCGGCCATGGTCTCCACCGCACCGAAGGGTTTGAGCAGCGCCGACAGGACGTCCCTGCGATGCTTGACCGACGGCTTGACGCCTTCGAGGCGGAACGCCGTCACCGCGCGCGCCGGATCAAGGCCCTCGAAGCGGCCCGCGACATGCCCCGGCACATGCGCCGCGCCGGAGACATCGCAGGACGATCCCATCGCCGCGGCCATGGGTGCCGCGACCGCGTCATCCTCGAGACCGGTGACGATGACGGTCGCTTCGGTCTCGCAGCGCGGCAACGTCTTGATCGTGACATCGGTCATGACCGCGAGCGTGCCGAACGAACCCGACAGCAATTTGCACATGTCGTAGCCCGTCACATTCTTCACCACGCGTCCGCCGGATTTGAAGGTCTCGCCGCGGCCGGAAACCGCGGTGACGCCGAGAAAATGATCGCGCGCGGCGCCGGCCTTGATCCGGCGCGGGCCCGACAGATTGGCCGCCAGCACGCCGCCGATCGTGCCGGCGCCGGCGGGCCGGCCGAGGATCGGTCCGTAATCGAGCGGTTCGAAGGCAAGCTCCTGGCCTTTTTCGGCCACGAGCTTTTCGATCTCCGCGATCGGCGTGCCGGCCTTGGCGGAGAGGACGAGCTCTTCGGGCTCATAGAGCGTGACGCCCGACAGAGCGGAGAGATCGAGCGTGAAATCCGACTGGCTCGGCCGCCCGAGCCCGCGCTTGGACCCCTGCCCGGCAATCTCGAGCGGCTTGCCTTCGGCCAGCGCCCAGCTGACCGCATCTTCCACGTCCTTGCCGTTTCGGGCTTTCAGAATATCGGCCATGGTGTCCCGGCGCGCCGCAATTTCACGGCACGCTCGTTACTAG
>CAYJNT010000037.1:0-20899 GCA_964370945.1 uncultured Hyphomicrobiales bacterium | reverse complement strand
CCGGCGGTGAGCAGCAGCGCAGCGCTCACGCCGCACAGGCCGAGAACGGGCCCAAGGCTGAGGTCGATCCCTTCCGTCAGGATGACCAGGGTCATGCCGAGCGCGACGATCGTAAGTACTGCAACCTGCAACGCCACGTTGGTGAGATTGGCCAACGTGAAGAAGCTTGGTGTCCAGATTGTCAGGAAAATCACCATGATCGCCAGCAGATAGAATGCGCCCGGCGCGTGGACGATTGCGTCAACGACCGGCGAACGCGCGATGATTTGCGGGTGGGCGGCATCGCTCATCGCAGCATCCCCGGATTTGCGCGCATCCAATCGGCATAGGCGCGTACGCCTTTCTCGAGCGAGTATCCGACTCTGAATCCAGCGTCCGTGAGAAGACGCTCACCGGCGAGAGGACCGCGCATACGGCTGTGGATCGTCCATGGTTCTGTTCCAGCGCCTAATTCGATGGTGGCGCCGGGCACCGCCGCGCGAACCGCGTCGGCCACGTGGCGCGCGGTGTAATTTTCACCCGAGCCGAGATGATACACATCGTGGTTCAGCGTCGTGGCGCGCCAGGCGGCGATCAGACCGGCTGCGACGTCGGCGACGTAGGTGAAGCTCGCCGCGAAATCGGCGCCGCTCGGCAGCCTGATCGGCTTTCCCGCGAGTGCGGACTTCAAGAACGCCGGCACCGGTCCGCGCGGCGGATCGTCGGTAACAAGAGGCGGTCCATAAACCCAGGAGACGCGCACGACCGCGGCAGAGAGGCCGAACTGGGAGCGGTACATCCTCGTCAACAACTCGCCGCAATATTTCGTGGTGCTGTAGATGTTGGTAACGGAGGGGGCGGCGTCCTCGAGAATTGGCTTCAACGGATCGGTCGTATCCTGGAACACCGAACCGGTGCCGACGAAAAGAAAACGTTTCCAATTCTGCCGGCGCATCATGTCGAGCAAATTCGCGGTCGCCCCCACATTGGCGTTGATCGCGGTGAGCGGCTGCGGCCGGGCATATTTGTCGTTGGAGACGGCTGCCGAATGGATGCAGGAGTCGACCGCATGCGTCTCGCAAAGTGTGGCAACGGCTCCGGTATCAGCGAGATCGCAGGAAACCCAGGTGACTTTGTCGCCGAGCGCGCGTGCATCGTGATCGCGATATGTCGTGCGATATTGTGCAATGACGGTCGCTCCCGTGGCGGCCGCCTGACGAACGACCTCGTGGCCGACATGTCCCATGGCGCCCGTTACCAGAAGTGCCACCACGCCCCTCCCTGGAGGGCGGCTCGCTTGTCGGCACTCCCGCAAGATCAAGTCCCTTCCGGGCCTTGCACCTCAGCTTGGAGGGTCCAGTCGCCAGCCGCCGCTTTCGGCGTAACGGAGCGAGAACCCGCCAAGGGCGGTCTCATGTCCGATATAGCCGGAAGCGTTTTTACATTGTAGGAAATTTTGGTGGGATTGTCTGCGATTGTCAACCGCGGACCGTTGGAAATCAGCCTCTCGGCGCGGCTTCTGCGGTAAAGCCGAATTCGGCGGAGAGGCGAACGGCGGCGGCCTGCACGATACGGGCACGGCTCTGGAGCATCTGGATCGGCATGCGCCAGACGGGGCCAGAAATTCCAATCGCGCCCATGACCTGGCCGGTGAAGTCACACACCGGAACGGCCACACAGCGCACTTCCGGATCGAATTCCCCGTCATCAAAAGCCAGGCCGTTCTTGCGAACTTCCTCGATCTCGCGCCGCAGCGGCTCAATTTCCAGGATCGATTTCGGCGAATAGGCTTTCAGTTCGGTGCGCGCCATATAACGCTCAAATTGTTCGGGGCGCAGAGCGGCGAGGATGACTTTACCGAGCGCGGTGCAATAGGCGGGCCGTACGACGCCAACGCGGTCGGCGAGCTGAAATGCGCCCGGTCCCGACGTGCGGGCAACTACTACGACCGAGTCTCCCATGCGGACGGCGAAATGGCTGCTTTCGCCGCTTTCGCGCGACAGGTCCTCCAAGATCGGTGTCGAGAGGCTCACCATCTCGATTTCGTCAAGCGCGCTCGCTGCCAGTGCGAAGAGGGGCCGGCCAACGCGATATCGCTTGGTGCCGGTGATCTGACGGAGATAGCCGAGCGACACCATCGTTTTCACAAGATGGAACGCCGTACTGTTGTGCAGACCCACGCGCTTGCTGAGTTCGGACAGGCCAATGCCGTCGCGATTACGCGCGACTTCCTCGAGAATGGCGAAGGCCCGCCCGATCGACTGGACGCCGCCGCGTTGAGGGTCGTCGAGATCGTTGTCGAGAACGGCCGCGTGAGCAAGTTCCGGAGCGCCCGAAGTGCCGTGCGACTGCTGTTCGGACTTGTCTGTTTTAATCGGGCTCGCTCGCGTTCTCACGGCTTCTGTCTCCAAAAAAACCTAGCACTTCTTCAATCCCGCAATCTTCCCTGATCGGCCCAATTCCTGTACAGCGCGCAGACTATTTTAGCCATGGCCTCGGGCTCAAAGGTTGAAGACGACGAGCCGCTCCTCCGTCATGTCTCTGATGGCATAATGCGGACCTTCCCGGCCAATACCGCTGTCCTTCACGCCGCCATAGGGGAGCTGGTCCGTACGCCAGGTCGAGCTGCCGTTCACGATCACGCCGCCGGTGCGCAGCTTGCGGATTGCAGCCATCGCGGTCGCGAGCGAGGCTGTGAAAATCCCGCATTGCAGGCCGAAGCGGCTGTCGCTAATCCGCTGGAAAACCTGATCGATTTCGTCGTAGGGGCAGATGCTGACGACCGGTCCAAACACCTCGTCGCACACGACTTTCATCGATTGATCGACATCGACGAGAACGGTCGGCTCAAGCTGCGCGCCCCGCCGCGCGCCGCCTGTCAGGGCGCGAGCGCCGCCCGCGACTGCTTCCTTCACCCAGGATTCCACTCGCTTGGCCGAGATTTCGTCGATCAGCGTCCCGACATCGGTCGAGGGGTCGAGCGGGTCTCCGACCTTCAGCGTTTTCACTTCCTCAACGATCCGTGCGACGAATCTGTCGTAGAGCGAACGGTGAACGTAGACGACTTGCACGGAGATGCAGCTTTGGCCGGCGAGTCGCATAGAATTTCGCGCACAGACAGCGGCGGCTTCGTCGACTGACGCATCCGCGTGGACGATCGTTGCGCCGTTCCCGCCGAGTTCGAGCGCAACGCGCCGAAGCCCGGATGCGGCTTTAATATCTGCGCCGACACGGCTCGATCCCGTGAAGGTGATGAAATCGACGCGTGGATCGCGCACCAGGACGGGACCAACCAGGTCGCCATAGAGAACGTTGAGGAAGCCCGCCGGTACGCCCGCGTCCACGAATAAGCGCGCCAGCTCGTGGACGACGCCCGGCGCCTGTGGTGGGGCCTTCAACACGATCACATTGCCGGCAGCGATCGCCGGCGCGATCTTATGTGCGGCGAGATTAAACGGCGCGTTGAATGGCGTGATACCAGCCACGATTCCAATCGGAAACCGCAGCATCATGGCGAGCTTGCCCGCGCCCATGGCTGAACCGTCGAGCGGCACGTGCTCGCCTTCGATTCGAATCGCCTCCTCGGCGGAGAGATCGATCGTGTCCTGCGATCGGATCACCTCGCCCTTGGCATCCTTTATGGCCTTGCCGGTTTCGCGCGACATGACTTCGGCGATTTGTCCGGCTCGCTCCGCGAGTAGGGCCCCCGCGCGCCGCAAGAGGTTGGCGCGCTCATAGCCGGGTATCGCCGCCGCCTGATCCTTGGCCGCCACCGCTGCCGACAGGGCGGCATCGAGATCGGACACTGACGAGCGCGGCGCATAGGACACCAGATCACCGCGATAGGGATCGCGTACCTCCGTCGTCTCGGCTGCGTTCTTCCAGACCCCGCCGATGAGCATGGGAATGACAGGGACGCCGGCCGGGCGAGTTTTTGACTGCACCTTGGATGACGCAGACATGGACACAGTCTTCCTTCGATTTGGCGGATCGGGCGCCTACCGCATTTTCAGAAAACCATTCCCGGCGGAAGGAGGGTGCCACCGATCAAGGGCATCAAAATTTCTATATTGCCAAATGTCAATTCACGATATCGGATAGAAATTGACAGCAGCACGGCCATCCCTAAACTACGACGCTGTTTTGGCTCGCTAGACCAACAAAAAGACGATTCCGTTCTCCGGCACTGGTCGGATGGAGCGGCCGGGAGGAAATGTGCGGTATCAAAAAATCGTAGTGACCGGCGGGGCCGGAAGGCTTGGCCGATACGTTACCGAGACTTTGCGCGGGCGTTGCGATCTCACTGTACTCGACAGGATTCCGGTGCAAGGAGCGGAAATCCATTCCGTCGAGGCCGATGTCACCGACTACAACGCCCTCAGAAATGCTTTCACGGGCCAGGAAGCGGTGGTGCATCTCGCCGCCATTCCCAATCCGCGCTCGGCGCCGGCCGATGTTACTTTCCAGGTCAATGTTCAGGGAACATGGGCCGTGCTGCAGGCCGCGGAGGATTGCGGCGTCAAGCGTGTCGTCGTCGCTTCGAGCGACGCCGCACTCGGCCTTCACTACAACCCGCCGGGCTGGGGGCCGCAATATCTGCCGATCGACGAAGATCATCCGTTGCGGCCGGTCGAATTCTATTCACTGAGCAAGGAATGCACCGAATCGATCTGCCGCTCTTATGCCAATCGCGGCAAGATTGAAGTGATCATCATACGTCCGACCCACATCGTGTTTCCGCCCGAATTCCCGGAAATCGAGGCGCGCGGTGCGGATGTACAGAATTATCATCTTTGGACTTACATTGCGCCCGAAGACGTCGCCCTAGGTTTTCGCTGCGCGCTCGATTCATCCGATGGCCGTCACGCCGCTTACTTCCTCACGGCGAACGACGGTCTCAACACCCGCCCCACACTTGATTTGCTGCGCGAGCGCTATGGTGCGCTGCCGCCTGTCCGCAACGCGGCCTATTTCGATCGAAATCCCTGCGCCTCTCTTCTTGACGGCGGGCGTGCCCGCGACCGGCTCGGCTTCGAGCCGAAGATCGATTGGCACGAAATGATACGCGTCCGCGAAGCGGCAAAGAGGAAAGCCGGATGAACCGCAACGCGCAATCCTTTGCCTGTAATACCTATTCGTACACAATTTCGCACAGAGCCGAGGCTTGCCTCTCGCATCTCGCCGATCTTGGTTTCTCCGAATTCGAATTGATGATGTATCCGGGTCATCTGTGGCCGCCGGACATCGACGCCGCGCAGCGCTCAAGCCTGCGCCGCCTGATCGAGAGCCGCGACCTTCGGATCGTGACGCTCAACATGCCGAATATCGACATGAACATCGCCGGCGCTTCGCTGCAGATGCGGCGTTACACACTCGATCTGCTCCGCCAGATCGTCGAGCTTGCCGGCGAGCTTGGAGCCGCGGGCGTCGTCATCGGTCCGGGCAAGTCGAACCCGTTGTTTCCGGCGCCGCGCGAACGGCTTGACGGATTTTTCTTCTCCGCCCTCGACGAACTCGTCCCTCTCGCGAAGAAAGCGGGGACGGCATTGTGGGTCGAGAATATGCCGTTTGCATTCATCCCGGATATCGAAGGCTTGATGCAGGCACTCGACCGCTACGGCAACGACGATATCGGCATCGTCTACGACGTCGCCAATGGGCATTTCATCAAGGAAAATCTCGGTGATGCGCTGCGCCGGTGCCGCAAGCGGCTCAAGCTCGTGCATCTGTCGGATACCGGCCGGACCGTCTATCGCCATGATCCGGTAGGGGCCGGCGATGTACCGTTCAGCGAGGTGCCGCCGGTGCTGGCCGAGATCGGCTATTCGCGGCTACCGATGCTGGAAATCATCTCGCAGGATTCCGATGCCGACACGGGCATTCTGTCGAGCACGGAGAAGCTCGCGGCAATGGGTTATGTCCGGGTGTGAAATCTTTGACGAAAGACATTCAACATGATGCCTCGATCGAGTGATGTGGTTATCGTTGGTGCGGGCAATGCCGCCCTGTGTGCTGCGCTTGCCGCTGCCGAACATGGTGTATCTGTACTGGTCCTCGAACGGGCGCCGGAATCCGAATGCGGTGGCAACAGCCGCTTCACCGCCGGTGCCATTCGCTGCGTCTATGACGGGGTGGACGATCTCAAGGAATTGATGCCTGACCTCTCGGAGTCGGAGATCGCCAATACCGACTTCGGTACCTATACCGAGGAGAAATTCTTCGACGACATGGGGCGTGTGACCGAATACCGGACCGATCCCGACCTGTGCGAACTTCTCGTAAAAAAAAGCCGTGAGACGATCCGCTGGATGCACGGCAAGGGCGTGCGGTTCCAGCCGATCTATGGTCGTCAGGCCTTCAAGGTCGACGGCAAATTCAAATTCTGGGGCGGCCTCACGGTCGAGGCTTGGGGGGGCGGTCCGGGTCTGGTCGAAGCTTTGACCGGCGCCGCGAAGAAAAACTCCGTAACCGTCGCCTATGAGACGCGCGCCGTGAACCTCATCGCAGACGACGAGGGCGTCAAGGGCGTGCGCGTGAAGCATGAAGGCAAGACGATCGACATCGCGGCGAAATGCGTCATCCTTGCCGCCGGCGGATTCCAGGCCAATGCCGAATGGCGCACGCGCTATCTCGGTCCCGGCTGGGACCTCGCGAAAATCCGAGGCACGCGCTTCAATACCGGCGATGGCATCCGCATGGCGCTCGATATCGGTGCCATGCCCACCGGGAACTGGTCGGGCTGCCACGCCGTCGGTTGGGATCGCAACGCGCCGGAGTTCGGCGATCTCGCCATCGGCGACAATTTCCAGAAGCACAGTTATCCATTCGGCATCATGCTCAACGCGAATGGCGACCGTTTCGTCGATGAAGGAGCGGATTTCCGCAATTACACCTACGCAAAATATGGCCGCGTGATTTTGATGCAGCCGAGCCTATTCGCTTGGCAGATTTTCGACAAGAAGGTGCTGCATCTCTTGCGCGATGAATACCGCATCAAGAGCGTCACCAAGGTCAGCGCCAACACGCTCGAAGAGCTGGTTCAGAAACTCGATGACGTCAATCCCGCGCGTGCGCTTGAGACCATCAGAGATTACAATGCGGCTATCAAGAAGGACGTTGCGTTCAATCCGAACGTCAAAGACGGACGTTGCACTATAGGTCTGCCGGTATCGAAATCGAATTGGGCCAACACCATCGACGAGCCGCCGTTCGAGGCTTATGCCGTAACCTGCGGCGTCACATTCACGTTCGGTGGCGTCAAGATCGACAACGATGCGCGCGTCGTCGATACCGACGGGGCGATCATTCCGGGCCTGTTCGCGGCAGGCGAGATGGTCGGCGGTCTGTTCTATTTCAATTACCCCGGCGGCACCGGCCTGATGGCCGGTGCGGTCTTTGGGAAGATCGCTGGCGCCTCGGCCGGCCTCCGCGCCGCGCAGCAGCCGTAGCCGTCGCGCGAACACGGCGATGCGTATTCCGGAGGAAATTTTCGACGTCGTGGTGGTCGGCGGAGGCGGCGCTGGTCTTGCTGCTGCAATCGAGGCGGCCAGCGCCGGGCGCAGGGTCGTTCTGCTGGAAAAGAATTTTGAACTGCATGGTTCGACCGCGTGGTCGATCGGCTCAGTCAGCGCCAGCGCGACGCCGCATCAAATCCGCAAAGGAATCGCCGATCGCCCCGCCGATCATTGGCGTGACATGGCTGGATTCAACGGCGACCTCGATGCACGCGATAACGCCGATCTGCGCCGCGTGCTTGCCGATGCAATGCCGGAGACTTTCCGCTGGCTTCTTTCGCACGGCATCCGATTCTACGGACCGATGCCGGAGCCGCCGCACCGCAAGCCGCGCATGCACAATGTGCTGCCGAATTCGCTCTCGTTCATCGTGCATCTTAAACGTGCCGCGCGCAGGGCGGCAGTCGACATCCGACTTCAGCAACGCGCGGTGTCGCTCGTGACGGAGGAGGGGCGCGTTACCGGTGTGGAATGCGACGGCCCCTCGGGACGGCGCGTGTTCCGCGCGCGCGGCGGCGTTGTGCTAGCGACCGGCGACTTCACAAACGATCCGGAGTTGAAGGGCCTTTACATGGGCGCACAGGAGGCGAAGGTCGAAGGCGTCAACACGAGCGCGACCGGTGACGGACAGAAGCTCGCCGTCGCTCTCGGCGCGCGCATTCTCAATGGCGACTTGGCGCTCGGGCCGGAGTTGCGCTTCATTCCACCGCCGCGCAAAAGCATTCTCCTCAAGCTTCCGCCTTGGCGCGCACTCGCCAATTTCATGGCATGGTCGCTTGAGTACATGCCGAGTGCAGTGTTGCGTCCTTTCGTAATGAGCTTCGTGACGACCGCATTAGCCCCGTCGCCGAGCCTGTTCGCCGAAGGGGCGATCCTCGTCAACAATGGCGGCGAGCGCTTCGCAGACGAACTTGACAAGCCGGTCTATGCGTTGCCCGACCAGCCCGGGAAAATCGCCTATATCCTGCTCGATGCCAAGTTGGCGAAAAAATTCTCGGCCTGGCCGCATTTCATTTCGACCGCGCCTGGCGTCGCCTATGCCTATGTCGATGATTATCGCCGCAATCGTGCCGACGTGTTCGCATCAGCGCCGATGCTCGACGCGCTCGCGCAGCAGCTTGGCATGCCGGCCACGCCTTTGAAGCTTGCCGTGGATTCCTACAACGCATCCGCCGGAAACCGCCCCGCATTCGGTGCGGGCCCCTATGTTGCGCTCGGGCCGGTGCGCGCCGTGTTCGTCCACGCGGAAGGCGGGCTCGCTGTTGATCACGAACACCGCGTGCTGGGCGAAGGCGATCGGCCGATTCCCGGCCTCTATGCTGCGGGCTCGACCGGACAGGGTGGCCTGCTGCTGAAAGGTCATGGCCATCATCTCGCCTGGGCGTTCGCTTCCGGCCGCCGTGCCGGCCGCAACGCGGCTTACGCCACAGCGACATCCGACACGGTTATGTGAATTGAGCGGGCTGCATCTATCGCGCTGGCTCGTCGGTGACCGGCGACGTGATCACAAGAAAGACGAGATCGCTAAGCCCGGTATTCGCGATCGAATGCTCGATACCCGGCGGCAGAAAGATGACGTCGTGCTTGCGCACGACATGGTCCTTGCCGTCTATGTCCATCAGGCCCTCGCCTTCGAGCACATGATAGACCTGCTCCTGCACCTTATGGCTATGCTTCGCCACATGAGCCATCGGCTGGTACGCAGAGATCCGGTAATCAAGATGCTGCGAGCCTGCCGTCTCCGGCATCACGAGCGGTTTCGAGAGAGCGCCGCCGAAATGGTTGGGAAATTCCCGCCACGGCACCTGCGCTATGTTGCGGATGAACCATTGACGTTTTTCCACCATGACGTCCTCCTGTTTTTGCACAGGCCTTAGCCGCGGCCCGCGCGCGTGGCCTCGATATAAGCTGCAAGACCTTTTTCGATCGGGAAGCGGGGCTCGTAGCCGAGTTCGGCGCGGGCGCGTGTGATGTCGAGCGCGCCTTTACGCACTGCTTGAGTGCCGTCGATAAATCGATATGGTCCGGGACCGATCGCGAGATCGGCATTCGGCACCAATTCCCTGATCATCTCGACGATCTCGGCGAGCGACGGGGCATTGCCGGTTGCGATATGATAGACGTCGTAACGATGCTGCGGCTTGTCGAGTGCTTTGATAATGCCGTCGATACAATCGTCGATATACACATGGTCGACGCGGAAGTCGCCTCCGTCCGGAAGGTGCAGCTTTCGGCCTGCAACCGCGGCATCGACAAGAATCTTCGGCACGCGCGGTCTTGGCAATCCTGGACCATAGACCCAACACGTTCGCACGTGCACGATCTCGAGACCATAAGCCGCCTGATAGTCGCAGGCGAGGCGCTCCACCGCGTATTTCGATATTCCGTAGGGTTTGAGTGGCCGGTTCGGATGGGTCTCGTCGATTTTGTCCTTCTCGAAGACGCCGTAGGTCTCCTCCGAACTCAGATTGATCACGCGTTTGACGCCGCACAACCGCATCGCCTCGAACACGTTGAGTGAGCCATCGACATTGACTCGGAACGTGCCGATGGGGCTCGCGAGCGAATTGGTGACGCCGACGATCGCCGCGCAATGCACGACCGCGTCCGGCTTTCGCGACTGGACGAGGCCCACCACCTGCGGCCATTCGGTGATCTCGCCCTGGATGAACTCGATATTGCGATGCTCGGCGGCCGCCGTATCGAGGCGGGGCGAGCGTGCGATGTCGAAGGCGATGACGTCGTCGCCGCGCGCAGCAAGCGACTTTACGACGCCGGAGCCGATGAATCCGGCGCCGCCGGTGACCAGAATGCGGGACATTTCCGACCTGAGCTATTGTTTCAAAGATCTATGACTATGCTTCCGGCACTGTTCATTTCGCCGGTACCAACTCGTCCGGAATGAAGCGTTTGCCGAAGACCGGCTCCTTGAAGGGCGTCGGCGGCAATTGCCATGCGCCGGTCGCGGGCGGACGAATGTCTGCGTCGACATGCACGTCCAGGACGAAGGGCTTGTTCGCCTTGATCGCATGTTCGAGCGCGCCTTTGAGATCCTGCGATTTCGTGACGGTGATGCCCTCGACGCCGCAGGCGCGCGCCCACGCAACGAAATCCGGATTGTAGGGCGTATTGTTTTCGCCCTGATAAAACGCCGTGCCGAGTTCGCGTCCGCCGAACATGCCGTATTGAATATCGCGGATCGAAGCCCAGGCGAAATTGTTCCAGATCAGCCAGACGACGGGAATGTTGTATTCGACCGCCGTGCACAGCACATGCGGCACCATGGTGAAGCAGCCGTCGCCGGCGATCGCGACGACAGGCCGGTCCGGAGCCGCGAGCTTCGCGCCGAGTGCGCCGGCAGTACCGAAGCCCATGCCGGAATAGCCCCACGAATTGAGAATTGTCTGCGGCTGACGCGCTTTCCAAAACTGCATATACCAGTTGTGGTTAACGCCGACGTCGCAGGAAAGGATCGCGTTGTCCGGTAACACGGCCTGGCAATCGGCAATGACGCGCTCGGGACGAATCGGCGAGGCATGAATGTCGAAGCCCGGACGAACGAACGCTTCCCATTCCGCCTGCCAGCTCGCGATGTCGGAACGCCAAGCCTTGGTCGCGTCATCGCGTTTGGGCGCGCGCCGCTCCAGTTCCGACAAGACCTGGCGCAGAAAAGTCCGCGCGTCGGCCATGATTCCGAGATTCGGCGGATAATTGCGGCCAACCTCCGCCGGGTCCACGTCCACGTGGATGAGCGCGGTATGCGGGAAATTCCATGAATAGCCTGGCAGCCAGGACGAGGCCGAACGATCGTCGAAGCGCGCGCCGACCGCAATCACGAGATCGGCATGCCGCCCGACCTGATTTGCCGCGTGCGCGCCGTTGCGGCCGATGAAGCCGAGCGAAAGCGGATCGTTCATGTCGATGCATCCGAAGCCGTTCGGCGACGAGATCACCGGGATCTGCAGCTTGCGTGCGAGTTCGGTTAGTTCCGCGCTGCCTTCCGAGATTGTGACGCCGTGTCCAACGAAAAAGGCTGGACGTTTCGCCTTCAGCATCATATCGAGCGCGGTTGTGATCTGCTCCGGTGAGGCGCCGCTGCGCTGCGTGTTGAGTTTAGGGGACGGCGGCGGCACTTCGACCTCGTCCTCTTCCTGGAACAGGTTGTAGGGAATATCGAGATTCACCGGTCCGGGCCGGCCCGACAGCATGGTTGTGGTCGCTTGGCGTAAGGCGAGCGGAAGCATGTCGACGCGCGTCGGCTGGTAGCTGCGCTTGACCACGGGGCGCAGCACGTTCACGAAATCCGCCTGGTAATGGTGGTTGACCTCCTGGAAGGGACTGCGATTGAACTGCGACGTCGGCACGTTCGCGGTGATCGCGAGGACTGCCGAGGAATCGGACAGCGCGACCGCAAGCGGCATCACGATATTGGCGGAGCCGGGCCCGCACGACGTCAGCGTCGCAACCGCCTCGTGACGCACACGGAAATAGGCGTCTGCCATGTGTGCCGCGACTTGCTCGTGGCGAGGAGACACCAACTTAATCTTGTCGCGGACGGCGTAGAGGGCGTCGAGCATGCCCACATTGCCGTGGCCGCAAATGCCAAAGACGTAAGGCATCTTGTTTTGAATGAGATGTTCCGCAATTAAGTCGGCACCCTTCATCTTAGGCATGGTTCTACCTTGTATCCTTGGGGCCCTGCCGATGTCCGTGGGCACCGAGACGGAAGAACGTAATATTGAACGCCGCAGAGCGGTCGCTCATTTGGAGACGAGTTGATCATTCCAGATAACATAACAATATTGTCTGCATGCCGACAATATGAGAAATGTTCCTATCAAAGGGATTGCTGGAGGGTCGAGATTCGCCCCGGAAGAGCACTTTTGGCGATTTTTACAGTAGCTCTCAAACCTCGACGGCTGATGAACCCCTGCGTATTTTATATGGTGGTATCCACACCATCTATTTGAGAGATTTTTTCTGTGTCGTTGGGCCTGTCAGGTCCGTTTTCAGGTGCCGTTGCTGGCACATTCTCGAGCTGCGGGCCGCGCAGGCCAGCGGAGCCTGGATCGCCTTCAGCTTTTCGCTCGTCATACGAGTTGGATATCTGGAAGGGAAATAAGGTGCCGAATAACGAATGGAATTATCAAGACACGTCCATCGACTGCGCACGCGTGATGCGCGGCATCAACTCCATGGCGAACGCCACCAGCCCGGCCTCCGCCATCTGATTGAGCGTGGCCTCGTTGCCGTACGGATCCATGATGGCGACAACCAGCGCGCCCTTTTTGTAGGAGGCTAGCTCATCGGGCGCCGGACGGCGCACCTTGAGCACCAGGTCGGCGTCCCTGGTCACGTCTTCGCCGAGTGTGGCGCCGGCGGCCTCATAATCGGCATCGGAAATCCCCGACGCCACGCCCGCACCGCGCGCCACGACAATCTCGGCGCCCAGTGCCTTGAACTTCTTCACCGTCTCCGGCGTCGCCGCGACCCGCGGTTCGCCTGCTTCGGATTCAGCGGCAATTGCTATTCTCATGCTGCCTCAACTTGCTGCGTCGACATCAGCTTGGGGATGGATTGTGGTTGGAACATCGGTTCTACAGAAATGCTTCTGATCGTTTCATGAGTTCATCGAGCCCAGGTTCGTTCGGATTCCGGGGCTTGCCCGGATGGATGATCGAGACCTGGCAATTCTCCGCGGCTTCTACGAGTTGACGGTAGGTGCCGGCATCCGGATTGATGATGGATGCCTGCTTGTTGGCGTCGTATCCGAACATCCTGTCGTTGATCTGCGTGCACTCATTGCAGGTCGTGCAGCGCGTGGTTTCGATATAGGGCTCGTCGGAGGACTTCTCGGGCGCCGCTTCGGCGGGCGCGGCAACGGCCGGCGCTGCGGCGGCCGGGGCGCTCTCGGCGGCGGCAGGCTGAGCCTCGGCGGCCGGACGAGCCTGCTCGGCGCATACTTTGCGTTCGCGCTCAAGCAGGATGGCCGCGTGCGAATTGTGCACGCCGCCGAGCTCCTGCAGGCTGCGCCACGCTTCGACAGAGCGGCGTGCCTCGCGCACAAGCTTGTCGTTGACAATCACCTTCTGCAGGCGGTTGTCGCGGTCGACCATCAGCAGGCAAGGCACCTTGTCGGTGAGATCTTTCGGCTCGCGTGCGAGGAATTCGCGCACCGGCACCATGTCGCCGTTCCACTTCTCGCGCGGTACCTTGCCGAAATACTTGGCGCAGCGCGGGTCACAAGCGGCGAAATCGACGATACTGAAGGCCAGATCCTCCGAGACCAGCTGTTGGTCGGCGTCTTCGTAGTCGAGCCGCTGCAGCGGCCAATCGAATTCGAGCTGCGTATTGGCGGCGAGCGAGAAGCGCGCAGCCCAGTCGGCGCCCGCCGACGGATCGTAGCTGAACGCCGGGAAGGCTCGCGATTCCGCGGCGGCCGCGGCGGTCAGGTAGGCCGGCAGGCAGGCGCCGCTCGCGCCCGAGAACAGGCTGAACAAGGCCGGGCCGGCAAAGGCAACGCCGCGCATGAGCTGGTCGCACAGCCGGAACAGGCTCGATGCGCTCGCCTGCAACACGTAGCTGGTGCCGGAAGCAATCGTGGCGCTGGTCAGTTCGCGGTTACGTAGCCCCGAAACCAGAAAGTCGGGGCCGACCGGCGACTGCTCGAGCAGATCGTCCGTCTGTACCACCAGCTTGACCGGCATGCCGGCGGCGAACGCCTGCAGGATCAGCTCGCTGTCCGTAGCCGGAAGTTCCGTAGCGCGTGTGCAGATCAGATAATCCGGGAGCAGCGCGAGCTCGTCCGGGTCGAGGCCATTGGCGCCGAATTCCGAGAAGAAGGCGCCGTGGCGCGCTTCGTTATATTCGCCGGCGGTTTCCAGCCGGGCGATCGCGATCGCCTTGGCCAGCTCGATCATTTTCGGCAGCCGCTCGCGATATGCGGCGACCGCGTCGGAGCATTTCTCAAAAATAAAGGAATAGGGCTCGCGGACGCCGATCAATTTGTCGGCCTCGTCCGCCGCCGCATAGAAGCGCTGCGTCCGCAACACAGACAGCAGCCCGCGCACTCGCTGCCGGCGGCTTTCCGGGATCGGCACTTCGCGCGCGCTGTCGGACAACAGGCGCGACAGTACATCGAAATCGAAAGCGCTCTGATGCACCAGGCCGACCGAGGCGCGCAGCCGCTCGGCGCTCTGCCCTTCCTTCGAGTGAACAAATTCAGCGCTCAGGATGTCGGACAGCTTCATGATCAGCTTGCTGATGTCGGCGCGGAATGCTTTCGCCTTGCGGTCATGGCCGATCTGCCAGAGATGCTGAACCACGCGGAATGCCATAGTGCGGTCGCAGTCGACGATCTCGCCGTCGACCTTCAGCGCCGCGCGGAGACGGTTCGCACTGTTCTGCAACAGCTCGTCGCCTTTTTCCCGAACGCGCGCGACAGCCATGTCCCACAATTTCTTCAGCGTGCCGGCCGCGCCTTCCGCCATCAGCCGACGGACTTCGCGCTCGATGCGGAGCGCATGCTGGCGCAGTCGACCAGCGTCGCCGTCGGTCGCAATCGTCTTCAGCGTGCCATCGACCAGCGCGGACAGCGATTGCACCGGCTGCTTGTCGTCAGTGACCAGCACAAGCGGAAAGTCGTAGCGCAGCGCGGTGAGATCGCGATAGCCGGCGAGAATTGCCGGATGCAGATCGCTGCTGGCAAGCGCGGCGAACTCGCCCTGAGCCATTCGGCCGGTGAGATGAAACGTGATATGCGCCTGGAGTTCTGCTTGCATACTGTTGGTCGGCGTCTATCGAATCCTCAAGCGCTCGGCCGAACGTTGCTGTCGGCGTCCTGCGGCCAAATGGTGAACTTGTCGAGCTCGGCTTCGAGACCCGATTTGATGTAACGAGAGGAACGCTGCTGGCCGGCATGGCGAAGCTCTTCGTAGCAAGGAACATCCGGGTTGCGATAAAGGATGCCGACCGGAATGGGATCCTGACTTGAAGCGATCTCGCGTGCGCGGTTGATATTCGATGGATCGTGCCGTTCCTGATTCTTGTAAACGTTGGACAAGTTCGGTCTGATGGTCAGACCATCTTCGTGCGTAAGCAGCATGGTCTTGAGCGGGTCTTGCATCCAGGGCTCGAACACGGCCGGCAGCCATTCCGGGCAGCGCTGCAGGATGCGGACGAATGAGAAGCCCTTATGGTGATAGGCCTTCGAAATGATGTCGTAGAGCACCTCGGGAATCCAATCGACTGCTTGCGCGACGAAGGACACGTTCTGGACGCCGAGCGTCACGGTCAACGGCTGCAGCGCTTCGAGATAACTGCCGCGCGGCGTGGTGTTGCTCTTGGTTCCACGCGGGGAGGTCGGTGACGCCTGCTTCTTCGTCAGACCGTAAATCTGATTGTCGTGCAGCATCACGGTCATGTTCATGTTGTAGCGGATGGCGTGAATCCAGTGGGCCGCGCCGATGCTGCAGCAATCGCCGTCGCCGGTGTTTACGAACACGTCGAGGTCGGGCCGCGCCATCTTGATGCCTTCGGCGACAGGCAGCGCGCGTCCGTGGATACCGTGGAAACCGTAGGTCTTCATGTAGTGCGGAAATCGGCTGGAGCAGCCGATACCGGACACGAACATCGTCTTCTCCGGCCGCAAGTCTTCGTCACGGCAAAGCCGCTGCACCGCCGCCAGGATGGCGTTGTCGCCGCAACCGGTGCACCAGCGCGGCACGCCGCTCTGATAATCCTCAAGCGCGTAATGTTGATCGTGCATTCGCAAGAGGCATTCGGTGGCATGAACGGTCATGGTCGTGCCTCTACTTCTTCAATTTTTCGAGCAGAATGCGCTGGATCGTATTCGGCTTGATCGGCTGACCGCGCACCTCGCTCCAGCAATCGACGTCGATGAGGTAACGCGAGCGCAACAGCATTGCGACCGCCGAATAGCGGCGATTGTTCTCGTCGATGATCGCGTCGTTCGGGTCATCACTCCAATTGCCCTCGATCGTGATGACCTTCTTGAACCGCTGCATGATCTCTTTTATGCCGGGGGCCATCGGCTGCAGGAAGGTCAGATGCAGCGATGAGACCTTGTGGCCCTCGGCGCGCAGGTTCGTCACAGCTTCCTCGATCGCACCTTTGGTGCTGCCCCAGCCGATCACCAGCAGAGTGCCCTTCGAGTCGCCGAATACCCGCGGCGCGGCAAGCGTCTTCTGCAGCGCGGCGAGCTTGTGGCTGCGCGCGCGAATGCTGGTTTCGTTGCTGTCCGGGTCGTAGGCCACGTGACTGAGATCATCGTGGGCCAGTCCGGTCAGGGTGTGCATGCCGCCAGGCTGACCCGGGATGAAGCGGCGCGCCAATCCGGTCGTTGGACTCCAGTCGTAGGGCTTGAGACCCTGCGGAACTTCGCTCTGATCGACTGGCGGCGCGAGCCAGGCTTCGTTGAATTGCGGTCGCGGAAACGGCTGCTGCGACGAGGCCAAGCTTGCGTCGGAGAGGATGACTACCACCATGTTGAAGGTCTCGGCGATCTTGCGCGCGGTGATCACCGAATAGAAGCAGTCCTCGATCGTACCCGGTGCGATCACTACTTTGGGCGCGTCGCCGTGGCTGCCGAAGATCGAAGTCATCAGATCGCCTTGCTCGACCTTGGTCGGCTGTCCGGTGCTGGGGCCGCCGCGTTGCACGTTGATGACGACGAGCGGAATCTCGCCCATCACCGCAAGCCCGATCCCTTCCTGTTTGAGCGAGTATCCAGGTCCGGAAGTCACCGTAACGGCGCATTTGCCGGCATAGGAGGCACCGATCGCAAAGGCGCAGGCCGCAATCTCGTCCTCGGCCTGATGGACGATGCCGCCGACCTTCTCGAACACGCTGCTCAAATAATGCGAAACCGAGGTGGCCGGCGTGATCGGATACATCGCGCAGACTTCCATGCCGGAGGCAAGCACGCCGAGCGCCAACGCGGTGTTGCCGTCGATCACGATTTGCGGCTCGGTGCTGCGCGTAGCGGGAATGCGATACTTGAACTCGAGATTCTTCTCGGCCCAGTCATAGCCCGCATTCAACAGTTTCACGTTCGCTTCGATGACGCTCGCGTCCTTCTTGCCGAAGGTGCGGGCGATCTGGTCGCGGGCGAGCTGCAGTTCGAAACTGTAGATGCTGCACAGCATCCCCAGCGCGAACATGTTCTTGCCGCGCCGGGCATCGGCGACAATCAACCGGCACTCGCGCTCCATCGGGATTTCGACAACCTTGAAGCCCGCCGCCACCAGCTGGTCGTGGGTCTCGATGTAGGATGCCGCAATTCTCTTGTCCGTGCTCTCGCGCCACATGCTCTCCAGCAGAATCGTGCAACCGGCCTTGAGTTCGCCGGTGCGGACGCGGCCGAGCAGCACTTGCTCATTGAAGGCGATCGCCAGATCAGTTTCGTTGCCGCCATTGGTGACGCGGCCAGCGCCGAGACGGATGCGATTGCCGCTGCCGCCGGCAACGCTGCGGGCGGGCGGGCGGATTTCCGCGGGGATGATCTCCACGGTCCACACGCCGTTGCCCATCCGCGCGGCGATCGCTGCGAGCGACTGGCCGCAGCGCTGAGCGCCTTCGCCAGAATCGCTGATGATCTCGACAATATGCTCGCTTAGTGTCTCGGTCGCCTTGCCGGCAGTTGCGGCCTGCGCAGTTTGGTTCGCGCGCGAGCGAGGCTTGACCGGAGGTGCGGCGATGATTTCGTTCATTTTGTTACCTTAGGCGGCGCGAATACGCGCGAAGTTGCGTTCGCGCAGATCGATTCCGAAGAACGTGTCGACGCTGGCATCGCCGACATTGTCGGCGCCGGTATCGCGAATTCTCAGATAGGTCTTCATGCTGCGCGCGGCTTTGCGCCCGGCACCCATTGCTTCGATCACGGTGGCGGCGCCAGTGACGATGTCGCCGCCAGCAAACACGCCTGCCATCGACGTGGCCAGCGTATCGTCGGTCGCGATATAGCCGCGCTTGTTGAGGCGAATCTTGCAAGTCTGCCCGATGATCGGATTGGCGTTTGTCCCGATCGCGAACACCACCTGATCGGTCTCAAACTCGAATTCGCTGCCCTTCACCGCGATCGGGCGGCGCCGGCCGGAATCGTCCGGCTCGCCGAGTTCCATCTTGATGCAGCGCATGGCCCGGACGCCGCCCTTGCCGTCATCGAGAATTTCAACCGGGGCGGTGAGCCAGTGGAATTCAATACCCTCTTCTTGGGCATGATGAACTTCCTCGGTCCGCGCCGGGCACTCGGTGTCGGTTCGGCGGTAGACGCAATAGACTTTTTCCGCGCCGAGCCGCAGGCAAACACGCATCGCGTCCATGGCGGTGTTGCCGGCGCCAATCACGGCGACGCGCTTCCCGAGCGGGATCGGGGTGTCGAAATTCGGAAACTCCTTCGCCCGCATCAAATTGCAGCGGGTCAGAAGTTCGTTGGCGGACAGTACGCCATTGAGCGTGTCGCCTGGAATGCCGAGCATGGATGGATAGCCGGCGCCGGTACCGATGAAGACAGCATCGAAGCCGAGCTCGTCGCGCATCTGCTCGATTGTAAACAGCCGCCCGACCAGCGTATTGCACTCGAACTTAACGCCGAGCTTGCGCAGGTTATCGATTTCCGCATTGACCACCGTGTTGGGCAGCCGAAAATCGGGGATGCCGTATTTGAGCACGCCGCCGGGTTCGTGGAATGCCTCGTAAACCGTCACATCGCATCCGGCTTTGGCCATGTCCGCGGCGCACGCCATTCCCGCGGGGCCGGAACCGACGATGCCGATCTTGAAGCCGCTCGGCTCGGCATAGGGAACGTTGGTCCACTTTTCCTTGATGGCGTAGTCGCCGACCCAGCGTTCAAGGCGGCCGATAGCGACCGGCTCCAGTGAGTCGCCGACCACGCAGACACCTTCGCATTGCGTCTCTTGCGGGCAGACCCGGCCACACACGGCCGCCAGCAAATTGCTCGCGGCGATGGCATCATAGGCACCACGGAAATTCTTGGCGCTGATCGCCTCGATGAATTTTGGGATATTGATATTGACTGGACACCCCGCAACGCAGGCGGGATCGGGGCACAACAGACAGCGTTCCGATTCGTTGAGCGCCTGCTCCAGCGTATAGCCGCAATTTACCTCTTCGAAATTCTTCACCCTTACCTGCGGATCCTGCTCGCGCACGGGGGTGCGCTGCTGAGGAATATTTCGGATCGTCTTTTTCTTCTTGGCCATACAGAAAATCCCGTGCGACGAGCGGAGCTATCCCCCGAGCGCCTCCTCAAACGGATCGGGCAGGGTCGCCGCTAGATCTGCCGCCTCGACGTCCGGCGACACCGCAGGTGTCATCTTCATGATCCGGCAATTTTCCGACCAGCGATCCAGGGCGACTTTTTCCTCTTCGGCGTATCGCCGAAGGCGCATCATCAGATCATTGAAGTCGACCTTGTGCGCGTCGAAATCGGGACCATCGACGCATGCAAACTTTATGTCGTTGCCGATCTTGACACGACAGCCACCGCACATCCCGGTGCCATCGACCATGATCGGGTTGAGACTGACGACAGTCTTGATCGCATGCGGTCGCGTGGTCTCGGCGCAGGCTTTCATCATGATGGGCGGACCGATCGCGACGACTTCGTCGATATCTTTATGCCCCGCCATGACCAGCTTGATGCCGTCGCTGACGAAGCCTTTCATCCCGGCTGAACCATCATCGGTGCACGTAATCAATTCATCGCAGCAGGCTCGGAACTTATCCGCCCAGAAAATCAGTTTTTCGGTGCGAAATCCGAGAATGCCGATCACGTAGGCGCCATTCTCTTTGAATCCGCGGGCTTGCGGAAAGATTGGCGCAACGCCCAGACCGCCGCCGACGCAGACGACCTTTTTCTTTCCTGTAAGCGGCGTTGGGACTCCCATCGGCCCAACCACTCCATAGAGGGTGGCCCCCGCCTGGCAGAGTTGCTGCATCTCCCTCGTCGATTTTCCGACCGCCTGGACGACCAGGGTGACTGTCCCCTTTTTGCGGTCGAAGTCCGCGATGGTCAGTGGAATCCGTTCACCGGACTCATGCGACATAACGATGACGAATTGACCCGGCCGCGCGGCTTTCGCCATCAACGGATGATGGATGACCAGGGAATAAGTCAGGTCAGAAAAATCTTCACGGGCCAGAATACTGAAACCTGCCCCAGCGCTTTCATCGATCATCGATTCTACTCGCGAACGATTTCAGCAAATCGTGGCAGTATTCGATGGCTGTTCCGATGACCGCTTTGATCTAGCGCAAAGATGAGATTAGTCTTTAGCATTAGTCTTGATCTAGTTTTCCGCCAGATCATGCAGAACGCTCATGCGATCGATCTCCGCACGGCTCATCGCTATCACCGTCATCGG
>CAYJNT010000036.1:8534-20909 GCA_964370945.1 uncultured Hyphomicrobiales bacterium | reverse complement strand
CGCCGATTGAGACTGCGACGGGCAGGTCGTGTACATCGCGGCGAGTTCGCTGCCGGAGAGATACACCATCTTCGGCTTCAGCCCGCCGCGCCGCGACAGCCAGGCGCGCACATGGCTCGGATAGATGTCCCAAAGCGCACGCGTGCCTTCGGGGGAGAGCCGCTTGTTGCCGTTCGCGTCCGGTTTCCAGGCGGCGTGGAAGCCGAGTTTCGCGCGCGGCGTCACGCAGATGCGGTCGCGCGGGATGATGCCGAGCAGGAGCGTGCAGGCCGACAGGCACGGTCCATCGATGACGACACTTTGACCGGATGAGCGAAGCGAGGCGAGCTTGTCGAGATAGGGCCCGATCTGTCCGCCGGCGTCATGCGAGATGCGCACCACGGCCGAAGCCGGCTGCGATGCAAGCACCGCAAGCACGGCGCCTGCCACGATTGAGCGAACGAGCATCCCCTGCCACCCCTCCGACCCGACGCGCCAAAGTTAAAGCGAAAGGGCGCAGCGTGCCAAGACTATTCGTGATGGAACTTGGGTCATCCCCACAGGGTGTGGTCGGGCGGATACACAAGGCTGCCGTCATAGCGCAAACCATCGGGACGGTCGTTCGCGAGCAGCAGCGGCCCGTCGAGATCGACGACGCGCGCCATCTGGCCGATCAGATGCGCCGGCGCCATCGACAGCGACGTCGACACCATGCAGCCCGCCATAATTGAAAAGTTAAGGCGCTTGGCTTCCGCAGCCATTATGAGCGCTTCGGTTAACCCGCCGGTCTTGTCGAGCTTGATGTTGACCGCATCGTATTTGCCAACGAGCGCGGCAAGCGACTTGCGGTCATGTACGCTCTCATCGGCGCAGACCGGAACCGAGCGGGTAACGTTGCGCAGAATCTCGTCGGCGCCGTCGGGCAGGGGCTGTTCCACAAGCGTCACGCCCGCACTGGCACAGGCCGCGAGATTGCCGGCGAGGTTGTCCGGGCTCCATCCTTCATTGGCATCGACGATGAGTTCCGCGTTCGGCGCGGCGGCGCGCACGGCGGCGATGCGATCCGGATCGCCGGCCTGTCCGAGCTTGACCTTGAGCAGGGGGCGGTGCGCCGCGGCCTTCGCAGCGTTTGCCATTGTGTCCGGGGAGCCGATGGAGATCGTAAACGCGGTGATAAGCGGCTTTGGCGACGGCAAGCCCGCGAGCTGATAGACGCGGCGTTTGGCGCGCTTGGCCTCGAGGTCCCAGAAGGCACAGTCGAGCGCGTTGCGCGCGGCGCCCGGCGGTAACGCCGATTGCAAGTCCGCCCGGGTCAATCCCCCGGCTATGGTATCGCGCAAACCCTCGATCCGTTCGAAAACCGCCTCCGGGCTCTCGCCATAACGGGCATAGGGCACGCATTCACCGCATCCTGTGCTTCGGCCGTCGGACAGTTCCGCGACCACAACCACGGCCTGTGTCTTGGCGCCCCGGCTGATCGCAAAGGAACCGGCGATGGGCCAGTTTTCGATCCGTGTTGCGAGCCGAAAGGCCCCGGGATTAACCATGCTTAACAAAGAGTTAATGAGCGCTCGACACGGTGTCTGCGGTAGTTAAGTATGACCCGCAAACGCGGCTTACCTCAAGACACCCGAGGCCAACGGGCGTTTGGGGCCGTCCGGCATTCGGGACGGGAGGGGAATAGTGAACGGTGAAGCCCTGCTTTCGGGCAAGCTGAACGGCGAGCGCCTTGAACTGGCGGCCGGCGGCGACTGGACGGCCGATAACGCGGCCGCGCTGGACGCGCTCGTTAGCGCGGCGGCGCCGGCGTCCGGCAATATCCGCAATGTCGACATCGACATGGCCGGCATCGGGCGGCTCGACACGTATGGCGCGTGGCTGCTCGAGCGCATCATTCGCGGCGCGAGCGAACGCGGCGCGCAGGCGCGCGTGCTGCGGCTGCCCGATCGTTTTCGCACCTTGTTCGAGACGGTGCATTCGACCGCAGAAATCACCGCGCCGGCGCGCGACACCAGCAACCTGATCGTGTTCGCGCTTTCAATCGTCGGCCGCAACATGGTCGAGGTGAACCGCTCGCTGCAGCTGATCGCGGGGATGCTCGGCGCCGTCACGCTCGCGTGGCTGCGGGCGTGCCTGCGGCCGACCACCTTCCGCTGGACCTCGATGGTCAATCAGGTCGACCTTGTCGGCTGGCGCGCGGTGCCGATCATTCTTCTGATCACCTTCCTGATCGGCGCAATTCTGGCGCAGCAGGGCATCTTCCATTTCCGCCGGTTCGGCGCCGAGATCTATGTCGTCGACATGGTCGGCATCCTGGTGCTGCGTGAGATCGGCGTGCTGATCGTCTGCGTGATGGTGGCGGGTCGCTCGGGCAGCGCCTACACCGCCGAGCTCGGCTCCATGAAAATGCGCGAAGAGATCGACGCGCTGCAGACCATGGGCCTCGATCCGGTATCCATTCTCATCTTGCCGCGCATTGTCGCGCTTGTGATCGCGGTGCCGATGCTCACCTTCATCGGATCGATGGCCGCGCTGTATGGCGGCGGCCTGATCGCATCGCTCTATGGCGGGATTCCGCCGGAGGTGTTTCTGTCGCGGCTGCGCGAAGCGATCTCGACCGACCATTTCGTCGTCGGCCTGCTCAAGGCGCCGTTCATGGCGCTGATCATCGGCATCGTCGCCTGTGTTGAGGGCTTGCAGGTGCAGGGCTCCTCGGAATCGCTCGGCGCGCAGACCACGGCGTCGGTGGTGAAATCGATCTTCCTTGTGATCGTCCTCGACGGCATCTTCGCGATCTTCTTCGCCGCGATTGATCTGTGACGCCATGATCACGCCCGGTCCTCACGCAATGGCAATGAACGGCGGCCGGGAGGTTGCGCTCTCGGTGCAGGAGTTGTTCGTGCGCTTCGGCACGCAAAATGTGCTGAAGGGTGTCAATCTCGACGTCTACAAGGGCGAGATCATGGGCTTTGTCGGCGCGTCCGGCGCGGGCAAATCCGTGCTGCTTCGCACTGTTATCGGCCTCGTCAAGCCGCTGTCGGGTTCCATCAAGGTGTTCGGCCATGAGCTGACTGATGCGGACGTCGCCGAGCACAAGGTGATCGAGCGCCATTGGGGCATCCTGTTCCAGCAAGGCGCTTTGTTTTCGTCGCTCAATGTGCGCCAGAACGTGCAATTCCCGATGCGGGAATATCTCGATCTGCCGCAGCGGCTGATGGACGAGATCGCGGCCGCCAAGCTGAAAATGGTCGGCCTGCCGCCGGATGTCGGCTCGAAAATGCCCTCGGAACTCTCAGGCGGCATGATCAAGCGCGTCGCCTTGGCGCGCGCGCTGGCGCTCGATCCGCAGATCGTGTTCCTGGACGAGCCGACTTCCGGCCTCGACCCGATCAGCGCGGGCGATTTCGACAGCCTGATCCGCACCTTGCAGCAGACTTTGGGTCTGACCGTTTTCATGGTAACCCACGACTTGGATTCCTTGCATACCGTCTGCGACCGCATCGCGGTGCTGGTGGAGGGCAAGGTGATCGAAGCCGGCCCGATGCCGGTCATGATGGCTTCGCAGCATCCGTGGCTGAAGGCGTATTTCCACGGCACGCGCTCGCGCGGGGCGGGCGCGTCGAACCTGACAGCGGCAACAAGACTTTCCGCAGCCCCGGGGACTATGAGGTAGCGTTATGGAGACCAGGGCAAATTACGTTCTTATCGGCCTGTTCACGCTTGCGACCATCATCGGCGCATTCGGCTTCGTCTACTGGTTCCATCACATCGGCGGAGTCGCGGTGCGCAACTATTACCGCGTGGTGTTCCAGGGCCCGATCGGTGGACTTCGCACCGGCGCGCAGGTAAATTTCAACGGCATCCGCGCCGGCGAAGTGGTCGAGCTGACCCTTGATCCGGCCGACCCGCGACAGGCTTTGGTGACGATCTCGGTCGCCTCCGGCACGCCTTTGCGCGCCGACACCAAGGTGTCGCTCGAATTCCAGGGCCTGACCGGCATCGCGACGCTGGCGCTGAAAGGCGGCGATCCGTCCGCGGCGCCGGTCCCGCGCAAGGAAGGCGAATTGCCGACCCTGATCGCGGCGCCGACCGCGTCGCAGGACGTGATGCAGGCGGCGCGCGATACGCTCTCGCGCATCGACGGGCTCGTGGCGGAAAATCAGGCCGCGATCAAGGCGTCGATCAAGAACATCGAAACCTTCACCGAGACGCTGGCGAAGAACTCGTCCCGCATCGACAGCATCATTGCCGGTGTCGACACCATGATCGGCGGGCCGGAAGGCAAGGGCGACGTGCCCGAAGCCGTGCGCGCGATCAAGAACACCGCCGAGAATCTCGACAAGAAGATCGACGGCCTCGTGGTCGACGGCCGCCGCACGCTCAATGTGATCGAGCGCGCGGTGCGCAATATCGACGAGAACCCGACGCGGCTGATCTTCGGCGGCGGCAAGCCGGGCAATGCGCCGCCGCAGCGCCGGCAATAAGGGCGGATCGCCGCCGAAATCCTCATTTTATAGGCGCCCGGACTGAATAAGGCGCGGCCGGACAACCGGCCGCGCCTTTATCATGTGCCGCGGCCTGTTGACGGCTTGCGCCTAACAGACCTATCATGCACTAATTAGTACCGTTTAGTACTATCACAACGATAAGAACGAATTCGCTCAGGGAGGACGTGAAATGACCGCAAGACTCTCTCTTGCCGGCGGTGCCGCCATATTGGCGACCGTGCTCGGCACCATGACGACGACCAGTAACGCGATCGCGGCCGACGACGTGAAGGTCGGTATTCTTCTGCCGCTGTCCGGGCCGATCGCGCCGATCGGCCAGAACAACCGGCGCGGCCACACACTGGCGATCGACGAGGTCAACGCGGCCGGCGGCATCAAGTCGCTCGGCGGCGCCAAACTGATCATGGTCGACGGCGATACGCAGGGAAATCCGAAAGTCGGCATCCAGGAAACCGAGAAGCTGGCAACGCAAGGAGTGTCGGCGATCCTCGGCGCCTACCAGTCGAACGTGACATTCCCGACCACGCAGATCGCCGAAAAGACCGGCGTGCCCTATATCGATCCGGTGGCGATCGCCGACACCATCACCGAAGGGCGCAATTTCAAATACACCTTCAAGGTCGCGCCGAAAGCATCGTGGTACGCGCGCGATCAGCTCAAATTCATCAAATGGGTCGGGGAGAAGTCCGGCAAGCCGGTCAAGCGCATCATCCTGATGTACGAAGACACGCTGTTCGGGCAATCGACCTCGAAGGGGCAGGAGGCCTCGGCGAAGGAGCTCGGCATCGAGGTGGTCGAGAAGATCGCCTATCCGGCCGAAACCCCGGACATGACGCCGACCATCTCGCGCGTCAAACAGGCCAATCCGGACGCGCTCGTGCTCGTGTCCTATATCGCCGACGCGGTGCTGATCACGAAGACGATGAAGGAACTGGGCGTCGACATCCCGATCATGGGCACGTCGGCCGGCCATATCGATCCGGCCTATATCGCCAATCTCGGGCCGGTCGCCGAAAACAGCTTCACCGTCGGCGAATGGAACCCGGATCTCAAGAAAGCCGGCGCGGCGAAAATCGCCGAACGCTTCCAGAAGAAGTTCGGCGTGCCGATGAACGGCCACGCCGCCGAAACCTACATGTCGACGATGGTGCTCGTTGATGCGCTGGAGCGGGCGGGTTCGTCCGATCGCGCCAAGCTTCGCGAAGCGCTCTCCAAAACGAATATCTGCGGCGACCGCAATATCCTGCCTTACAATTGCGTCAAGTTCGATCCGTCGGGGCAGAGTCCGGAAGGACAATTGGTCATGCTGCAGGTGCAGAAGGGGCAGTTCGTCTCGGTCTGGCCGCCGGAGGTTGCCGCCTCGACCCCGGTCTATCCGGTTCCGAACTGGTCCAAGCGCTGAAATAACAGGCGGCGGTGGCGCGGCGCGTCAGCGTGGGGGCTGGCGCGCCGTTGCCAACATCAATCAAAGTCGGCGCGATTTAAGAGGGCTGCAACGTGAATTCGGTCGTGCTTGGGCAAACGATTGTCAGCGGATTGCTGCTGGGCGGCATTTTCGCGCTGGTGGCGGTCGGGCTGACGCTGATTTTCGGCGTGATGAAAATCCTCAATTTCGCGCACGGCGATTTCCTGATGCTCGGAATGTATTTTGCGTTCTTCCTGTCGGTGATGTTCGGCATCGATCCATATCTCTCCGCCTTCGCGGCGCTGCCGGTCTTTTTCGGGCTCGGCTGGCTGGTCCAGTCCTGGCTGATCCAGCCGGTGCTGAAGGCGCCGGAAAACATCCAGATTCTCCTCACGGTCGGCCTTTCGCTGTACCTGCAGAACCTCGCGCTGTTCCTGTTCAGCCCGGATTTCCAGAGCCTGCGCGTACCTTACGGCGGCAACACCATGTCGATCATGGGCGTCTCGATCAGCTATGTGCGGCTGGTCGCCAGCATGATCGCGATCGGTGCGAGCGTCGGTCTCTACTTCTTCCTCAGCAAGACCGACATCGGCAAGGCGTTGCGGGCCTGCGCCGAGGAGCGACTCGGCTCAATGGCGGTCGGCATCAATGTCGATCGCATGTACAACATCGCCTTCGGCCTCGGCATCGCCTGCGTTGCGCTCGCCGGCGTGCTGATGACGCCGTTCTTCTATATCGCGCCGCAGGTCGGATTGCCGTTCACGCTGACGGCCTTTGTGGTTGCGGTGCTTGGCGGCCTCGGCAGTTTGCCGGGCGCGCTGATCGGCGGATTGATCATCGGCCTGATCGAAAGCATGGGTGAAATACTTCTGCCGCATCCGTCGATGAAGCAGATGGCAACCTTCGCGGTGTTCCTCGTCATCCTGCTGTTCCGGCCGCAGGGCCTGTTCGGGGGCAAGCTCGCATGACCGGGAACAGTATGACGCGCCATCTCGGCATTATCGCTCTGTGCGCTTTCCTTCTGCTGTTACCGGCTTTCGCCAACAACAAGATCGTGAGCGCGATCATGCCGGGAGGCTTAAGCGGTTCGGCGCTGATCAACGTCTTTCTGCTGATCTTTCTGTTCGGCTATCTCGCGCAAAGCTGGAATATCCTTGGCGGCTTTGCCGGCCAGCTGTCGCTCGGTCATTCTGCGTTCTTTGGAATCGGCGCCTACACCTCGACATTGCTTTTCACCGAGCTCGGCATTTCGCCCTGGATCGGCATGCTCGCCGGCATGGCGACCGCCGGCGCGTTCGGTCTGTTCGTCGGCTTCGTCAGCTTTCACTATCGGCTTGCGGGGCCGTTCTTCACGCTGGCGACCATCGCCTTTGCCGAGCTCACGCGGCTCACCGCCCTGCATCTGAAAATCACCGGCGGGTCGATGGGCATTCTGATCCCGCTGCAGGGCGACAGCCTGTGGCATTTACAGTTCAGCGGGAAGGCGCCGTATTACTATATCGCGCTCGCGATGATGGTCGCGGTGACCGCGCTGATCTGGTGGATGTCGCGCTCGCAAATCGGTTACTATTTGCATGCCATCCGTCAGGACGAAGACGCCGCCGAAGCGATCGGCATCGACACGCGCCGCTACAAGCTGATCGCGACGGCGATGAGCGCGGCGCTGACCGGCGCGGGCGGCACCTTCTATGCGCAATACACCCAATACATCGTCCCCGACGACATCCTCACCGTCGGCTTGTCGGTCGAGATCATCCTGCGCGCGATCATCGGTGGATCGGCGACGGTGTTCGGCCCGATCATCGGCTCCTTCATCCTGACGCCGGTCGCCGAAGCGACGCGCGTTCTGTTTTCCGGCGCGGGATCGGGTGCGGCGGTGGTGAAGCTGTTTGCGTCGGATGCGTCGCTGGACGCGAAACTGTCGGGCTACATTGCGTTCCTGTCAGCCGGCGGCGGAGGCGGCGGCGCCCTCATGCTTTATGGCGCGATCCTGATTTTCACGTGCCTCGTGATGCCGAACGGCGCGGTCCCGTGGTTCCGGGGGAGGGCGAAGCCATGACGCGCCTGCTTGAAGCCTCCGGTCTCACCGTGCGTTTCGGCGGTCTTGTCGCGGTCAATGCCGTCGATTTCCACGTCGAGAAGGGCGAAATCGTCGGCCTGATCGGACCGAATGGCGCCGGCAAGACGACATTCTTCAATGCCATTTCCGGCTTCCGTTACCCCGATCAAGGCTCGGTGGCGTTCGAGGGCGTGAATATTCTGGGGCTCAAGCCGCACAAGATCAGCCGCATGGGCATGAGCCGCACGTTCCAGATCGTGAAACCGTTCCCGGAAATGAGCGTGCTCGACAATGTCATGATCGGCGCCTTCAGTGTGCATAGGGCGGCAACAGACGCGCGTGCGGCGGCGATGAAGGCCCTCGAAGTGGTGAAATTCTCGCTCTGGACGCATCGGCGCGCCGGAGAGCTTCCGGTGGCCGGACGAAAGCGGCTGGAAGTCGCCAAAGTGATGGCCTGCAATCCGAAGCTCATCCTGCTCGACGAGGTGATGGCGGGGCTGACGCCGTCCGAACATAACGAAATGATCGAGACGGTGCGCAATATCCGCGCCTCCGGCGTTACCGTCGTGATCATCGAGCACGTGATGCCAGTGATCATGAACCTCTGCGATCGCATCTACGTGCTGCATCACGGCGACCTCATTTGCGACGGGGCGCCCGAAAAGGTCATTCGCGACCCGAACGTTGTGCGTGCCTATCTCGGCGAGGATTTCGCGTTATGAGCACGATATTGGAAATCCGGTCTTTGACCGCCGGTTATGACGGCGTCCCGGTCATCCGCGATATCGATCTGTCGATCGAGGAGGGCGGCATTGCGACCATCGTCGGCGCAAACGGCGCCGGCAAGACCACCACCTTGCGCGCGCTTTCCGGCGTGTTGCGTCCCATTGAGGGTGAAATCATCTTCGCCGGCACACCCATTCAGCATCTGCCGCCGCACGAGATCGTCGCGCGCGGGCTGATCATGGTGCCGGAGGGGCGGCGGCTGTTTCCATCGCTGACCGTGATGGAGAATCTCGAGCTTGGCGCCTTCCAGCCGCATAGCAAGCGCAGGCGCGCCGACAGCCTCGCGCGCGTCTTCGATCTCTTTCCGGCCCTGCGTGAACGCGAGAGCCAGAAAGCGGGCACCTTGTCCGGCGGCGAACAGCAAATGGTGGCGATCGGCCGCGCGCTCATGAGCCTGCCGAAGGTGCTCATGCTCGATGAGCCCTCGCTCGGGCTTGCGCCGGTGATCGTGCGCACACTGTTCGATATCGTCACTGACATCAATGCGGCGGGAACGACGGTCGTGCTCGTCGAGCAGAACGTCAAACACGCCCTGTCGATCTCGGCGCAAGCCTGGGTGCTTGAAAACGGATCGATCGCGCTGCGCGGAACGGGGCCGGAACTTCTCAAGGACGACAATACGCGGCGGGCCTATCTCGGCATGTGATCGGTGCCGGCTGCGAAGGACAACAATGCGGACAAGACCAGAACCGGTTTCCGATCCAGCGACGCGCATTCATTCCATTGATGCGCTCGATCCCGGCATTTCGCTTGGGATTTTGGAACGGCGAGGGTCATCCTCCACCCGGCGCCCGCCGCCGATCCTGCTCGTCCACGGCGCGACGTTCGGGGTGATGTTGTTCGACCTTCCCGTTCCGGGCTATTCCTTGATCGATGAATTGGCGCGATCCGGCCGGACCGTCTATGCCCTCGATATCCGCGGCTATGGATATTCGCTCAATGGCGGTGTCATGGATGCGCCGCCGCATGCGCATCCGCCCTTTGCGCGGCTGAAAGACGCGGTCAGGGACATCGAAGCCGCCGTGGCATTCATTCTGGCCCGCGAGCAGATGCCCGCTGTCGATATCGTCGGATTTTCCTGGGGCACGGTCGTGGCCGCGTGCTACGCAGCGCAATGTCCGCATCACGTCGCCCGTCTTGCGCTGTATGCGCCGCTCTATGCGGAAGTCAATGAGATGTGGCGGACGCGGATCGGGGATCCCAACGATCGCGTCCGGATCGACCCAAGGATTGGCGCCTATCGGCTGGTCACGCTGGCTGACGTCGTGCAACGATGGAACAAGGATATCGGTTCAGCCGACCACGCCACCCATCGCGAGGACGGATTGCCGGAAGTTATTTTCGATGCACTCGCCGCGCTCGATCCGGACTCGGGTTTGCACGTGCCGGCGGCCTTCCGCTCGCCGACCGGTGCGCTTGCCGATCTCATTAGTGTCTTCAATGGCCGTCCCCTTTATGATCCCGCCAAGATCACAATGCCGACCTTGCTCGTCCGCGGAGCGAACGACACGACGTCGACCGATTCCGATTCGAAACGTCTTCTCGCCAACATTGCGTCTCCCAGGAAGAGCTATCAGGTGATCGCGCCGGGCTCGCATTTCCTTTGTGTGGAAAAGAACCGGGCGCAATTGTATGAATGCCTTGGGCGATTCCTTGACGCCGACAACGATTGACGCCCGGGGCCATACGGATCGCGAAGATGAGTAATACTTCCATTGCCGAAGCCGCTGCCCGGCGCACCACCTGGGAGCCGGAAAACGATCTTGTGCGTCATCTCGTGCTCGCGGCGATCCTCAAGAACAATCCGATCCCGGCGGCCTATCGCCTGAACTATGTCGCCAATTTCTATGTCGGTCCGCTGATCAAGCGGATGGAAGACAAGCACAAGATGACGCGGCCGGAATGGATCGTGCTGTTCTGTCTCAATCAGCAGCCGAGCCTCAACGCCCAGCAGATCAGCAACGTCACCGGCCGGCCGAAAACGAGCATTTCGACCGCCGTGCGGCAACTCCAGAAGAAGAAGCTGATCGTGCGGCACACCGACGTGAAAGACGGCCGCCGGCAGGTCCTGCGCGCGACCGAGGCCGGCCAGAAAATCTACAAGGCGATCCTGCGCAGCTTCGTCGCGCGCGAGGCCGACATGCTGGCCTGCCTCGACCGCAACGAGCGCCGTCTGCTGATGGGATTGCTCGACAAGATGATCGAGAACAGCGCGAGCTGGGCCAAGCCTTACTAAAGCCTGATCGCCTGAATCGGAATCGATGGGCTTTTCGTGCGCCAAGCATTCCGTCCTACCTCTCCCCGGCGGGGAGAGGGAGCTCACCGTACTCGCGGCATGACGCTTCATCCTCCAGCAATGATGCTCTGGGCCGCGCCGCAATAGGCCTCGAGCCGGTAGCCGTCGGGATCGATCACGAATGCCGCGTAGTAGTTCGCGCCGTAATCGGCGCGCAAGCCCGGCTTGCCGTTGTCGCGCCCGCCGGCGCGTAACGCGGCGGCATGAAAAGCGTCGACGCTTTGCCGCGTCGGCGCGTCGAGGCACAGATGCAGCCCGGATTCCGGATCGGCCGGCACCGGATGTTGCGTGCGGCTGATCCAGAACGCCGCGGCGCCTTTGCCGTAACCGAGGCCGCCGTCGCTTTCGCTCAGGCACGTGTATCCGAGCGGGCCGAGGGTCGCGTCATAGAAGCGCTTGGTGGCGGCGATGTCGCGCACGCCGATCGATACATGATTGATCATTCAATGCTCTCCCGTTTCGATCATGTGACACGGCGGGCGAAGAATTCCGCCTGCAGCTTGAAATTGTTGCCGCTTGGGTCCGAGCGCTCGCCGAGCCAGCGGAATGTGTCGTTCGCGCGCTCGATGAAGCGCCAGCGCAGAATGTCGCCGTTCTCGGCGCGGCCTTCCTGCACGATGTCGTTGCCGACGGCCCGGCCGAGCTGGCGCGTGTAATATTGCTTGAGCGGATCGCTCCACAGGCTGTGCCAGGCGTCGAGGCCGGGATCGTAGATCCGTAAGGTCGAGCCGTGGAATGCGGTCGGGAAAATCCAGACGTCCTGGATAGCGCGGCCTTCGAGCACGAAGCCGGCATGGATTTCGCCGCGATCCTCGTGGATCGTGCCGTCGGCACGCATGGTGAAACCCTCCATGCTCCAGGAGCCGACCAGAAATGCGTAAAGGCCCATCTTGTCCGCGCGGTCCGGCGCCGGGCCGTCGGCGTGCAGGGCTTTGAGGAGCGGGGAACCTGTCATATCGCGGTACGGTTGAGGTGATGCCTGATGCTGCATAGCCATGATTTTAGCTCCGCTGCTTGGGAAAAATTGCTATTCTGTCGCCATGCCGATCACATCGAAATTCCTCGCGTCCGGACCTGGCTGGCAGGTCAACGATTTCGTCTGCACCTCGGGTCCCGACGATCGCCCGTTCGAAGAGCAGCACGACGCGATGAGCATCGCGATCGTGACGGCGGGAACCTTCCGCTATCGCAACGACCAGGGCGAAGCGCTGCTGGCGCCCGGCGCGATCCTGCTCGGCAACCGCGGCGCCTGTTTCGAATGCGGGCATGAGCACGGCGCGGGCGACCGCTGCCTGTCGTTTCATGTCACCGAGCGTTTCCTGGAAGCGGTCGCGGCCGCGCG
>CAYJNT010000036.1:0-8434 GCA_964370945.1 uncultured Hyphomicrobiales bacterium | reverse complement strand
TTCCGGCAGATCGCCGGGATGACGCCGCATCAATATGTGCTGCGCACGCGCCTGCATCGCGCCGCGATGATGCTGCGGCAATCGGATCGATCGATTTCGGAGATCGCGCTCGAGGCAGGCTTCGAGGATCTCTCGACCTTCAATCGCCGCTTCCGCCGTGTGATGGGCGTGTCGCCGGGCGCCTTTCGCGCGCAATAAGCGCGATCACGCGCGCCAGTGCTTCAACAGCACAACGAACACGATGGTATGGGTGACCAGCAAGCCCGGCACCCAGAAGGCCGGAATCCAGTAAGCCGGCCCCATGAATGGCGGCGAGTCGTAGACATTCGCGAGCACGATGGCGAGCATGAGGTCGAGCGTGCCTTCGATATTGAACACCCAGACCAGAAGGCGGGCGAGGGGCGACTTCATCACGATGGCCGCGATCGACGCGAGCGCCAGCAGCGCGGCGAGGAGATCGCCGAAGGCGGCGGGCGCGGCGAATTGCGACGGCATGCCGGGATAGACCGCGCCGGGGGCGAGAAACATCAGCCCGAGATGGCGCAGCGAATGCAGCAGCAGGATCGGGATGAGGACGGTTTCCGGCTTGAGCTCGGAAAGCCGCGGCAAGAGATAAATCCTGGCCGCGATGAAGAAAACCACGCTGCTGAAGACGAGATTGACCGTGAGGACGTTCATGGGCGAGCTCCGCGCCGGGCCTCCGGTATTTAGGCAGGTGACGGTTTAATGCCAGCGGGTGCCGGAATCGAAAAAGGCGCGCCCTGCGGCGCGCCTTTTCTTTTGCTCTTCTCTGTTTGACGCCCAGTCTTCTTCTGCTTCTCTTTTAATCGAACCGTCCGGCCGCGTGCGCGAGCATGGTGTAGACCTTGCCCGTTTCCGAGGTGAGGTAGGTGCGGACCACGACCTGGCCGCGGTCGTCGCGCGAGACATCCTCGAGGAGCCGCTCGAATTCGGCGATATAGCGGTCGACCGTCTGCTTGAATTCGCGGTCGGCGCGATAGCGCTTGCGGATCTCGTCGAAGGCCTGCTGGCCTTGCAGCGTGTAGAGGCGGCGCGTGAACACATTGCGCTCGCCGCGGTTATAGCGGTCCCACAATTCGGCCGCCGCGTCGTGATCGATCATGCGCGCGATATCGACCGAGAGCGCATCGAGCGACTCGATGGAATGGCGCGCCTGGCGTTCCTCGCCGCGAACGGGGCGCTCGGGGGCGCGCATTGGCTCGCCGGCTTCGTCGCGCGAGGCGCGCTGCAGAAGGTCGGAGAGCCAGCCCGCACTTTGCTTGTCCGACGCGGGTGCGAGCGGGGGCGTTTCATTGGCCGGCGCACGGCGCGGACGCTGCGCAGGTGGAGGCGGTGGCGATTCAGGCAGGTCGGCGGGCGTGCTCAGGGCACGCGGCGCGGCCGGACGCGGCGCGAGGCCGGCGCGTCCGCCGCCGATCACGGTCAGCGCCGGCTCGGCCGCGCGGCGCGGCTCGGAACTTTCCATGCGGCTGCCATGGCGCGCCACGATGCGATTGAGCTCGGCCAGGGCCTCGACCTGTTCGACGATCACGCGGCGCATCTGCGACGTGGTCTCGGCAGTATCCTGGGGCATTTCGAATATGACCTTGCGCACTTCAGCGCGCGTGGCGTCGAGTTCGTTCTGCATCTCGGCGGCCATTTCCTTGAAGCCCTTGAGCACCTCCGCGAAGCGCTCGGTGGACTGCTGGAACATGGCGTTAGTGCCGCCCATCGTCTGCTCGTAGATGCTCTGCATCGCGTCCTTGGTGCGCTTGCGCTCCTGCTCGGCACTGTTGCGCACCAGCTCGAATTGCTCGGCAATGGTCTGGGTGCCCTGCGAGGAAGCGTCCGCGATCAGTTGGCCGATATCGCGCGCGCGGGCGGCGGAATTCTCCAGCGACTCATCGAGCAGGGCGGAGAAGCGTTTCAGACGCTGGTCAAGCTCCTCGCTCTTGGTGTCGAGGGTCGTGATCATCGAGTCGAAGCTGGCGCGCCGCTCGTCGGACGACATCGCAGCCTTGCGGTTGCTGGCGTCGATCAGCTCGACGGCCTGCACCAGCACGCGGCCATGGGTGTCGAATTGCGTGGCAAGATTGCCGAGGTCTTCGACCACACTCGTGGTGGTGCCCTTGAAGGCGGATACCTGGAAAGCGACGCGGGTGGTCGCTTCGTCGGTGCGCGCCGCGACGGCGTTCATCACCTCGGTGAATTCGGACACGCGGCCGCCGAGCGCGGTTTCGAGCTTGCCCATATCCTCCTGGGCGCGCGTCGTGACGGCGTTCATCACCGCGGCCAATTCGGACACGCGGCCGGTCAGCGCGGTCTCGAGCTTGCCCATATTCTCCTGCGAGCCTGACATCACTTCCTGCAGCAGGATATTGGCTTCACGCAGCCGCTCGAACAGTGAGGTGGTGTCGGTCCGCAGCATATTGTGCGTCTCGATCATCTCCGACACGGCGGCGGCGGTGGTGGTCTGCGTCTTCTCGATCGCCTCGTGCGCGGTGGCGTGCAAAGCGGTGAGCGTCTCGCTGACGCGGACGGTCGCGGTTTCGCCGGCTTCGTTGATCAACCGCGCGAGCTCGCCCGAATTGTCGAGCATCGTCCGGGTGAAATCGAAACCCTTGGCCTCGATCGCGCTGACCGCCTCGGCGGTGGCGCGGCCGACTTCGGTGGTGAATTCCTGGCTCTTGCCGGTCAGCGAGGCGAGGAGCGTGGAGGAGCTCGTATCGAGGATACGCGTCATCTCCTCGGCCCGCGCCTTGACGGTGCCTGCGATTTCCTCGGCCTTGCCGACGAAGGAGCGTGTCACCTCGGCGCTCACGCCGAGCAGCGTGCGCTCGACGTCGGAGGCGTTCTGCGTCAGCGTCTTGCCGACGCTGTCGGACACCGACGTCAGCGAGCGTTCCATGTTCTCGAGCACGCCGGCGGCGGCGCGGGTGCGCGTTTCGACCTGCTCGGCGAGCTTCTCGGCGCGCCCGACCAGCAATTCCTCGAACTTGACGATGCGGTCGTCGAGCGTGCCGGCGACTTCCGTCGCGCGGTTGCCGAGCGTGCGGTCGATGTCGGCGACCTTGGCGTCGATCGTCTCGGCGAGGCGCTGGCCGCGCGTATTGATGGTGTTGGTGATGTCGTCGATGCGCTTGTCGAGAGCGGACACCACTTCCTTGCCGCCGTCTGCGAGGGTGCGCGCAATGTCCATGACGCGGTTCGACATCGTGTCGGTCAGCGCCTGAGAACGGCTCTCGAGCGCCTCGCTGAATTTGCCGAGCTTTGCGTCGAGGTTGCCGGTGATCTCGTCGGCCGTGGCCGTGACACGGCCATCGAAATTCTCGACATGCGAGCGCATGGCTTCGGCGACCTTGTCGGTCCGTTCGCCCAGACGCTCGATCAGCTCGCCGCCATAGGTTTTGACCGTGCGGTCGAACTCGGCGAGGTTCTTGGTGATCAGGTTTCCGAGTGTCGCCGAGTCATGCCCGATCTTCTCGGCAAGCTCGGCGCCACCGCGCGTGAACATCTCCTCGAACGCCCCGAGGCGGGAGGTGAGCATGTCGCGCACCGCGTCGCCGCGCGCGCCGACGGCCGTCGCCAGCATTTCGGCATTCTTGTTGAAGGCCTCGACCGCGGTATTGCTGCGGCTGACAAGCGAATCCGTGATTCTGGTCGCGGTTTCCTCGAGCCTCGTCGCGACGTCGCCGCCGCGCAGGCTGAGATCGAGAATGAGGCTCTCGCCGGTCGCTTTGATGGTGTTGTTGACCTCGTCGCCGCGCAGCGCGATCGCCTCGGCCAGCCGGCTCGACGTGTCGAGATAGCCGGCGGTGACCTCCTCGGAACGCTCCGACATCTGCTCGACAATGTTGGAAGCGCGATGGGCGAAGTCGTTCGTCAGGTTGGCCAGCCGCAGCTGCATCATCTGCGTCAGGTTCTCGCTCAGCATCTCGAATTCTTGCGGGATGTGGTCGGTCTTGAAATTCAGGTTCGAGGTAAGCTGCTCGCTCGCCTGCGCCAGCGTGCTGGAGAGGCGATCCCGCGCCTGGCCGAGCGTGCCTTCCAGATGCGCGCCCGCTTGCGAGATCGTGCCGGACAGTTGCTGCGTCGACTGCGCGACGGCGTTCTGCGTTTCGTAACTTGCCGCTTCCAGGCGCTGGATCAGGTCGCCGCCGCGCTCGCCGAGCGAGGCGATCATGGTGTCGCCGGTCTGCGCCAGCGTCTGGGTGATGTGGTCGCCTTTTTCGGACAGCGACTGGGTAATCTCGGTCGCGGCCTTGTTGACCTGCGCGGCCACCATGTCGCCCACGGTCGAGATGTCCTGGCTGAGATCGAGATGCACGCCCTTGATCGCGTCGCGCACCTGTTCGGCGGAGGAGACGAGGTTGTCGTGCTGGCGATTCAGGTCTTCGAGCAGGCCGCGGATGCGCAACTCGTTGTCGTTATAGGCGCGCTCCAGCGCCGACACTTCGTTCTGCACCAGCGTCTCGAGTTCGGCGGCGCGGGCGAGGGCACGCTCGACGCCGTCGCCCATGGCGGCGACCTCGCGGCGGATCGCCTGACCGACGGTGACGATGGATTCACGCGCGACCGCTTCCGGCTCGCCAAGCCGCATCGCGACTTCGGCCATCGAATGGGCGACGAAACGCATCTCGCGCGAACGATTGACCATCTGCGCGAGCACGAAGAAAAAGGCGGGCGGCAGCAGGAAGACCGCGCCGAGCGCCAGAATGGCGAGGCCGAGATTGTCGGTCGTGCGCAGATCCGGCAGCGCGCTCGAGGCGAACAGGCCGACCAGGATCACCCAGACCAGCGAGCCGATCGCGGCCGCGATATAGCCGGTGCGCGCGGCGCGCGGCTGCAGGCTTTGCAGGATCTGCCCCATCGACTTCCAGTCGTCGTTGGCGGCGCGGCGCGGCTCGTTGCCGATGCGGACGTCGCCGAACAGGTCATCGTCCGTCGGGGGCGAGGCGATGCGGCCGGCGCGGGCGGCAGGATCGGGACGGGCTTCCGTTTCAGGGGGTCTGACGGGGCGGGCGGTGCGCGCCGGCGCCGATTTCATCTCGGCGTCCCTGACTTTCAGGGCCTCCTGGATCGCCGACATTGCCTCTTCGGTCGCATCCTTGGCCTTATTGGGAGTCTTCGCCATTGTTACCGCCTCACCATCACATTACTCAACGAACCACTTACTGACGCATGTAGAATATAGAGCGGCGTCACACGCATCGGTGCGGATCGTTAGCCCCCCTCGGAGCGGTTTGAAGTCGCTGACGCGCGGGCCGATGACGCCCTGACGCCTCCATTATTGTAACGGCTCGCCGGGGCGAACAAAACAATCGCGTTAAGGTCTTTTTACTCATCGTTAACGTTCGCGGCCGCTTGGGGGCGCCCCTCAGCCCGTTACCATCGATGAAAACATTGCCATTGCGGCGCCCATGCGGCGGCGCCGGCGGGCGGGTCTTTCGACCCACACGTTTGGGCCGGCCCGCCGGGGCCAACTCATGGAACCGGGGTAAGGATTCGTTAAGGGTGAACGTGGGAGGCTTGATCCGCGACCCATTATTTACCCGGCTTTGGTCGTTTCCAGGCCAAAGTCTTGGGTTCAAGGGGACATCAGAGCCCCCCGGGAGAGCGTTGCGGATGATCGAGCTGTATTCAGGCCTCGTCGAGCACGTGTCGGCCCCGCCGCTGGCGCCGGTCGAGCGGCCGATCGACCTTGAGCATCTCTTCCGCATGACGCTCGGCGACCACAGCCTCGAGCGCGAGGTCCTGGCGCTGTTCGACCGTCAGGCCGGCATGCTGATGGAACGGATCGCGGCGTCCGAGCCCGGCATCGTCGCCGCCGCCGCGCATACCCTCAAAGGGTCGGCCCGCGGCATCGGCGCCTGGCAAGTCGCGCGCGCCGCCGACACGGTCGAGGCCGCCGCCACGACCGCGCAGCCCAATCTGCCCAAGGCGATCCAGACGCTTGCCGCTTGCATCGACGAGGTGCGCTTCGCAATCGCCGATCTCCTGCGCGCGCATTGATCCTGACCGCTTTCGCCATCTGACCGGCGGCCGCCGCATACTGGCGCGGCGCCAGGCGACCCTATATAGGGTGCACACCGGCCACTCCGGCCGGATCACTCATCCATCGCCGGTCAAGTTTTCAAGCAATGCCCAAGGTCACCTATATCGATCCGCAAGGTCAAAGCCGCAGCGTCGAAGCCGAAACCGGATCGACGGTCATGGAAAACGCCATCAAGAACGGGGTGCCCGGGATCGAGGCCGAGTGCGGCGGCGCCTGCGCCTGCGCGACCTGCCACGTCTATGTCGACGCGGCCTGGTTCGAGAAGACCGGCGGGCCGTCGCCGATGGAAGAAGACATGCTCGATTTCGGCTTCGACATCCGGCCGAATTCGCGGCTCTCCTGCCAGATCAAGATGACGGCAGAGCTCGACGGCCTCGTCGTTCGCACGCCCGAACGGCAGGCGTAAGAGAAATCGTTACATGAGCGAGCCGATCAAG
Organism: uncultured Hyphomicrobiales bacterium; assembly: GCA_964370945.1. Lineage (GTDB taxonomy): Bacteria > Pseudomonadota > Alphaproteobacteria > Rhizobiales > Xanthobacteraceae > Pseudorhodoplanes. The sequence goes on along the minus strand of CAYJNT010000036.1, from coordinate 1,942 downwards.
ACAGACGTTCTCATCATCGGCGCAGGTCCCTGCGGCCTGTTCGCGGTGTTCGAGCTCGGCCTGCTCGATATGAAGGCGCATCTGGTCGACATCCTCGACCGGCCGGGCGGACAATGCGCCGAGCTCTATCCGGAAAAGCCGATCTACGACATTCCAGCCGTGCCTTTTGTCACCGGCGACGGACTGACCAAGGCGCTGATGGAGCAGATCAAGCCGTTCGGGCCCACGTTCCATTTCCAGGACATGGTGGTTACGATCGAGAAGATCGGCGACCCGCTGTTCCGCGTAGCGACCGAGCAGGGCAAGCTGTTCGAGGCCAAGGTGATCGTGGTCGCCGCCGGCGGCGGCTCGTTCCAGCCCAAGCGCCCGCCGATTGCCGGCATCGAAGCCTATGAAGCGAAGTCCGTGCATTACGCGGTGCGGCAGATGGAAGCCTTCCGCGGCAAGCGCATCCTGATCGCGGGCGGCGGCGACTCTGCGCTCGACTGGACGCTCAATCTCGCGCCGGTCGCGAGCCATCTCACGCTCCTGCACCGGCGCGAGGAATTCCGCGCCGCGCCCGACAGCGTCAAGAAAATGATGGCCCTGGTGGGCGAGGGGAAGATCGATTTCGTGCTCGGGCAGGTGTCGGCGCTCGAAGGCAAGGACGGCCAGATCGAGACGGTGATCGTCAAGCGCAATGACGGCTCGGTGTTCAACATCGCCTGCGACGCGATCCTGCCGTTCTTCGGGCTGACGATGAAGCTCGGGCCGGTCGCGAATTGGGGGCTCAAACTCAAGGACGACGAGCTGGTCGAGGTCGACACGGCGGCGTTCGAAAGCAACGTGCCGGGCATTTTCGCCATCGGCGATATCAATACCTATCCGGGCAAGCTCAAGCTGATCCTGTGCGGCTTCCACGAGGCGGCGCTGATGGCGCAGAAGGCGCACCGTTACGTCTTCCCGGACAAGAAGCTGACCTTCCAGTACACGACCTCGTCGACGAGCCTGCAGAAGAAGCTCGGGGTCACGTAGCCGTCATTCCGGGTTCGCGCCTATCGGCGCGCCCGGAATGACAAGAGAGAAATCACTACCGCGGCTGTATGCCGGTCGGCGCGATCGGCATCTGCAGCGGCGGCAGCGGCTCGATGCGGATCGACGGTGGCGCCTGCAATTCCAGCGCGGCACGGATCGCAGGCAAAGCCGCGTCCGCCATCGCGGCATGGCCTTCGGCGGTCGGGTGCACGGCGCCGCCATAAACCGCGCTGGTCGCGCCCCAGGTCGCGTCATGCAGGTCGGCGGGTTTGAGCACCGGCGAGATGCCCTCCGGGTACGTCATGGCGGTGAAATAGCTGTCATTGGCGGTGCGGATCCAGCGCGCGCGCGGCGAATAGGCGCGGAAATCGCGCGGCCGGAAATTGCACACCAGCGGACCCGCCGCCGCCGCGGCGGGATCGGCCTCGAAACTTTCGCCCTTGTCCGAGAAACATTCGCGGTCGAAGGCCGGGTCGCTTTCGGCGCGCGCGCAGAAGCCGTGCTGGGCGAAGTCCGCCTGATGCTGGTCGACGAAAATCATGCGCTCGCTGACCGGATCGCGGCAGGCGCCGGGGGTGTCGCAGGTCGCCAGCGCGCGCATTTTCGGCAGGAACTTCAACTCCACGAAATCGGAGACGCGTTTCAATCGCGCCGCGTCGACATTGAACGAGGGATGCACGTCGAAGCCGGCGCGGCCGCCGGGACAGGCATTGTTGGGTCCCGCAAGCGTCGGATTGCCGTAAGTGACATAGACGACGCGCGAGAGATTTCCGCCGAGGAACGGTTTCAGCGCCGCCCTGACCTTCGCGAAGTCGCCTGGCAGGTCGCCGTCGAGAATTCTTTGCGCCTCCGGCACATCGATGATCATGCCGCCCTTTTCGAACAGCGTGCGTTCGGTGCCCGGCTCGATGATGACGTCGCCGACGAG
>CAYJNT010000035.1:11768-21042 GCA_964370945.1 uncultured Hyphomicrobiales bacterium | reverse complement strand
TGATCCACGACACCACCGATTACGGCAAGGGCCATAACGAATATTTCAGCAAGGCCCTCGCCAAGATCGGCAAGGCGAAGATCGTCGGCACGTTTGGCATTACAGCGGACCAGCAGGATTTCACCGCCGAGCTGACGCAGATCAAGGCGCTCAATCCGGAAGTGATCTATTTTGGTGGGTTGACGCCGATCGGCGTGCGCATCCGCTCGCAGATGGACAAGCTCGGCATCAAGGCGTTGTTCGACGGCACCTCCGGCATCGTGTCCGATGCCTATATCCAGGGCCTTGGTTCGCTCGCCGAGGGGAGCCTGGCTTTCCGTGAGGGTGCGCCGGTCGAAAAATTGCCGGGCGGAAAGTTCTTTATGGAAAAGTACAGCGCCCAGAAATATGACGGTTCGCCCGAGGCCTACGGCCCGTTCGCCTATGCGGCGATGGACATGATCATCGACACCATCGAGAAAGTCGGGCCGGACCGCAAGAAGGTGATCGCGGAGCTTGCCAAGGTGAAGGACCGCGATTCGATCGTCGGCAAGATCACCTTCGACGATCACGGTCAGAACACCGTGCCCGTGATCACGAAATACGTCGTGCAGGACGGCAAGTTCGTCGAATGGGACGAGAGCGAATATGCGAGCGGCAAGCGCAAGCTGCCGGGCCAGAAATAAAATCTCGGCGGGGCCGCGACGCGGCACCGCTTCCTATAAAGCCAGTACAAGAATCCTGACGTGAATGCGGGCCTGTTCGCGCAATATGTCATGAACGGGCTGATGCTCGGCATGATGTACGCCCTTGTCGCCGTCGGCTTCACGCTGTTCTTCGGCGTGCTCGATGTCATTAAGTTCTCGCACGGCGACGTGCTCACGGTCGGCGCCTTCGCGGCGCTCGCAACCTATATCGGCCTGCGCGCGGCCGGCTCCGGCTCGCCATGGCTTGAACTCGTTGCGATGGTGCTGGTGGCAACCGCGGCGATGGCGCTGCTCGGCATGGGGATTGCCCGCTATCTCGTGATGCCGCTGCGCGCCGCGCCCGCCCTCAATACGCTGCTGATCACATTGATGTTGGGAACGGTCCTGCGTGAAGCCGTGCGGCTGTTCTACCCGCAAGGCGCCAATCCGAAGCCGTTTCCGGCTCTATTGCCGAAAGCCTCGATCGATCTCGGTGCCTTCAACCTGCGGCTCGACAATGTCCTGATGCTCGCGGCCGGCGTGGCGGTGATCTGCGGCCTGCAATATCTGCTCAACGGCACCAAGCGCGGGCTCGCCATCCGCGCCGTCGCGCAGGACGAGGAAACCGCGCGGATCATGGGCATCAATTTCACCGCCGTGGTGCTGATCACCTTCGCCATCGGCTCGGCGCTGGCGGCCTTCGCCGGCATCATGAACGGGCTCTATTACAACGAGATCAATTTCGGCATCGGGCTCTATCTCGGCGTGGTCGGCTTTTCGGCGGCGATCATCGGCGGGCTCGGCAGCATCTATGGCGCGATTCTTGGCGGCTTCCTGTTCGCCGGCCTGCAGACCGTGGGCGCCGTGATGCTTCCGTTCGCCAGCGCCTACAAGGACGTGTTCGCGTTCACCGTGGTCATTCTCATTATGACCTGGCGCCCGACCGGGCTGATCCGGGAAAAGATCAGCGAGCGGGTGTGATGGCGGCGAAGAAATCTCACGCCGCGCTTTGGCCCGGCCTCATCGCGCTTGCCGTCGCGACCGTCTATCTGATCGCGCTGCTCGCGGTCGAGCGGCAGGCGCTCATCATCGCGCTGCTTGCCGCCGGGATCGCCGCGGCCGTGGCCGCCGCCTGGCTGCGGCTGCTCGATCCGGTGAGCCGTTCCTTCGCCGATCATGAGGACGCGCTCGGCGGATTCGCCATCGTTGCCGCCCTCGCCGTCGGGGCCTATTTCCACGAGGATCATTTCGTCCTTTTGCTGGTCGTCACGGTCCTGCTCTACAGCGTGGCCACGCTCGGATTGAACGTCCAGTTCGGCTATGCCGGCGTGCTGAACTTTGCCGGCGCGTCCTTCTTCGGTATCGGCGCCTATACCTCCGCGGTCCTCAACGCACAGACCGCGCTGCCGCATCTGCTCGTGCTTGTGGTCGGCGGCCTGATTGCCGCGCTGATCGGCTCGCTGCTGCTGCTGCCGATGTTGCGCACCCGCGGCCACTACGCGGCGGTGGTGACCATAGCGTTCGCGCTGCTGTTCAAGACCTTCCTCGAGGTCAACGACGTGCTCGGCGGTCCGCAAGGCATGCAGGTCAAGGGCATGAGCATTCTCGGCTGGACCTTCAACAGCAATATGACGATCGGCGGCGTCTCGCTCTCCTTCTATATGAACTACTTCGTCATCAGCCTCATGCTGCTCGCGGCCGCGTTCGTGCTGGTGCGGCGGCTCGAGCGCTCGTGGATCGGGCTCAATCTCGATGCGCTGCGGCTCGACGAGACGGCGGCGAGTTGTTTCGGCCTCGATATCGCGCGCTGGAAGATCACCGCCTTCATGATCGGCAATTTCCTGATCGGCATGGCCGGCGCATTGTTCGGCATGGTCGGCGGCTTTGTCGCGCCCAACAACTACACCTTCGCGGATTCGCTGATCCTCGTTTCGATCCTGCTGCTTGGCGGCATCGGCAATCCCTGGGGCCTCATCGTCGCAACGGTCATCGTCGTGGTGGTGCCGGAAAAACTGCAGACCATCCAGGAATATCGCTTCCTGCTTTACGCGCTGCTGGTGATCGGCGTGCTGCTGTTCCGCCCCGAGGGATTGCTGCCGCGGCCGGTGCGCCGCTATTTTCCGGGATGGCGGCCATGACGCTGTTGCAGGCGCAGGGACTGTCCAAGCATTTCGGCGGCGTGGTCGCGCTCGACGGCCTCGATCTCGCGGTCGCACCGAACGAGATTCTCGGCCTCATCGGCCCGAACGGCTCGGGCAAGACCACGTTCTTCAACGTCATCACCGGCATCTATCCCTCCGATTCCGGCAACGTCACCTTCGACGGCGCCGATATCACGCAGGCGAGTTCGCGCATGGTCTATCGCGCCGGCATTTCCCGCACATTCCAGCGTTCGCGCCTGTCGCTGCCGCTGTCGATCTTCGACAACATCATGATCGGCAACCACAAGCGGCTGCATCAGGGGCTCTGGTTCAACCTGATGCGGCGGCAGGCGTTCAAGCGCGAGTTCGAGGACAATTACCGCGCCGCCCGCGCGCTGATCGAGGTGTTCGGGCCGGGGCTCGCCGACCGCATGTTCGACCCGGTCGCCGGCCTGCCGATGATCGACCGCCGCCGCATCGAAATCTGCCGGGCGCTGATCAGCGAGCCGAAGCTCATCCTGCTGGACGAGCCTTCCGCCGGCATGACGCATGACGAAACCAAGGAACTGATGGACGACATCCTCATCGTGCGAAAACGCATCGCCGACCTCACGATCATCATCGTCGAGCATGAAATGGGCGTGATCGAACGCATCACCGACCGCTGCATCGTGCTCAATTTCGGCCGCAAGATCGCCGAGGGACGCTACCGCGAGGTCGCCGCGGACGCGCAGGTGCAGGAAGCCTATCTCGGGGTGGCATGATGTCCGGCTTGCTCGAAATCGAGAACGTCTACACCGCCTATGACAAGGCCGATGTGCTGCAAGGCGTGTCGCTGTCGGTTCAGGCCGGCGGCATCACGTGCCTCCTCGGCTCGAACGGCTCGGGCAAGACCACGCTCGTGCGCTCGATCCTCGGGCTGACGCCGGCGCGCGCGGGACGCATCGTTTTCAACGGCATCGAGATCACCCGCCTTCCGACGCACCGGATCATCGCCGCCGGCATCGCCTGCATTCCCGAAGGGCGAAAGGTCTTTCCCAAGCTCACCGTCGAGGAGAATTTGCGGGTCGGCGCCTATCAGGAGGCCTCGGAGCAGGTCACGCGCGAACGCATGGCCGATATCTTCCGCATCTTCCCGCGCCTTCTGGAGCGCCGCGCGCAGCTTGCCGGCACCATGTCCGGCGGCGAGCAGGCGATGGTGTCGATCGGGCGCGGCCTGATGTGCGCGCCGAAATTGCTGCTGGTGGACGAGCCGTCGCTCGGCCTGTCGCCCCGCCTGGTGAAGGAGAATTTCAACATCGTGCGGCAGATCAACGAGCGCGGCATTACGGTGTTGCTGGTCGAGCAGAATGTGCACCAGACGCTCGCGATCTCGCATTTCGGATTTGTGCTGTCGAAGGGCCGCGTGACCGCGAGTGGCGTGCCGGCGGAACTTGCCGACCGCAAGGAAGTGCGGGAAGCCTATTTCGGATAGGGACGAGCAAGCTTCATCGGGCGTGCGATGGTTAACGTCCTCTGTAATTGCCCTTAAGTGGTTATCCGAATTTATCGCCCGCGCCGGGACTGCTATCCGTACGCTCGCATCCTGATTCTCGCAGGAGGAGCGCCATGGCCCAAGTCTATTTCCATTGTCTCAGCGCGCAATCCTTCGCGGCAACGGCCTGGCATCGATTGCTGGCGGACGTTTTCCATCCCTACCGGCCCGAGCGTCACTACATGCGCGGTCCGGGTCCGAAGTGGCGCGAGAAACACGAAAGCGGCGCCGGAAAAGCCGGCTAGCTCCCTTCACCACGCGGAAAATTGCAGCCGGGCCGGCCGTGCCGTCGCGCCCGACGCCGTCACTCTCACGGAAAATTTCCTTCGCAGTGAAGAGCCGTGAGCGCTAATCTGCCAGCCATGCCCGGCAAATCCACATTGCTGGATAAAATCGGCGCCCTCGTCGCCCGCAAGCTCACCAAGCCGACGAGCGGCTATGAACCCTATGCCGCGTCCAGGCCCGAGCTTATCGAAATCACGATTCGGCCATGCGATGTATTACTGGTCGAAGGAAGCGGCACCAAGATTTCGTCGGCTATCCGCTATTTGACACAGTCCACATGGTCACACGCGGCGCTCTATGTGGGGCTGGGTGCCGGGCTCGGCGAGCGGGATGGCGAGCCTCTCGTGCTGATCGAGGCCGAGCTTGGGCACGGCGTCATCGCTTCGCCGATCTCGAAATATGCCACTTACAATACCCGAATCTGCCGCCCGGTTGGCCTTTCCCCGGACGACCGCACCGCAGTGATTCGATATGCCGTGCAGCGCATCGGCCATCGCTACGATCTCAAGAACATCTTCGATCTGCTGCGCTATTTTCTGCCGCAGCCGCCGGTGCCGCTGCGCTGGCGCCGGCGCATGCTCGCGCTCGGATCGGGCGACCCGACACGCGCCATTTGCACGACATTGATCGCGCAAGCATTCCAGTCGGTGCGTTATCCCGTTCTGCCGAAGATCGAAAAGGTCGATGACGAAAGCCGTCGCGAAATCCTGCATATCCGCCACCATTCACTATTCGCGCCGCGCGATTTCGACGTTTCGCCTTTTTTCGAGATCGTCAAACCGACGATTGCAAGCGGATTTGACTACAGGCGTCTCGAGTGGGCCGACCAGATACAGTCCGCCAAAAAGAGTTGACGCGGTTCGCACGTGCTGCGCGGATGGCGCGTGCACGATCTGCACGGGGCGACGTTGTGCAGATCGGCACGCGCACCGCGCCGGCGGGGTCAATGCACGCGGCACCCGCCGGCGGCTTTGGTGAACGAGCGGGATGCCGCCGTTAGCGATTCCACGATCCGTGATTGCGCAGCAGCTGGAGCCGCACATAGGGATCGGGGTCGGTTCCGGTGGCCCGGCTTACAGCGACGGCCGACCGTCCCGCCGGCGCGGCTTGCGCGAACGCGAAGCGCGCGGCTGACGGCACCGCCGAGCCCTGCTTGTAGACGGGCGTGCCCTGCACCGGGACGCTGGAATCGGCTTGCGCGACCGACGCCGCGAAGACGAGCGCAGCAGCGATGATCCCTGTTTTCATGAACGACATTTCAATCTCCTCTTGATCTCGATGGGCACCCTTTGCCTCATCCTTGTGTGTGAGATTTCGCCCATGCAGCGCCGGAAGTTACGGCGTTTCATTCACGGTAACGCGCGATCGGTTCACGACAGCGTGTCTGGCCACGTGATCAAGACTGTATTGTAGATTGGGCATGAGCAGGACGCCTGTCGGCGACGATGAACTTGCGCCCTTGATGAGCGCCGCGCAGTGCGGCGACCAGCGCGCTTATCGCCGGCTGCTTCAAGACATAACGCCGCGGCTGCGGAATTTCGTGCGCAGCAGGCGGCGGTTCCTTCAACCCGCCGATATCGAGGATATGGTTCAGGACATCCTGTTGTCCCTTCACGCGGTCCGCGCGACCTATGATTCATCGCGCCCGTTCATGCCCTGGCTGCTCACGATCGCGCATCATCGGTTGGTTGACGGCGCGCGGCGTTATGCGCGCAGGGCGGTCCATGAAGTCCAGGTCGAGAGCCCGCCTGTAACCTTTTCCGATGCCGAACCGAATACGACTGGTGAGGCCTACCGCGGCACGGAGGCTCTCGAGCACGCTGTCCGGGCGTTGCCGCCCGGCCAGCGGAAGGCCGTCGAAATGCTGAAGTTGCGCGAGATGTCGCTGAAGGAGGCTGCCGCCTCAAGCGGAACCAGTGTTGCGGCTCTTAAAGTGTCCGTTCACCGGGCCATCGGTGCGCTTCGCAAGCGCCTGACCAAGGAAGGCGATCACAATGAAAACTGAGACATTCATTCAGAGGCTGGCGCAGACCGCCTTGCCCGCACGCCCGCTGCCTCCCCCATGGATCAGGACCGCGACCTGGCTCGCCATCGCGATCCCTTACGTTGCGCTGGTGGTCTACGCGATGTCCCCGCGCGACGATCTCGCGGCGAAACTGTCCGAGTGGCGCTACCTCGTCGAACAATCCGCCGCACTCGCGACCGGGATCGCCGCGGCCGCGGCCGCCTTTGCGACGACGATTCCGGGATACGACCGCAGATTTTTTCTGCTTCCCCTCGCGCCGCTCGCCGTCTGGCTCGGCGTCCTGGGTCAGGGCTGCGTTGCGGAATGGTTTCGGTCGGGTCCCGAAGGACTGACTTTTTTGCCGGACTGGTTCTGCCTTCCGGCAACGGCACTGGTCGGAGCGCTCCCCGCCATCGTTATCGCGGTGATGCTTCGACGCGGCGCGCCGCTGTTTCCGCACGGGTCTGTTTTCCTGGGCGGCCTCGCCGCGGCCGGACTCGGAAATTTCGGACTGCGATTCTTTCACCCGCAGGACGCGAGTCTGATGGTGCTGGTTTGGCAAGTTGGCAGCGTCTTTGCGCTGGCGGGTCTTGCCGGATGCGCCGGGCGCTGCGTGCTGAACTGGCGGTCGGTGATCGGCGACAGCCAACGCCGGCCGGCATTCAAATAACCGGCATCGCGTTCATGGCCGTCCAAGGCGTCGGTGCGCGCGCCATCGTCGTGCCGGCCGCGCTGGCTTACTTCACCACCCGATCCAGAAAATTCCGCCCTGCCCGGTCCTCGACCTCGACGATCCACAGATCGGGATCGAAGCGCAGCTGCTTGGCAAGATAGCTCTCGGCGTCCGCATTCGCAGTCGGCTGTTGCTTCAGGCAAGCCATGAACGCCCGCTCGATCGGATGCGCATCCTCGAATTCCGATTGCGGCGCGGGGCCGAACAGGTCGGCGGTGCCGTCGAGCCGGTCGATTTTCACGAACACCGCGCCGGCTTCATCCGCGCCGCGCCGGCGCACCACCGCGAAGGCGCCCTCGCTCGCGCAGCGGCGCAGGTAAGCGGAGACCCAGATACCGGATTTCAGGCGCATGGATTTGCTACGTTACGTCGGCGGCAAGCTTAGCGCAGTTCCGCCGAATCGTGACAGATTTTCACAGGTGGCCGTGCGGCATTGGCACGGCATTCCGGTTGCCATATATCGTTTGAACCTTCCTCGCTCGAGGCGCCTGTGGCCAAGTGGTTTGTCGTCGATAAAGGCGTGAAGGCCGGTCCGTTTTCTGACAGCGCATTCTTCGACTATCTGAAAGACAAGGATCCCGCCGCCGTCCGGATCTGGCGCGAGGGCATGAGCGCCTGGGTGCCGGCCGCCAATATTCCCGAGCTTGCCGCATTGATGGCGCCTTCACGAGCCGCGCCGCGGACGGGCCGGCAGAGCTTCATCGCCCGGCATCCGATCGTGATCGCCGTCATTATTGTGTGCCTCATCGCCCTCGCGGGCGTGGGTGCGATCATCGGCATTTTCTATCTTCGCGACCCGGATCGCGAGGTGATCCTCGATGCTCCGCCGCCGCAGAAGACCACCGCCGCTCCGGTCGAGCCCCAACAGCCTGCGCCGCCGCCGGGTCCGCCCGCGCCGCCGCCGAGCCGTCTCAGCCGGGAGGATTTCGCCGAAGCCATGCGCCAGTCCATGCCGCTGCTCGACAGCCTGCAGCAGCGATTCCCGCGGCAATATGACGACCTGGTGAGCGAATTCTATGGAAAGCTGTCGGAGGGGTATCCGGAAGCGGAAACAGCGATCGCCCTGCGGCGCAAGGCGTTTGGAATCATCAAAGGGCTGTTGCCGCTGGCCGACGACGATGTGCTGCTCGAATTGAACAAGGTCGTGGGCGAAAAGTACCACGCCCTGAATACTCAAAATCCGGCGCTTTGCTATGCGTTCGGTACGGGAGCCGATTCGCCGGACATCAGCGCGGCCTTTTCCGACGATCTGCTGCGGCGCGAGCGCGATCTGCACGAACGGGCGATCCGGACGGCCGCGACGCGCCCGCCGCCGGATCCGCGCAAGGTCAGCAGTCTTCAGGGCTATCTGCGCCGCGGGTTGCTCGCGAACGGTGTCACCGAGAGCCAGTTCGCCATCCTCGACGCGCCGCAGGTGGCACCGGATCAGTATCCGCAATATTGCGAGGTGACCATTCTGCTGTTCCGGGAAATCGGCAAGCTTCCGCAAGAGGACGCGGCATTGGTGATGCGGCGCCTGATATCGGGCAAGTAAAACGAAAAGCGTCTTGGCTTATTCGATCGGGCGGCCGGCCAGCGCGGCGAGCTCACGCATCAGAACCGGCGTGATCTGGCGCGTCACGGGCAGCTTCTTCGCGCGCTCGAATTGCTCGATCGCGTCCTGCGTTTCGCGATCGAACACGCCGGTCGGCTTGATCTGGCCATAGCCGAAATCCGACAGCACGCGCTGGACCGCGCTGACGCGGCGCGCGGGCGGCGCGATGATTTCGCCGATCGGATCGGGCGGACGCGGGGCATTGGCCTCCGGCATCGGAATCATGCGGACCGGGCGCGGCGCATCGGGCCTGGCGGCCGGCAAGGGCTCGGCTTTGACCGGCTCCGCCTTCACCGGCTCGAGTCTTGTCGGCTCAG
>CAYJNT010000035.1:8443-11668 GCA_964370945.1 uncultured Hyphomicrobiales bacterium | reverse complement strand
GCCGCTTCCATTCGTGCCGGATTGGGACGCGGCAGAACGACATCCCTGCCGTCGATCGGCACAGCCGCAGGACGCGTCGATGACGTCGTCACAGGCGCGGACGTGTTCGGAACGGCCGCGCGCACCGGCGGCTTGTTGGCAAAGATCGGCGCCGGATGCGGCCCGCGCTGCAGAAACAGGGCATTGGTGACGATCGCGCCGGCGGCGAGGATCGCGCACAGAGCCGCAACGCTGTCCTTGCGGTCGAAGCCACGCGTCTCGCGCGCGTCATAAGACGCCGCGGCCGCGAAAGCCGGTTCGATACGGGCCCTTCTCTTACGCACTTTTCTTCACCGCAACAGCTGGCGCAACCGACTCGGCCTTGAAGGACGGCCGGGCGACCTTGGATGGCTCGGCCTCGGGCACCGACTGCTTTTCGCAATCGAACGGCAGACGGATGGCGATGCGCGTGCCCTTGCCGAGCTCGCTCTTCACATCGACATCGCCGCCATGCAGGCCGACAAGCCCCTTCACGATCGAGAGGCCGAGGCCGGTGCCGTCATGACGGCGGTCGTGACCGGAGCGGGCCTGGAAGAAGGCTTCGCCGATGCGCGGCAGGTCGGATTCGCTGATGCCGATGCCGTTGTCCTCGACCGCGATCACGAGCCGCGGGCCCTCGGCGCGGGCCGAGATCGAGACCTGTCCGCCCTGATCGGTGAACTTAATCGCGTTGGACAGGAGATTGAGCAACACCTGCTTGACCGCGCGCTTGTCGGCGACGAGATCCGGCAGGTCGGCCGGCACCGAGACCGCGAGCGTCAGCCCGGAATCGCGCGCACGCAGGGCGAGCAATTCGCAGCAATTCTTGATCACGGACGCGGGCGCAAATGGCTCCGGCGTGATCTCGAAATCGCCGGTTTCCATTTTCGACATGTCGAGAATGCCGTTCACGACGGACAACAGATGATGGCCGGAATCGTTGATCAGCTGCGCGTAGTCGCGGCGGCGATCGGCGTCGAGCCGCATCTGCACTTCGTTCGCGAGCATCTCGGAAAAACCGATGATGGCGTTGAGCGGGGTGCGCAATTCATGGCTCATGGTGGCGAGGAAACGCGTCTTGGCGGCATTGGCACGCTCGGATTCGGAGCGCGCGTCTTCGAGCGCCCGCTCCTGTTCCTTGCGCTCGGTGACGTCGCGCATCACCGCGACGACCTCGCGATCGGGTCCCTGCCGCGGCTCGGCCCCCGCATGGTCGAGCGGACGGCAGCGCATTTCGATCCAGATGAATTGCGCGGCGGTGTCGGCTTCGGCCGGATCGCGGCGGACGCGGAATTCGACGGATTGCACCTCGCCCTGCGAGGACGATTGCCCGAGCGCGGAGAGATAAGCCGGACGATCCGCGACATGGACGCGATCGAACAGGCCGTGACCGAGAAGCTCCGACACCTTGGCGCCAAACAGCGGCTCCGCCGCGGGCGAGGCAAACAGCACCGCGCCGTGGCGGCCATGCCGGGTGATGACGTCGGTCATGTTGCGGGCGAGGAGGCGATAACGGTCTTCCTCGGCGTAGAACAGCCAGAAGCTCGTGCGTGCGAGCGATTCCGCGCCGAGCGCGAGACCGGTCGCATAAAGGGACGCCGAGATGATGCCGAGCGCGGCGAGCGCGCCGGCTTCGCTCACCGTCGTGTCCGGTTCCGGCAGCCAGTTCAGCGTGCCGAGAATCATGAGAAGGCCGGCGGCGGCAAGCGCGAAGGTCGAGGCGGTTGCGACCACGCGGCGCGACGCCGACAAAGCGGCCTCGAGCGGAACAACCACGAGCCAGATCGCGGCAAAGGACGACAGCCCGCCGGTCTTGAACGCGACCGCGGCGACAAGGCCGGTCAGCGAGAACGAGGACAGGACATGCGCGCCTTCATAGCGGCCGGTGCGCGACAGGTAATAGGCGATCAGGATCGGGATGATCAGCCAGGCGAAGACGGAGACTTCGAGCGCGCTCGGCACGCCGCGCATGATCAGATAGACCGGGAAAGCGGCGAGCGCGATCAGGCTGCCGAGCAGGCGCGGCGCGATGAATGCGCGGTGACGCGCTTCCATCAACGCATCCTGCTGTGCGGACGGGTGAACGAGACTGTCGATGTATTCGCGAATTGGCCGCACGAAACCCACGTTACTCAATTGCGCCAGCCAACGAGCCGCCGCACTCCCCTTATTAATCGGCGGATCGTGTCAGAGCCCACTTAAACGAACGCTAAGGAACGGCCGGTTCCGGGGGCAAAACGGGCCGGCGCGGGGTCGTTATGGCTCATTCCGGACGCTAGATTTGGACATGGTGAACGAGGCGTTTCCGCACGCCTGCGCCGCCTGGCGGCTCAGCGCTCCGGGGACGGCCGTCCGGGTTGCGTGAAGCGCCGGTTTCAAACGAAAATCCAATGAGCAGCGGTGTTTCGTCGAATGCCGAACATTCAAATTGTCCGCAAATTTTCCGCAAATACGCCGATCATTCGCGTCGAATAAGCGAAAAAGTGGAGGCCGCGGGCACACCGCAATTTCAAGGACCCGCGCTATGGTCGCAGGACTGAAACGGCCGAACACAAGGCCACGGGACGGGTGTCATGTTCTTTCTGTTGCGAACAGCGTTTTGGCTGAGCATCGTTCTGGCGCTGCTCCCCACCGGGGGCTCGCAGCCGAAATCGAATGAGCCGTCGATCGATCCGATCGAGGCCGTGAGCGCGGCCGGCGCGGCGATGTCCGATCTCAGCGGATTCTGCGACCGCCAGCCCGATGCCTGCGTCGTCGGGGCGCAGGCGGTCTCGGCGTTCGGCCAGCGCGCACAAGCCGGCGCAAAAATGGTTTATGAAATCTTGAGCGAGAAGATGATCCCGGCCGAAACCGGATCGGTCCCGCCGGCGAAGGCTGCGACGCCTTCCGCAACCAAGGCGTCGCAGCACACGCTCAAACCGTCCGATCTCGAGCCGGCCTGGCGCGGACCCGCGCCGAAGAAGGACGCAAAAGGCGGCAAGGACGGCAAGCGACCGGCGTGACGTCTCTGATCGATCGTTACGAGTCTCGCAGAGTTTTTCTACCGCTTTTCTTTCGCGAAGGCCGCAGCGAGATTCCGGCGCTCATGCAGCACGCGCGCGATCTCAACACATGAACGCTTGACCGGTAAAAGATTGAATAAGGCTGGATCAGTATCGATCTTAAGCCCGGCATTACCTCTTCACGCACACGGCCGCTAAGTGGGCG
>CAYJNT010000035.1:0-8343 GCA_964370945.1 uncultured Hyphomicrobiales bacterium | reverse complement strand
TGATCTGGCTCGGCCTGAAGAAGATTTTCGGCCCGGCCGAAATCCCCGATGTCAATGTCACGTCGCAGGGTCATAGTTACGGCCGCCTGTTTCGCGACGGCTTCATCGTCAATCTGCTCAACCCGAAAACCGCGCTGTTCTTCCTGGCCTTCCTGCCGCAATTCGTGGAAGTCGACCGCGGCCAGGTGGCGATGCAGATCGCGTTTCTGGGCCTGCTCTTCACCTTGCTCGGCCTGATGACAGACAGCTGCTATGCGCTTGCGGCCGGGACGGCGGGCCATTGGCTCAAGCGCAGCTCCGGCTATCTCAAATTCGAGCGCTATGTCAGCGGCGTCCTGTTCATCGGCCTCGGGTTGACCGCCGCCTTCGCGGGCAACCAGAAGAAGTAGGTCACCGCGGGCACCGGCGCGGCAAAAACGGCCCCGTTGCCGGTTTGGCCGGCAACCCCAGTCGAGCGCCATTTTTTACGCCGCTTTCCTTGCCGGGGCGCCGTCACTATATGTATGCGCATCATCAACAGACCGGCGTGACGGCCAAAATCGATGGCGATCGACGAGATCCTCGACAATTTCGCGCTGCTCGACGAGTGGGACGACCGCTATCGTTACATCATCGAGCTTGGCCGCGGCCTTGCGCCGCTGCCGGACGCCGCGCGGACCGACACCAATAAAGTCCAGGGCTGCGCCAGCCAGGTCTGGCTGCTGACCACCGTGCGGTCGAATGGCGCGGACGGCCCGGCGCTGAGCTTTGTCGGCGACAGCGACGCCCATATCGTGCGCGGGCTGATCGCCATCCTGTTCGCGCTCTATTCGGGCAAGCCGGCGAAAGAAATCCTTTCGGTCGACCCGTTCTCGATCTTCGACAAGATGGGCCTGCGCGAGCATCTGACCCCACAGCGCTCGAACGGATTGCGCTCGATGGTCAACCGCATCCGCGCCGACGCCAACGCCGCGCAGATGGCGGTGTCCTGATCGCGACGTCAGCCTCTGCTGCGTCTCGGATCCTTGCCGTAGGTCCGCTCTTCACGAATCCGGTTGTTGGCCTTGTGCAAGACCGCCTGCGCCAACCCGCCCTTCGCCTCGATGCGGCGACCCGCAACGATGGCAGCCTTCTCGCTGGCGCGTTGCGTCCTGTGCTGGGAAATCGTCCTGCCGTCGCTCTTCACTTTCCATGCGCCGTCACTCGGGACCGAGTGATAAACCTTGCGTGCCATGGGGAGCCTCCGATGTTTGAGACAGCCACAACGTGCGACCCAGATTCGGGCTGAAATTGGCCCTCGCGATGTCCGGTGCGCCCGTGTCAACATTCATCCACCGGCAATATCACGTCCGCCTTCGCCGCTGCCGGCGCGATTTCAGACTTCGTCCAGGGAATTCCAGATGAAACGATTCTTTTCCGATGTTTTAGGCAAATGCGCGTTGGCACTTTACTGGTTCGGCTTTGCGAGCCTTGCGGTCGCGCACGTTTATGCGACGGTCCTCGCGTACCAATACGTCCATGCCTGGAAAGCGAGTCGAGCCCTGGTTTGGGTGTTTCTAACGTTCCTCATTCCCGTATTGAGCACGATCTACTGGTTCGTCGTCCATTGGACGCAAAGCGGGGTTTTCTGGAATTGGCTCACGTTGGCCATTGCCTTCGGCATCGGCTGCGTCGCCGCTGGGATGCTTTGTGAGGTCGTCAAACAACTCACATCGTCGGCGGATCGCTCAGATCCCTAGCAGCCGCGACATCGTTGCAAATGTCAGGACGGCTCTTTCACGCAGACTTTCAGAAGCTGCACACATGACACCGCGCCGGTTTTCGGCATTTGCATGGGTGCGTCGCTACGACAGCGGCTTCGGCATGCGGAGCTGCCGCGAAAACACGAATCCACGCATTGTTTGGCATTGGCGGACGTGCAGCCGCGCAGGCAAGTCTGATGCTGCGCTTCGCATTGCCCGAGGCAGTCAGCCATCGCGGGCGACGAATCCAATGACATCAACAGCAGTGCGGCCCCAAAGATCAGTTTGGCAATGGACAAAGGCATTCCGATCCCCGCATTCAGGTGCTTGGAGAAACCTGGTTTGTTGCCAACGCTATTTCGGACAGCACTTCGCGCACGTGCCTTTGGAAAAATCTTCATGTTTGCAGCACCACTGGTTGGCGCCACAACTCACCGCGGCCATGGTCCTGTTTGCGTTTGCCGCCGAGCTGCCAGACCGGCACAGCCCCGCCTCGCTCACGCGCCCGCAGGAGGAAACCGAGGATGACAGCGCTGCAAAAATCGGCGCTGTCTTGTTGTCCTCGGCCAGCGCCGGACCGTTCGAAATCGCGGCTGCCGTCAATGCGATCGTCAAAATGAGCCCGGTCGCAATTATCTTTTTCATAGGTCGCCTCCAGCTTCGCGGAATAACTGCCTGAAAACTTTGCCTTAGAAATTCTCCAACTCTCTTATGTGAATCACAAGAGGGGGGTCCAATAAAAGGTCAGCACTGCTCACCTGTATGAAATTTGGCTTTCGAACACGACGCCATGTCGTCTCGATCCGGCATTGCGCACGATGATCGACCGCATCCGCGCCGACGCCCAACGTCCAACGTCCAACGCCGTGCAGATGGCGGCGTCCTGGCTGATCTCGCTGTTGGGCGGGCCTCATTTCCGTGTAACGGCTGGCTTGCCGCATTGCAGCGCACGCGGTGTCCACAGCAATTGTGACGTTTTGCCCTATCGGGGCACCTGTGGACTCACTCACAATCCGCGTCGTTGCGACTTCAGTCGATTGCGACACAGCTGGGGAGAAACGAACATGGATTTCACAAGCTTCCTGATCCTGCTGATCATCAGTGCCGCGGTTTCGGCGATTCTGCATTTCGGCCTCGAATATTATGTGACGCCCGGGCCCTGGTCATTCGCCTCCAAGGTCGTCGTCGGCTGGTTCGGGGCCTGGCTTGGCACGCCTGTCTTCGGCCGCTGGTTTCCCGGGTTCAATTACAGCGACGTGTACTTCATTCCCGCGATCCTCGGCGCGTTTGCCATCCTCGTGGTGGCCGTCGACTTCGTTAAAATGAAGAATTCGGGCGCGAAGAGCGCGGGCGCCGCAAAGAAGCGATGAGATAAGTCAGCGTTCCCGGCACGCGGCGCCAAAAGCAAATCGATTATTTCCGCCGGCGGCGCTGCTGGCCGAGGCCCATTTGTTTCGCGAGCTTGCTGCGCGCGGCGGCGTAATTCGGCGCCACCATCGGATAATCGAACGGCAGGCCCCATTTCTCGCGATATTGCTCGGGCGTCATATTGTATTGCGTGCGCAAGTGCCGCTTGAGCGATTTGAATTTCTTTCCGTCCTCAAGGCACACGATGTATTCCGGCGCGATCGATTTCTTCACCGGGACGGCGGGCTTCTGGCTTTCGCCGGCCCCGCTTTGACCGGAGGAGACGCGCATCAGCGCCGCGTGGACGCGATTGATCAGCGCCGGGATGTCGTCGGCCGCAACCGCGTTCTTTGAGACATAGGCCGCGACGATGCTCGCGGTCTGATCGATGTATTTGTCGCCCGGATCGCCCGCCATGACGGCCTCAAATAATGAACGGCTGAATCACTCTAAGTTCTCCTCATATATACTTAGCAATGCTTCCGAGGCAAGAATTGCCAAGAAAACCATAAGAAAATGCCGCAAAAAGGGTGAATATCACAGGCTGTTCACGGCCCATTGAGCCCGTGCGCTATGATCGTGAATTGAGAAGCGAGCGCGCCGCGCATATCTCCGCGTCATCGAAGAGCCCGGAGGGACCCATGGATCAAACCAACAAGAACGCCCCGAAAGTCCACAAGAGCGATGCCGAGTGGAAGGCGCAGCTCAGCCCCGAGCAATATTACGTCACCCGCCAGCACGGCACCGAGCGTGCCTTCACGAGCCCGTTGCTCAACGAGAAGCGCACCGGCACGTTCAACTGCGTCGCCTGCGGCGCGCCGCTGTTTGCCTCCGACACCAAGTTCGAATCCGGCACCGGCTGGCCGAGCTTCTTTGCACCGGTCGCCAAGGATGCGGTGAGCGAGGTCAGCGACAATTCGTTCTTCATGCGGCGCACGGAAATCCGCTGCGCGAGCTGCGAGGCGCATCTCGGACATGTGTTTCCGGACGGCCCGAAGCCGACCGGCCAGCGCTATTGCATGAACGGCGTCGCGCTCACGTTCGAGCCGAAGGCGAAGAGCTAATTGTCCGAAAAGCTGTTCAGTGGGCGCGCGAACGCGCGCTCACTTTTTTACGCGCCCTTCTCGAGGTGATTGCGCAATTCCTCGATCGAGCCGAAGCGAACGACGCCCTGCGCCAATTCCGCTTCGATCGAGCCATCGGTGTAGAGCGTATAGGCCATCCCATCGACCACGCCGGATTTGAGCACCGAGACCGGCACGTTTTCAGCCGGTGCGGGCCGCGCGGGCCGCTCCCGATGGGTGGCATCGCCATTCAAGCGTGGTGCCGGCGCAGGCTCGGAAGCAACATCATGCTCCGGCTCGATGCGTTCAGCGCGCCGGTCGGCCGGCCAGACATCGTCGAACGACGGCTCCTTGGACGGCCGTGCCGTATGCTCGGACGTGCTGAGCGAAGGTTCCTGGCGGACGGACGGCTCCACGGGCGGCGGCGCCGCCGGGCGCGCGCCAAGCGGACGCCAGCCGCGCTGGCCGGTCTCGGGCGCGGCCGTCACGGGAGATGGTGAAGGCGGCGCACCAAATCCAGGAATGCGCGGCCGCGGCGCCGGCGGAGGCGGCGGCAAATCGTCATCAGCCTCGAAACTCGGAGCGGGCTCGAAAACCGGGGCGGGCGCAGGCATACGCGGAGGCGGCGGCGCCATGTCAGCCGGGTGCGCGGAACGCGGCGCCGGCATGCGTCCGCCGCCGCCCGCCGGCTCGAACGTATCGGACGAGCGGCTCGTGGCCGGTCTGGCCGGACGGCTCAGCAGCAACTCCGCGATCTTCGATAATTGACGCGCGACAATCGACAGCCCGACTACAATCAATCCGCTAGCCAGCGCCGTCGTGCCCGCAATGATCAGCGTATTGCCCAAGCTGAATTCGTTGATCGGAATTCCAAATCCGATCATCAAGACGCCCGCGGCCGCCGCGGCGAGCCCCAGCACAAACAATACGAACGACATACTCACCTCACGCCCGCCGCAATTATGAAGGAATTGTGGCGTCCTTCTTTCGCTTAAGCAAGGTCCATGTATGCAATGCAGAGCCGGGTAGTATGATATTGATTGTTGCGACGCAATCAGCATAACGCATTGGTCGGCATCGAAGTTTCAGAAAGTGTTGTGTACGGCGGCAGACACTGATTGATCTATGCGCCAAGGCCAATATTTCGCATTCGTGCAACGAGAACACGCGCCGCAAGCTTGTCCCGTTTGAGAACCTTTCAGTATCTGGAGAACGCCCATGTCCTTTTCGCTCCCCGACCTCCCCTATGCCTACGATGCACTCGCGCCCTATATGTCGCGGGAGACGCTGGAATTCCATCACGACAAGCATCACCTCGCTTACGTCAATAACGGCAACAATCTGCTGAAAGGCAGCGAGTGGGAAGGCAAGTCGCTCGAGGAGGTGGTCAAGGGCTCGTTCGGGAAGAATGCCGGCCTCTTCAATAATGCCGGCCAGCATTACAACCACATCCATTTCTGGAAATGGATGAAGCCCTCAGGCGGCGGCGACAAGATCCCCGGCGCGCTCGAAAAGAAAATTGTTTCGGACCTCGGCTCCGTCGCCAAGATGAAGGAAGATTTCGCGCAGGCCGGCGTCACGCAATTCGGCTCGGGCTGGTGCTGGCTCGCCGTCAAGGACGGTAAAATCGTCATCATGAAGACGCCGAACGGCGAAAGCCCGCTCGTGCAGGGCGCGCAGCCGATCCTCGGCTGCGATGTTTGGGAGCATTCCTATTACATCGATTATCGCAACCGCCGGCCGGATTACCTGAAGGCCTTTGTCGATCATCTGGTCAATTGGGACTATGTGGCCGAGATGTTCGACAAGGCGTCGAAGTAACAAAAGCCTTCCTCAACACAGGGCGCAACGGTGCTGACCGAGCGTCTGATCGATCGACTGGCGACCGCGGCCATGGCCGCGGTCGCGCTCGTTGCGGCGCTGACATTCCGCGATTACGGGCTCGGATGGGACGACTATACCCATTCGCAATACGGGCAATTGCTGCTCGACTATTACCGTTCGGGCCTCACCGACAAGCGCGCCCTCTTCTTCGTCAATCTCCACATGTATGGCGGCGGTTTCGACATGGCTGCGGCCCTGCTCGACCGCGTCACCCCGTTCGACCTGTTCGAGACGCGGCGGCTGTTCGGCGCGGCGATTGGGATCGTCGGGCTGGTGGTGACCTGGCGGCTGGCGCGCCGGCTTGGCGGCCCGAAGATCGGGCCTTGGGCGGGATTGGCCGCGGTGCTGCTGCTTGCGACCTGCCCGCAATATTACGGGCATATGTTCATCAACCCGAAGGACGCGCCCTTCGCGGTCGCGATGATCGTGCTGCTGCTTGGGCTTGCACGCGCGCTGTTTGAATATCCCAGGCCCAGCATCCCGACCGTGCTCATCTTCGGCCTGGGGCTCGGGCTTGCGATCGGCTCGCGTATTCTCGCCGGCATGGCCGCGTTCTACATGGTCGTGCCGCTGGCAATGATTTTTGCCTCCGATTTGCGCGACACCAATGCGCGGACCGCCACCGCCAATTTCGGGCGCTTCGTTCTGGTCCTGCTGCCCGGCCTCGTCCTCGCCTACGCCATCATGGCCATCATCTGGCCATGGTCGATCCAGGAGCCGCTCAATCCGCTGCGCGCGGTCGGATATTTCTCGGAATTCTTCGAGAAGCCCTGGAAGGAAATGTATGAGGGCGTGCCGGTCTCGGTGCCGGAAATGCCGCGCAGCTACATCCCGGTCATGTTCGGGCTCAAAATGCCGGAAATCTTCATCGGTCTTGTGCTTTGCGGCCTGATCGGCGGCATCGCCGCCGCATTCCGCCCCGATATTCCGATCCGCCGCCGCGCCGCTGTCACACTCGTGGTGTTTGCCGCCCTGCTCCCGGTCGCGATCGCCATGATCACCCGGCCGGCGATGTATAACGGCATCCGGCATTTCCTCTTCATCATCCCGCCGCTCGCGGCGCTCGGCGGCGCCGCCGCCGGCTTCATCATCGAGACGATCCGCAAACGATCGCAGCAGGCCGCGATCGCCACCGCGCTTGCGATGCTCGCCGCCGTGATCGTCCCGGTCACCGACATGGTGCGCATCCACCCCTACCAATATGCGAATTTCAACCGTATCGCCGGCGGCATCTACGAGGCCGACGACAATTTCATGCTCGATTATTGGGGGCTCGCCTTCAAGCAGGCGGCGCAGGAATTGCGCACCAAGCTGGTCGAGCGGCTCGAAGTGCCGACCAAGGGCCGGCGCTGGCGGGTCGCCGTCTGCGGCCCGCATCTCGCCGCCGCGGTCGAGCTCGGTCCCGAATTTGTGACCACCTGGGAGCCGAAAGGGGCTGACTTTGCGATGATGCTCGGCACATATTACTGCGCCGAATACGACGCGCCGGTCCTGGTCGAGATCGAGCGCGAGGATGTGGTGTTCGCGCGCGTCTACGACATCCGCGGAAAGAATTACACGAGCGTGTTCAACAATCCGACATCGACGCCACAGACCGGCCCGCAGCAACAATAAAGGCTCACCATCATGCCGCAAACATTTGTGTTCGATGCCTACGGCACGCTGTTCGACGTTCACTCGGCGATCGGACGCCACCGCGCCGCGGCGGGTCCCGACGCCGACCGCTTCTCCGACGTGTGGCGCGCGAAACAGCTCGAATATACCTGGACGCTGACGCTCGCCGGCCATTATCTGGATTTCTGGGTCCTGACCGAGCGCGCGCTCGATTTCGCCTTTGCGCGCGTTCCCTCCGTCGATCGCGGATTGAAGCAGAAGCTGCTCGACGCCTATTTCGAGCTCGGCGCTTTCCCGGATGCACTGCCGGTTCTGACCGCGCTCAAGAAAGCCGGTCACAACACGGCGATCCTGTCGAACGGATCGCCGAAGATGCTGGATGGCGCCGTCAAGGCCGGCAAGCTCGACACCGCGCTCGACGCCGTCCTTTCCGTGGATGTCATACGCATGTACAAGCCGCGCGCGGAGGTTTACGCGCTGGTGATCGACCGGTTTCCGGTCGAACGGACGAGCGTGACCTTTGTGTCGTCCAATCGCTGGGACGTGATGGGCGCCGCGTCGTTCGGCTTCAAGCCGGTCTGGGTCAACCGCGCGAACAATCCGGACGAATATCCGGATCATCCGACGATGAAGACGATGGCGGATTTGAGTTC
>CAYJNT010000034.1:1410-21050 GCA_964370945.1 uncultured Hyphomicrobiales bacterium | reverse complement strand
ACTCTAGCATTCTAGCTGCGATACGTTTTGTCGGGATCAAACGTCTTTTCGCCGTCGCGGAACTCGAGCGCCACCGCGCCTGCCTTACCGAGCGGCACGGCGCGGTAAAAACAGGAACGGCGTCCGGTGTGGCACGCCCCCTCGCCTTCCTGCACGACCTTGATCCAGATCGCATCCTGATCGCAATCGACGCGCATCTCGACGACGCGCTGGCTGTGGCCGGAGCTTTCGCCCTTTCTCCAAAGTTTATTGCGCGAGCGGCTGAAATAATGCGCCTCGCCGGTATCGATGGTTTTGCGCAAAGCGTCCGCGTTCATGTGCGCGACCATCAGCACGTCGCCCGATTTGGAATCGGTGACGACCGCGGTGACAAGACCGGACGAATCGAATTTCGGCACAAACGCGAAACTCTCCTCGGCATCTTTTGCCGAAGAGGGTTTGGGGAAGGAAGACGTGTCAGTCAAAGCTGGAGCTCCTTGCGAACCGCGAACGGCTCAGCGTTGAGCCCCACGCACGGATGTGATGAACCGGACCTGCTCGTTCGGATCGTCCTTGAACGAGCCGAGGAATTGCGTCGTCAGCGTCGAGGCGCCGTGCTTTTCCACGCCGCGCAGCGACATGCACATATGCTCGGCGTCGAGCATCACCGCGACGCCCTTCGGCTGCAGGATCTCGTTGATCGCGGTCGCGATCTGCGAGGTCAGATGCTCCTGCGTCTGCAGGCGGCGGGCATAGACGTCCACGAGCCGTGCGAGCTTGGAGAGCCCGACAACGCGCTTCACCGGGCGATACGCGATATGCGCCTTGCCGACGAACGGCATCATGTGGTGTTCGCAATGCGAGTTGAAGTCGATGTCGCGCACCAGCACGAAATCGTCATAGCCGCCGGTCTCGGAGAAGGTGCGGTCCAGCACTTCGGCCGGGCATTCGGTATAGCCGCGGAAAATCTCGCCATAGGCATCGACCACGCGTTTTGGCGTCTCGAGCACGCCTTCGCGCGACGGGTCATCGCCGGCATAGGCGATCAGCGTGCGGACGGCGGCTTCGGCCTCTTCGCGGCTGGGGCGGTTTTCAATCGGCTGGGGGGCGGCGCGGACATGGTCCGACAGGACCTGCTTCGGCCAAGGCTTCACAATGGCGTCCATAACGGTCTCCGTTCGACCGGCGCTCAATCGGCGCCGGGGGTGTCACCGGGTGGGCCGCGTCGCATCCCTTTGGCGGGGCGTTGGACGCTGCATTCCCTTTCCTGCTTTCGGAGGCGCTTTTCGCGTCCCCGCAACGTCCCTATATAGGTAATTCCCGGCCGGACACAATCAACTCCTCCTGAGCGGGGCGGATATGCCGATTTTGCCATGCTGAACGACGTCTATAACAGCCGGATTCTGGAACTGGCGGGGAATATCCCCCGCGTGGGGCGCCTTGCCGCGCCGGACGCGTCGGCGACCGCCCATTCCAAACTCTGCGGCTCGACCGTGACCATCGACCTCAAGATGGACGGCGATACGGTCACCGATTTCGCCCATGACGTGAAGGCCTGCGCGCTCGGTCAGGCCTCCTCCTCGATCATGGCGCGCAATGTGATCGGCGCGCGCGCCAATGAGTTGCGGGATCTGCGCGAAATTGTGCGGCGCATGCTGAAGGAGAACGGCGCCCCGCCGTCCGGCAAATGGGCGGATATCGCCGTGCTCGAGCCCGTGCGCGATTACAAGGCGCGCCACGCCTCCACCATGCTGACCTTCGACGCGGTGGTCTCGGCGATCGACAAGATCGAGGAAGAGCGCCGCGGCGGCATCGCCGCGGAATAACCGACAAAATCCGGACGCTTATTCCGACCGCGTCAGACCCGCATGCGCGGTCTGCTGCGCATTTGCGGCGCAGGCGGTGGCGAGTTGCGCCAGGTTCGCGGCGACGCCGGTATTGCCGATCCGGATCGTGGTCACCGCATTGTCTCCGCTCGATGTCGTGACGGTCAGCGAACGGTTGCCGATCTCGGCCAGCGCCTTGATGAGCGCGGCCGGCAGGACGGCGCTCGCGGACGACACTCGCGCCGCGCGCTCACCGTTCAGGCTCGACGAGGCGATCGCAAGCGGGGTTGTCCTTTGCCCGATGCGCACTTCGACATGCTTCAGCGCGTCCGGTGTGGTGCCGCCCTGCGGGATATAGCGGGTCTCGTTATAGGCGACGACATATTCGGCCGGCTTCGTACCGCAGGCGACCGACACCTCGAACGAGCCGATCTCCTCGCCTTCGACCGTCAGCGGATGGCGCCGCGTCAGCGAGACGGCGCCGGAGCGCTCGGCAATCGCCCAGCCGCGCTCGACGGCGAGCGAAATCTTGCGCGCATTGGTGACTGTCGGCGCCACCGTTCCGGTCGGCATCGCCGGCTGGCCGCCGTCGGTGATCTCGACATTGTCGAGGCGCATACGGCGCAATTCGTCGCGTGTCAGCGCGCGCATCGGTTCCCATGGCGGAATACGCAGCGACACTTCGAGCAATTCGGTCGAACCGCCCATCTCGGCGGTGTATCGCGCGAGCCGGCCGATATCGCGCTGGACGATGACAAGATCTTCCGCCGAATAGACAGCGGCGGTCGCGTCTTCGCGCCGGTCGCCGAGCCAGATCTGGTGCACGCGCACGCGCGCATCCGCCGGCACGATGCGCTTGGCGCCGGCCAGCAGCACGAAGGCGCACATCGATTCACAATCGGCGCGCGAAGACAATGTCGCGCGGCCATTCGGCAGATCGTTGCTGCGGCCGACGGTGGTGGTCATGCCGAGGCGGCGGATCGAACGGCCGAGCGCGATCGCGCCGAGCACGGAGCCGCCTTCGGATTCCAGCGCGATGGTCGCGCCGCGGATGTCATTCTTCTGCGCGAAATTCTCGAAGTCGGTGACGGTCTCGGGCCGGATCATGCCGGAGGCCGCGACCCAGGTGCGGCACCTGTCGCCGCAGGCCGATGCCGGGCCTTCCGCGCGAAGCGTGAATTGCATGGAGCCCGCACGCGCGGGCTCAGCCGCGGTGACGGAACCGCTCACGGCAGCCAACGAGAGTATGGTCAGTGTGGACGCGTACGCGACCGCACCGAGAAGGCGTCGCATGCTGAACTCCCCGTGCCGCCGTTCGATGCCCGGAGCGGGCAACCCGGCTTGTTGTTAGTCGCCGGTAGAATCGAAACGGCTCACCCGCCCTTTTTTTAATCGGAGGTACGATTCCGGTCCAGCCTAGAGTTTGGTTAAATGCCTACGTATTTTGGCTTACGGTTAGGCAGGGAACTCGGGTTCCCGTGCGAGTAAGGCAAGCAAATCCGATGAAACTTTTGCGCGGCCTGTTTGCAGAGGGCGCGGGTGCGACAATGACGAACTGCGCGCAGTGTGTCCGCGCCGCACCACGTCTTGCGGGCCGCGGCCTTGTCGCAGGCTATCGCTATACGCTCTCGCCGCTCATCGGTTTTCATTGCCGGCACCTGCCGACCTGTTCCGCTTACGCCGACGAGGCACTCGACCGGCACGGGCTGTGGGCCGGCGGCTGGATGACGCTCTCCCGGCTCTGCCGCTGCCATCCTTATGGAACTTCCGGTCTCGATTTCGTTCCGCACACGCGCCCCGTCCGCGCGCGCTGGTACCTGCCCTGGCGCTATGGCCGCTGGCGCGGCGTCAACGACACGCCGGACAAAACGATGTCGGATTAGAGCGCAATCCGGCGAAGTGGAAACCGGTTCGCCGCAAGATTGCGCGACCACTAAGGAATCTAGAACCTGATCCGGTTCAATCGAACCGGATCAGGCTCTAGCGCGCTCCGGCGACGGCTGCGCCGGAACCCGCCGGCGGTTCTCGGCGAAACGCGAGCGGACAAGATCGATCGCCACGACAACCAACCCGGCCGCGAGCACATACCAGCCGGGCCGGATGTTGAAGCTGAAATCGAACGCTGTTTGCAGAATGCGCCACGGCGACACGCGATAAGCGATGCCGATGCCCACGGCCTCGCCGAGGAACGTGAGTAGCGCGACAGCGACCGCAAGAACGAGCAGCAGCCGCGTCGACAATTCGCCCTCGCCGCGCCGCAGCCACGCGATCAGGCGGTAACCCATCAGCCAGGTGAATAGCCCGGACACGAACACCGGCACGCTGACATCGGCCTTGGTCTGCTGGAAGAAATGGATGAGTGCGAGCAGACCGATGACGTAGATGATCTGGTGCAGCCGCCGCCAGTTCATCCCGCCGAGCCGCTTCACCATCGCATCGGTCGAGGTCGCGGCAAGGATCGCGAGCCCGAGAAGTGCGATGAACCCGATGGTGAGATAAAGCCGCAGCACGATCTCGCTCGCGACCTTCGTCAGGCTGAAGCTCTGGTCGGCGATGTAGAGCGACAGGTGCGCGGCGATATAAAAGAATGCCGCGACACCGATCATGCGCCGCACATCGATCAGATTGCCGAAGCGCGCAATTCGCCGCAGCGGCGTCACCGCGAGCGACGTCATGAGAAAGATCAGCGCCCAATAGCCGGCGCGGTGGATCATGTCGTTGAGCGGCCGCGCGCCGAAGCCCGTGGTCGCGTAGGCATGGATCGCGATGCCGACCGGCAGGATCAGGACCGCGAGCGTCACGATCCGCAGCGGCGACAGCCGCCCGCGCCGGTCGCGCCAGATCTGCCAAGGCTTTTTCATGGGTGCCGATTAGCACGGACGCCCTTTGGCGCGAAGCGTCCTGCGCGTCCCTGACGCGGATGTGACCGCGCCTTGAGGGGTTGGCGAAGCAGCAAGTCTGATGTATTCCCCTCACCCGAACGCGGCATATCGACCGCGGCGCTTACCTGCATTCGTAGGCAGCGAGTGAGCAACAGGAGAATGACATGGTCGCGTTGACCTTTCCCGACGGCGCACGCCGCGAATTCCCCCAAGGCACCACCGGTCTCGATATCGCCAAGGGCATCTCGCCCTCGCTCTTAAAGCGCACCGTCGCGATGGCGCTCGACGGCGTCGTGGCGGACCTCACCGACCCGATCGAGAAGGACGCCAAGATCGAATTCCTCAACCGCGAGGACCCGCGCGCGCTGGAATTGATCCGGCATGACGCCGCGCATGTGCTGGCGGAAGCCGTGCAGGCACTGTGGCCCGGCACGCAGGTGACCATCGGCCCGGTGATCGAGAACGGCTTCTATTACGACTTCTTCCGCAACGAGCCGTTCACCCCGGAAGACTTGCCCGTCATCGAAAAGAAGATGCGCGAGATCATCGCGCGCGACGCCGCCTTCACGAAAGACGTCTGGTCGCGCGACGAGGCCAAGAAGGTGTTCCGCGACAAGGGCGAGCAGTTCAAGGTCGAGCTGATCGACGCCATTCCGGGCAACGAGCCGATCAAGATCTACAAACAAGGCGAATGGTTCGATCTCTGCCGCGGTCCGCACATGACCTCGACCGGCAAGGTCGGCAACGCATTTAAATTGATGAAAGTCGCGGGCGCCTATTGGCGCGGCGATTCCAATCGCGAAATGCTCTCGCGCATCTACGGGACAGCGTTCGCGAAGCAGGAAGACCTCGACGCTTATCTCAAACAGATCGAGGAAGCCGAGAAGCGCGATCATCGAAAGCTCGGCCGCGAGATGAACCTGTTCCACTTCCAGGAGGAAGCGCCGGGCTCGGTCTTCTGGCATCCGAAGGGCTGGACTTTGTTCCAGACGCTGGAGAATTACATCCGTCGCCGGCAGACCGACGCCGGCTTTCTCGAAGTCAACTCGCCGCAGCTGATGGACAAGGAATTGTGGGTCACGACCGGCCACATCCCGACCTACAACGATATGATGTTCCTTACGCAGAAGCGCGAGGACGATGAGCGCGTCTACGCGATCAAGCCGATGAACTGCCCCGGCCATGTGCAGATTTTCAAGAACGGCCTGAAGTCGTATCGCGACCTGCCGCTCAAGATCGCCGAATTCGGCAAGGTGCACCGGTTCGAGCCGTCGGGCGCATTGCACGGCCTGATGCGCGTGCGCGCTTTCACGCAGGACGATGCGCATGTGTTCGTGGCCGAAGAGCAGGTCACCGCCGAATGCGTGAAGATGAACGATCTCATCCTCTCCATTTACGAAGATTTCGGCTTCGAGGATGTCCGCATCAAATATTCCGACCGTCCGGAAAAGCGCGTCGGCGCCGACGACGTTTGGGATCGCGCGGAAGCCTCGCTCCTGCGCGCGCTCGAGGCCTGCGGCAAACCCTGGACGCTCAACAAGGGCGAAGGCGCGTTCTACGGGCCGAAGCTCGAATATGTGCTGCGCGACGCCATCGGCCGCGACTGGCAATGCGGCACCATCCAGGTCGATCTCAACTTGCCGGGACGGCTCGGCGCCTTCTATATCGACGAGCATTCCAACAAGGTGACGCCGGTGATGCTGCACCGCGCCTTGTTCGGCTCGCTGGAACGCTTCACCGGCATCGTGATCGAGCATTATGCCGGGCACATGCCGCTCTGGCTCTCCCCACTGCAGGCCGTGGTCGCGACCATCACGTCCGACGCCGACGATTACGGGCGCGACGTGACCGAAGCCGCGCGCCGCGCCGGCCTGCGCGTCGAAAGCGACTTCCGCAACGAGAAGATCAATTACAAGGTGCGCGAGCATTCACTGGCGAAAGTCCCGGCCCTGCTCGTCGTCGGCAAGAAGGAAGCGGCCGAGCGCACGGTCTCGATCCGCCGGCTCGGCAGCGAAGGCCAGACGGTCGTCTCGGTCGACGAAGCACTGAAAATGCTCACGGCCGAAGCGGTACCGCCCGATGTGAAGCGCAGCGCGGCCTGATCGGCAGAACGCGACCGCTGCGCCGCGTTTCAGTCGTGGAAATCGCAGTTGCCGAACCGGCCGTAACCCTGATCGATCGAACAAGTCCCTGGCGGATACGGATTGCGGTACGGCCTTCCGTCCGGACCAAGCGACGGGTCGAACCAGCCGCGCCGCGCGGCCAAAGCCGGCGCGGCCTCGCGCTGCTCGACAATGCGCTGCTTTTTCTTCTTCGCGGCCGACAGGTCGGACGCGGCAACGTTGCGGATGTCCGCGCCGCGCTCAGCGGCCATGCCCGGCGGCGAAGCCGCCGCCAGAACGACCGCGCAAAGCCCGGTGGCAACAAGAGAGCGGCGCATAGGCGCCTCCATACTGAAATGGAAACCTTAAGAGAGCGAACACCGGCGTCAGCCGATTGTTCCTCGCGGCCTCCCTCACCGGGCGAGGACCGCGATCTCGGTATCGACACCGGTGACGACCTTGAAGTCGCGCTCGAACACTTTGCCTTCGTTGCGCGCGATCGCCTTGTATTCGCCTTCGGCCAGGATCACGCGCGGAAACGCGCCGATCGATTCCTTGATCACGTCGCCGCCCGGCGTCAGCACCGACCACGCGGTATTGGCGAGCGCCTCGCCGCCACTCGATGCCAGAAGCTTGAGCGTGATGACCGCGGCGCGATGCGTCACCATCACGTCGGTCAGTTGCCCGGGCCGCACGCGGATGTCGGAGCGTACCACCGCGTTGCCGTCGCCGTAATTGGAGACGATCGTGTAAGTGCCTTCCGGCACGACCATCACGTCGCCGGTCAATACGCCCTGGGTGAGCGGGCGCTTGTCACCGACTTCGAACTGGCTGCCCTTGAAAATATCGAAGGTGATCTGACCGTGCGGAATTTTCACGTCGCCGACGCGGCCCTCGATGCGAATGCCGCCGGCCGGCAGATCGAGAATCTCGCGCACCGTCTCCGAGCGCAGCGTGACGTGTTTGTGTACGCTCGCCTGCCCGAAGGTCGCGTGAACGACATAGCCGCCGGCCGGAAGAACGAGCGTCGGCGCGGCGACCTTCTCTTCTTTCACTGGACGGAAGGCGCCGGCGGCATCCGGCTTGTCGGCATAGATGCGCCAGGTCAGACCGCCGGGAATGATCGGCTTGTCGGGGCCGAAGCGCGCGGCAAGATAGAGCGCGACCTGTCCGCCCGAGGGCGCCGCGGGCGCCTGCACGGGCTGCGGCGCCGACTGAACATTGAGTGGCGACTGCACCGGCGCGACCGGATTGGTGCCGATGCCGCCGCCCGGCGCCGTCAGGCTGAGGCCGGGACTGCCGGCCGCGGCGGAAGGGCGCGCCGGCCCGGCCGAGCCGCCGAAGACCCCGGGCAACAGCGATTGTGCGGATGCCGCGCCGCAGCCGAGTGCGGTGAGATAAATCGTGCAGAAAGCGGCCAAAGCCGGCCGGAAAGCGTGAACCAGGGTCGCCCGCATGTGGCCCTTCTGGTCTGAAATCGCGGCAAATTCAAGCCTTTCGCACTGTTTGTCAGGCCGTAAGCCCTGTGTTAGCCGCTTTCCACCATGCCCGACGCACTCGACCTCCTCAAAACCCGCCGCTCCGTGAAGCCGATCGAGATGATCGGTCCGGCGCCCTCATCCGCCGAGATCGACACGTTCCTGACGGTGGCCTCGCGCGTGCCCGACCACGGCAAGCTCACGCCGTGGCGTTTCATCGTCTTTAGCGGCGATGCCCGGCTCAAGATCGGCGAAACGATCGCGGAGATATTCGCGAAGGATAATCCACAAGCGACCGCCGACCAGATCGCATTCGAGAAGCTGCGCCTCGCGCGCGCCCCGCTCGTGATCGCGGTCGTCTCGCGCGCCGCGCCGCATGTGAAAATTCCCGAATGGGAGCAGCAGATGTCGTCGGGCGCCGCGGCGATGAATCTCGTCACCGCCGCGCACGCGCACGGCTACGTCGCAAGCTGGCTGACCGAGTGGTACGCCTACGATCGCCGCGTGCTCGACGCGCTCGGACTTGCGCCACATGAGCGGATCACGGGCTTCGTCCATATCGGGCGCCCGTCGAAACCGCCGGAAGACCGTCCGCGTCCGCCGCTATCCGACATCGTCACGCATTTCGGAAACTGACCCTTACACACCTTCAACAACGACAAAGTCCGTTTTGGTCACGCGTTGCCGAAGGGCCTTCAGCGGCTGGTACTCGGGATCATCGTGGAGCGCCTGCATCGCCTCAAGATTCGGAAAGCGGAGCACCGCGATCCGCGTTGGTTTCCAATCCCCTTCCAGAATGACGAACCGTCCACCGCGCGCGAGATATTCGTCGCCATATTTTTTCACGATGGCAGGGACTTTGGCCTTGTACTCTTCGTACGCAGCCGGATCTTTGACATCGATGTTTGCAATCAAGTACGCAGCCATTTGTCGGTTCTCTGGATTTTGCAATCACTCGACTTTAGGAATGCCGGCCTCAGTCACCACCTTTTCCCATTTGTCGCGTTCGCTCTTGAGGAAGACGCCGAACGATGCGGCGCTGCCGCCCGTCGTGATCAGTCCCTGCTTTCCGAGCTTCTCGACGACCTGCGGCGAACGCAGGATTTCATTCAGGGTCGTGTTGTAGCGCGTGAGAATGTCCGGCGGCGTTCCGGCCGGCGCGAGCACGCCGTACCAGATCGGAACGTCGAAATTCTTCACCCTTGCGGAATCGAGCGTCGGCACGTCGGGCGCGGCGGCCGCGCGCTCCTTGCTTGCCACACCCAGAAACCGGAGCTGACCGGTTCGCACCAGCGGCAACGCGACATGCACGACCTGGAAACCGACGGTGACATGGCCGCCGGTGAGATCCTGCGTCGCGCCCGCCGATCCGCGATACGGAATATGCTTCAGATCGGTTTTGGTCTGCTGCTTGAACAATTCCATCGCCAGATGATGCGGCGTTCCGGCTCCGGGCGATCCGTAATTCAGCTGTCCCGGACGTTCCTTCGCATAGGCGATGAATTCCGCCGTCGTCTTGGCCGGGACCGACGGATGCACGGTCAGCGCCAGCGTACCGGTGGCGACCATCACGATCGGATCGAAACTCTTCACCGGATCGTAGGGCAGCGTCTTGAACATGCTGGCATTGTTCGTGAACGGACTGGTCGTCATCAAAAGCGTGTTGCCGTCGGGCGCGGCGCGCGCGGCAAGTTGCGCTCCGATATTGCCGCTGGCGCCCGGCTTGTTGTCGACCACGACCGGCTGGCTCCAGCGCGCCTGGATTTCCTCTCCGAGCAGCCGCGCCAGAATGTCGGGACCGCTGCCGGGGGTGAAGGGAACGACAATGGTGATCGCTTTACCGGCCTGCTGCGCGGGGGCAGCGCTGGGGCAGCCGGCAACCATCGCTGCGAATGCAGCCGTGAACAGGCCCTGTGCGAGCGTCCGTTTCATGATCCTCCCCGTGCGTCGTTTTTGCTTGGTATCCGGGACAACAATGGTACAGCGGCCAAAATTCCCGTAAAGCACTCTTCCTTTCGGATTGGGGTGAAAGATGTTCTACGACGCGCAAAAGAAAGACCACGGATTGCCGCATGATCCCTTCAAGGCGATTGTTGCACCGCGGCCGATCGGCTGGATCACCTCGATGAGCAAATCCGGCGCGATCAATCTCGCGCCCTATTCCTATTTCAACGGCGTCAACAGCCGCCCGCCGATGGTGATGTTCTCAAGCGAGGGGCACAAGGATTCCGTCTCCTTCATCGAAGAGACCGGCGAATTCGTCTGCAGCCTCGCGACCTTGGATTTGCGCGAGGCGATGAACATGACCTCGGCGCCGATGCCGCGCGGAACGAACGAGATGGAAAAGGCCGGTCTCGAGCCGGCGCCGAGCCGCCTGGTCAAACCGCCGCGCGTGAAGGCCTCGCCCTGCGCGCTCGAATGCAAACTGCTGCAGATCGTGCCGCTGCGCGACATCAACGGCGAGCCGCTCGATACCCACGTCGTTCTCGGCCATGTGGTCGGGGTGCATATCGACGACCGCTTCATCAAGGACGGCCTGCTCGACACCGCCGCCATGAAGCCGATTGCGCGCTGCGGCTATCACAACTATGCCGTAGTCGAGCGCCAATTCTCGATGATCCGGCCGACCGTTGGCTAAAGCCGGTTGCCGTTAGCAATGGGTTTAGCTGCTTTCACCATAATCGCGTGAGGCACTTGTCCGCCCGAAATCCGGAGCCGATCATGCTCCGGGGAGGTGATTTGTGTTGCAACTCCTTCGTCGAAACGGGAATGACGACCGCGCGGCAGACGCGTCGGAAGCGCCGAAACCGGCTGCGCCGCGGCCGAAAATCGGCCTTGCCCTCGGAGGCGGCGCGGCGCGCGGCTTTGCCCATATCGGCGTGCTGCGGGTGCTGCAGGACAACGGCATCGTTCCGGATGTGATCGTCGGCACCTCGATCGGCGCCGTGGTCGGCGGCTGCTACGTGCAAAATCAGCTCGACGCCTTCGAAGCCTGGGCGCGCCACCTCACCGCGCGCGGCGTGCTCGGCTATCTCGATATCAGCTTCGGCGGATCGGGCTTCATCAGCGGCGGGCGGCTGGCCACGCGTCTGGAAGAAACGCTCGGCGACGCGATGATCGAGGACCTGCCGCGCCAATTCGCGGTGATCGCGACCGAGCTCGGCACCGGCCATGAAATCTGGCTCACGCGCGGACGCATGGTCGACGCGTTGCGCGCGTCCTATGCCCTGCCCGGCATTTTCACGCCCGTCCGCATCGGCGGGCGCTGGCTCGTCGACGGGGCGCTGGTCAATCCGGTGCCGGTGTCGGCGGCGCGCGCACTCGGCGCGCGGCTTGTGATCGCGGTCAACCTGAACTCCGACCTGCTCGGCCATGGGGTCACAATTTCCAGCCACGGCCCGGACGAGGAGGATCTGAAAGCGATCCGCGAAATGCGCGAGCGGCCGGGCGGGCTTCGTCAATTCCTCAATCCCGAATATCTGCTCAAGCGGCAATTCATGCACGCGTCCGACCGGCCGAACGTCGCCAATGTGATGATCGACGCCTTCAACATCATGCAGGATCGTGTGACGCGCTCGCGCCTCGCCGGCGATCCGCCGGATGTCGCGATCAGCCCGCGGCTGGGCAAGGTCGGCCTGTTCGACTTTCACCGCGCCAAGGAAGCGATCGCGCTCGGCGAGCAATCCGCGCAGAAAGCCGTGCCCGAAATCACCGAGGCGCTCGACGCCCTCACCTGAGAACGAGCTTCACGCGGTCTGAATATAGTCGCGCAAGGAGGTCTGCTCGCGCTCCATCTCCTGCAGGCGCCATTTGACGACGTCGCCGATCGAGATAATGCCGAGGAGTTGTTCGCCATCGACCACCGGCACATGGCGGAATTTCCCGGCGGTCATCTGCTCCATGATCGCGCCCACCGTCGCCGTCGCTTCGCAGGTCACCACCTTGCGGGTCATCACATCCGTCAGCGACAGGCCCAAACCGGCGGCGCCGCGCGCGGCGAGAATGCGCACGAGGTCGCGCTCGGACACAATACCGACCACGCGATCTCCGGCCCCGGTTACGACGAGAGCGCCGATCCGGCGTTCGGCGAGAACCTTCGCCGCGTCGGCGACGCTGGCCGTCGGTGAGATGGTGACAACCTTGCCGCCCTTTTCGGACAGGATATGTTTCACAGTCATTACGTCGCCTCCAATTACCAGGTCTTTGGCAGGAAGCGCCGGCATGGCTGCGCCAGCCGGACCGGCGCATCGGAACGTGATCATAGCACGGATGGCGTGTCTCAATTGCGGCAATCGCAGCTTTCGCTGCAATGCAACAACGTCATCAGGTTTCGGTGGATGTCGCCGGAGTGTCATCCGGACGTTGCGAAACGGGATCGAACAATCCGAACAACAATAGCCCGGCCAGAAATCCGCCGACATGCGCCTGCCAGGCGATGGATTGCTGATCGCCGGTAATCGAGAGCGAACCGAGACCGAAGAGAAAATTCAAGCCGAACCAGACGATCAGAAAAATCAGGATGCGGCGGTCGGTCAGTGCTTCGATCAGCGGCAAAGCCGGCATGCGATAAACGGCCGGGTCGTCGCCGCGCGTCCAGAGCGGGCCGCCGCGCTGAAACGCGAACCGCATCGATGCCGCCATCGCACCGGAGATCGACGCCGACGCGCCGACCATCGGCTGCAATTCGCGTGCATGCGTCAGGAGATGTGCCGCGGCTCCGGCGGCCGCGGTCACCGCGAGAAACGCGAAAAAGCGGACGGTGCCGAAGCGGCGCGCGATCGGCGTGCCGAAGGCCAATAGCCAGATCGAATTGAAGCCGAGATGCATGAAATCGGCGTGGATCAGCGCATAGGTAACGAAGGTCCAGATGTCGGCTGCGAGGCCGCCCGACATGGCGCCGCCGACCAGGAGCGAGGGGGCGTAACGCGCCGGGATGAATGCAAACAGCAGGATGAATTGCAGCTCGGCCCTCGGCGCCAGCAGGAAAAGCCGCACGAGATGCACGGCAAGCAAGGCCGCCAGCACGACGGCGACGCTCGCGGGCACGTTGAA
This sequence comes from uncultured Hyphomicrobiales bacterium, assembly GCA_964370945.1. Classification (GTDB taxonomy): domain Bacteria; phylum Pseudomonadota; class Alphaproteobacteria; order Rhizobiales; family Xanthobacteraceae; genus Pseudorhodoplanes. The sequence goes on along the minus strand of CAYJNT010000034.1, from coordinate 7,731 downwards.
AATGGGCTGCCGGGATCGTGTCACTGAAAAAGTCGCCGCGTGGAATGCTTTCCTCGCCCGGCCGGGCTGCAGATGCAAGCGACAAAAAAATTGCGACAAAAACCGGCACAAAAAAATCGGGGAGAGCTTCCGCTCTCCCCGATTGGAGCCCCTTCAAGGACGCCCGCGCGTTCGAAAAGCGCCGGTCACGTCCCCACCCGTTTCTCGCTCAGTCGTGTCATCCGGAACATCCGGATGTCGTGTGGATCGCCGCAACCATAGATGCGCACCCGCCACCTGCCAACACGATTACCAAATTAACAATAACAGCGACGGGAACCGTCCGTCGTGCCGCTTTCGCTCCATGCGGCACGCGCCCTGCTCCGTGCTCCCCAACGCCGCACGCCGCGCGGAGCGCCGTCCCTTAACGGGACAGATTCCGCACAAAGCGTGCCGGACGTGGAGACAGGGCCCGCATGAAACACGCAACCACACGCGAAGTGTTCGCATATTGGGACAATTGCCGCGGCAGTCGCGCGGCGCCGGAACGTTCGGACATCGAGCCGGGCGCGATCCGCAGCGTGCTGTGCGACACGTTCATTCTCACCTTCGACCGCAAGGCCGGGCATCCGTTCCGCCTCGCCGGAACGCGGCTTTGCGCGATCATGGGCTGTGAATTAAAGGGCGAGCGCTTTGCGGAACTGTGGCGCGAGGACAGCCGGGCGGACATCGAACGCCTTCTGAAAACGATCGCCGAGGAAACTGTCGGGCTCGTGGCCAGCGCCCGCGGTGAAACCGAAAGCGGGCACACGCTCGATCTCGAATTGTTGCTGCTTCCGCTTGGTCATCGCGGACGCATGCCGGCGCGGCTTCTCGGCGCGCTGTCCCCGTTGCGGCCGCCATACTGGGCCGGGGTCACGCCGGTGCTCGATCTGACGCTCGGCGGCTACCGGCATCTCAGGCCCCACGTCGACGCCGTGGCGCGCCCGCATTTTCGTTCCGCACCTTTGGAACAGGCAGAGCGCCGCGGACTTATGGTCGTGCAAGGCGGGCGCAGAGACTGAGCAGGATCCCGAAAATGCCTGCCCCGGACTTGATCCGGGGTGGGGACCGGTTTTCGGAAAAGATCGTGCTCCTACGCCAAAAGCAGGTTCGCAAGGCTAACGGCCTGTTAACGATGCGCCTCTAGGTTTAACGAGGGCCATCATTCGCCCTTCACTAGGCCCAACGAACGGAAACCGGCGCCAGAACCGATGCTGCAAGCAAGCACATCAGCCGCCGCGCGGATGCTCCCACACGCTCAGGAACGCCGCCGCTTCCAGCGCGTGAAGGTGCATTTGCTCGGGCGCTACATGCTGAGCGACCGCCAGGAATATCCCTGCCAGGTGATCAATATGTCGCCCGGCGGCATCGCACTGATCGCGCCCATGGCCGGCAAGCAAGGCGAGCGCGTGGTCGCATACATTGACCATCTCGGCCGGCTCGAAGGGCTGATCACGCGTCATTTCGAGAACGGTTTCGCGATGACCATCGCGGCGACCCTGCGCAAGCGCGACAAGATCGCCGCCCAGCTGACCTGGCTCGCCAATCGTCACATCCTGGCTTCGCCCGAAGACCGCCGCCATGGCCGCTTCGTGCCGAAGAACCCGATGACCATGCTGGTCCTGCCGAACGGCATCAATCTCGGCTGCCGCCTGATCGACTTGTCCCTGTCCGGCGCGGCTGTTGCGACCGACCAGCGCCCGCCGATGGGGGCGCTCGTCACCCTCGGCAAGGTGCCGGGCCGGGTCGTGCGCCATCTCGACGATGGCTTCGCGGTCGAGTTCACCCGCCTGCAGCATCCCGACTTTGTCGAGGAGAGCGTCACCGGCGTGTAAACGCCATCGTGACAATCGCTTCTAATTTTCCCTGGCTCTGACGCTGCGCGCCGGCGATTTCCGCCGCCGCGCGGGCGTATCTTTTGAGTTAACCGGCACGCATAGACGTGGTGCAAAGCCCCGTCACATCAGCGCTTTCGCGGTGAATCCGTAAAATTTGAATCAAATACAGTTGTTCTGAGTTTTACTAAAGTTATCGCAGAAATAACCAGCGTATTCGCAGCGTTGTTTATTCTGTTTCTCCTCAAAACTACTTTGGCGGATTAGCCGCGGTTCAAAGGCTTTTTGCGAGGGTGACCCCAACGACAAGGGAGGGGTCTACCCATGAAACGGTGTCCGAAAGTATTGCCGGCTGCCGCGGCGGGAGCGTTTGCGCTCGTTGCTTTTGCGTCCGCCGCTTTTGCCGAACGATTGCTGTTCGCGTCGCTCGGCGACAATTCGCGCCCGCCGATCGGCTGGATCGAGTTCTGCTCGAATATGCGGAAGGAGTGCACCGGCGGCACATCGTCGCCGCGCGATGTGGTGCTCAACACCAAGTCCTGGAAGGACCTCGTGCGCATCAACAAGTTCGTCAACGACAGCATCAAGCCGATCACCGATGTGGATCATTGGGGCGTGGTCGAGAAATGGTCGTATCCCGAGGACGGCTACGGCGATTGCGAGGACTATGTCCTGCTCAAGCGCAAGATGCTGGTGCAGGCCGGCTGGCCGCCGGAGGCGCTGCTGATCACGGTGGTGCGCCAGAAATCCGGCGACGGGCACGCGGTCCTCACGGTGAAAACCGACAAGGGCGAATTCGCCCTCGACAACCTAAATCCGGAGATCCTGCTCTGGTCGGAGACCGATTATCGCTTCGTCAAGCGGCAATCGCAGACCGATCCCAATCTGTGGGTGTCGCTCGGCGATCCGCGCCCGACCGTCACCACCGCCACCTCGCCGGCCCGCTGAAGGAGAAACATTCGAGACCCGCAAATCCGGTCACGTCCCCACCCCTCCCCGTCCCCAGACCGGGTTTGCGAGCGGCCGGCTCTTCCCCCAGAGCCGGCCGCACCTTTTTTGGAGCTCAACCGGTCTTCGGGTGCCGTGCCGGCCTGAAAATCACGCCGAGCTTCTCGGGCTATTTTTTCTGAGTGATCAGGAAAAATATGACCACACGATTCTGGATGCGTTCTGCATTCGCGTGCACGTCAAATTCTGGCGCAAGTTGCTTTTTTGCTTGTTGAGTCAATGAGCTAATCGCCGTGTCCGTGAAGATCACCGCCGCCTTAGGATCGCGATACGCCACGGTAACTTGAATGATATCGGGTCTTGACTCATTCCCTCGGTAATTAGGTTTGACAATCAAATCCCAATCCGGCTTCGACATTATCATCGAAATATCTTGTGGCGTCCCGAATGCCTTCGCACTACCTGCCGAAGCGGCGGCCTGCACGTTTAAAATCCATTGCTCGCGCGTCATAGCAAACATCGCTCGCGCGTCGTCCTTGGACAGCAGTTCAAATTCTTCAGCTTGCACGGGAGACCACAAGATAATTGCTGCTGAAAATATTAAGGCAAATAGCCTCACTGCCCAGCCCCCCTCATGGCGAAAGATAGTATAGGCTTTGGCTACCAATCTACGCAAAAGAAGGCTTGTATTGCCTTTTAAGCCTGGACCAGACCGAGCGCCTGCAGCGCCATGACGAGCACCGTGCCTGACATCAGGCTCCAGAATCCGGCGATCACGGTCGAAAGCATCGCCGCCACGAAATTGCGCTGTTCGATGCGGCGTCCGCGGACGGTGTTGCGCATGATGATGAAAGGCGCCGCGAAGACGAGGAAAACAACGCTCGCCACCGCCTTGGGACGCGCGCCGTCGCCCAGGATCAGGAAACTCGGGGGCTGCGCGGTCACGAGCTGATAGCCGGTCGCAAGCACGCCCGCGACCGAGAAACCGAACGACAGAACCAACAACGAATTGATCGCCTCAGGCGACATCAAGAACCCCGGCACGCAACTGTTCGACTTAGTCCCAAATTTCGTTTCTTGGCTCTTTCGGCCCTTCCTTTCCCCCTGCTTCGCAAAGCGCGGCGGTCGCCGCCAGCCTTTCGTTAAGACTTGGTAAACGCGGCCAGGATCTTTTTTTCGATCGTCCGCTTGTTGCGGGATTCAGGCCGGAATCCGCGCGTGCGATAGTCGTGAGTGATTCGAGCCGAACGGGGGACCGGCGACCCCCAAGGAGACCCCTATGGCAACGGCACACAGCCTCCACCACCGGCATATCTCGCACGGCGACCGGCGCGCCGCGCGCCACCTGCTCGCACTGCCCGCGGCCTTGTTCGCGGCCGTGATCGCGCTCGCGGTCTGCTACATCGCCTATGTGCTATGGCCGCGCTGGCCGACCGGCCCGGTCGCACTCGATGCACCGAGCGTTCCGGTCATTGTTGCCGGCACGACCTTCAACATTCCGCCGGCCGCGATCCGCCAATCGGTGCAGCGCAAGCCCGGCACGCAGCAGCGCATCGACATCGCCTATCTGTGGCCGTCGCTGACGCCGCCCGATCCAGCGACGCGCCCGACGCCGGTGTCGTCATCGAACATGGTCGATCGCGTGTTCATGACGATTATCGCAAGCGACGGCGCATTGCCGCCGGCCGAGCGGGTGAAAACGATCTATCCGCGCTATCTCGATACGCGCCTCGCCGCCGGACCTGGCGGTTTGACGGCGCGGCCGTTCCGCGACGGCACGCCCTATCAAGGCGAGGAATTGCTCTATGACGACGGGCGCAGCGGATTTCTGGTGCGCTGCACGCGCAACGGCGCCGGCGCGACACTCGGCATGTGTCTCTACGACCGGCGGATCGGTGCGGCCGATGTCACCATCCGCTTTCCGCGCGACTGGCTCGACCACGACTGGCAGAGCGTTCACAGCAAGCTCGATCATCTGATCGCAAGCCTGCGCGCCAACGGCGGATAAATACTTATTGTCATTCCGGCCGAGCGAGCTTGCGAGCGAGAGCCGGAATCCAGATGTATTACGAAATCAAGCTGGATTCCGGGTTCGCGCACTGATCTCGGGTCTACCCGAGATCAGCAAACAGACATGCCCAAGTCGGCTATAGTCGACTTGGGGCGGCGCGCCCCGGAATGACGGCGGCCTTCAATCCAGATCCGTATCCAGGATCGCCATCGAGAAATTGTAGGATTTGTCGCCGTCCTCGTCGTCGAGGAAGATCACGCCGATGAATTCCTCGCCGATATAGACCTCGGCGGAATCGTCCTTCTTCGGGCGCGGCACGACGCGGATTTGCGGATTATTGAAAGTCCGCTTCAGGTAGGAATCGATCTTCTTTATATCCTGCACGTCCACGTCGTTTGCTCCGCGCTCGTTTGGATGGCGATGACCGGGATTAGAGCCCGATATCGAACATCATGTCCATGCTGCGCGACGGCTCCGGGCAGCCGGCCGTGCCGACCACCTTGGCGGGAACGCCAGCGACCGTGACGTTGTTCGGCACCGGCTTGACCACGACCGAGCCGGCCGCGATACGCGCGCAATGGCCGACCTCGATATTGCCGAGGATTTTCGCGCCGGCGCCGATCAGCACGCCGCGGCGGATTTTCGGATGACGATCGCCGCCGGCCTTGCCGGTGCCGCCAAGCGTCACGCCGTGCAGGATCGAAACGTCGTCCTCGATGACCGCGGTCTCGCCGACCACCAGGCCGGTCGCGTGATCGAGGAAGATGGCACGGCCGATGCGCGCATTCGGATTGATGTCGCACTGGAAGACGGCCGACGACCGGCTTTGCAGATAGAAGGCGAAGTCCTTACGGCCGCGGCCATAGAGCCAATGCGCCAGCCGATGCGTGACGATGGCATGGAAGCCCTTGAAATAGAGCACCGGCTCGATGAAGCGGCTCGAGGCCGGGTCGCGGTCGACGGTCGCGACGATGTCGGCGCGGAATGCGTTGCCGATCGCGGGTTCGGCTTCCAGCGCGTCGGCATAGGCCTGCCGGATCAGTTCGGCGGAGACGTCCGCATGATCGAGCCGCTCGGCCACGCGGTGGATTACGGCCGCTTCGAGCGTATCGTGATGCAGAATCGTCGAATAGATGAAGGTCGCAAGCTCGGGTTCGGTACGGACGACCGCTTCGGCTTCGGCGCGCACTTGCGCCCAGACCGGGTCGACTTTCTCGATCGCATTGGTCCGCTTGGTTTGCGTGGTCTGCTGATTGGCCATATTGCCCCCGACGGATTTGGGAGTGGTTTCGAACTGCCGTGTAGCACAGATAGCGAGGGAAATAGATTAATGCCAGCCCATAGCAAGGGGGTCGTAGAATATCATTCTACGCGTTTTCCTTGCGAACCGCACGGCTCGGACTTTCGCATGCCAGTGTTGCCGGTTCAGAAGTCCCCTTGATCGCCGCGGATGGTCCGTTAGGGGACTTCTGAACCGAAGCAACACTGGAAGTCATGACTTGCTAG
>CAYJNT010000034.1:0-1310 GCA_964370945.1 uncultured Hyphomicrobiales bacterium | reverse complement strand
AGCCTTTGCGATCGAGCTTGCCGAGAAAATCCATCACCGCGGCCGAGAAATGATCGTTGCGGTCGCCCGCCACCATGTGGCGCGCGTCGGCGACGTCGACATATTCGGCGTGCGGGACGAGATCGAGAAATTCCTTCACATCCGCTTCGCGGACAAGCTCCGACGAGCCGCCGCGGACCAGCAACGCCGGAATCTGGATGCGGCGCGCAGCCTCCACCATCATCGCCTCGATCCTCTCGCGATCGGAGGCGACGCCCCGCCTTGAGTCCATGAAGCGCGGATCCCAATGCCAGCGCCAGCGGCCGTCGGGCGAGAGCCGCAAATTCTTCTTCAGCCCCTCGTTGCTTTTGGGGCGCGGACGATGCGGCAGATAACCGGCAACCGCGGTCGCGGCGTCATCGACGCTGGCAAAACCTTCATCGGCATGCGCGCGCATGAAGGCGTGGATTTTCGCAACGCCGTCAGGATCGACACGCGGGGTGATATCGACGAGCACCAGCGAGGAAAAAAGAGGACGGCCGGATTTTTCCGCATCGCCTTCCGCGACCAGCGCGGCGATGCCGCCGAGCGAGGCGCCGATCACGGACGGCTTCACGCCCCCGCGCCGTGTCAATTCATCGGCAACGATCGTCACGTCGGCCGCGAAATGCGGAAAGTTGTAGCCGCCGCTCTTCGGCCATTCGGAATCGCCGTGCCCGCGCTGATCGAGCGCGTAAGCGACATGGCCGGTGCGCGCAATCGCCTCGGCGGTGGCGCGCCAGGCATGCCGCGTCTGTCCGCCGCCATGCAGCAGGAGAACCGGCGCGCCCTTGTCGCCGAACACATCCGCCACAAGTCTGTTGCCGTCCGCGCCGGTGAAGGCCGCCGCCGCGGGGGAAAGATGACGTGTCATGGACGCTCGCTCAGGAATTCCAGGACGGCGGTTTTGAACACCTTGTCGCCGACCGCGAGCATGTGATCGCGTCCCGGAATATCGAGCGCGCGCGCGCCGGGAATAAGCGCTGCGAGTTCATGCGGCGAGCCGGCAATGTCGTCCTTGCCGCCGACCGCGATCAACATCGGCGTTTTGATCCGGGCGGCCTCCGCGCGCGTCAGCACCTGGCGCGAGCCGCGGATGCAAGCCGCGAGCGCGCGGCGATCGGACTTCGTCTGATCGGCGAAGGCGCGGAACATGCGGCCCGTCGGATCGGTGACGTCGTCGAGCGACGGCGCTTCCAGCGCCAGCGCGATGCTCTCCGGCAATCCGACGCCGTCGACAAGCCTGATCCCCAGGCCGCCGAGAATGGCGGAGCGCACGCGCGTTGGATGCT
>CAYJNT010000033.1:0-21160 GCA_964370945.1 uncultured Hyphomicrobiales bacterium | reverse complement strand
CCGAGATCGTGAACACGGACGCCTTGTAGAACCAGACCCTGTAGCCGAGATGCGCCGCCCGCGTTTCACTCTGGCGAATGGCGGAAAGGACGCGCCCATAGGGCGAGTGGGTGAGCCGCCACAGCGCGATCACGATCACCACGAACGCCGCCAGCACGAAATAATAGAATGACACGTTGGTTTTCAGGTCGAACGACACGAATCCGAAATCGGCCGGCAACCGCGCGATTTTCAGAAGGCCGTCCTCGCCGCCGGTGATCGAGTGCGACTTGATCGCGATGGTCCAGAAAATCTGCCCGAAAGCGATGGTCATGAAGGCGTAATAGATGCCGCGCCGGTGCGAGATGAACGCCGCCACGAAGACGCCCGCGAGCGCCGCCGCGAGCACCGTCACCGCAAGACAGATCCACAGATTGGACGAGACGTTGAACTGGCAGAGCCCGAAGGCGTAGGCGCCGACGCCGAAAAACGCGCCGTGGCCGAAGGAGGGCAGTCCGGCGGTGCCGAGCACGAGATTGAAGGAGAGGGCGTAGATCGACCAGATCAGGATCTCGATGCCGAGATAAGGGTAGAGGCCGATCTTCGAAATCCAGAGCGGAATGGTGGCGAGCATCAGCCACACGACCAGCATGGTCGGCGTGATCAGCCGCGCAGCGTCCGCGGAATTGGGCGAGGCACCGTTCATGTCAGGCCTCAAGCACGCTTTTCTTGCCGAACAATCCGCGCGCGCGGAAGGTCACGACCGCGACCAGCAGGATATACATCGACAGGAGCGACCATTCGGAAGCATAGGCTCCTGACAGGCCGACCGCGAGCCCGACCAGAATGCCGGCGGAGACCGCGCCCCAGAAACTGCCGACACCGCCGAGCACGATCACGAGAAACGCCGGCACGACCGCATCGACGCCCATATGCGGGCGGATGCCCCAGATCGGCGCAACGATGATGCCGGCGACGGCGGCGAGCATGGTCCCGAAGATGAAGACGGCGAGTCTTAAGCGGGAGAGGTTGATGCCGAGCGCGCGCACGATTTCGCTATCGTGCGCGCCGGCCTTGACGATCGCGCCAAAGGGCGTTTTTTCAATCACCAGCCAGACGAGCCCGATGATGAGGGCGGAAATGCCGGCCGCATAGAAGCGGTAGGTCGACCAGATCAGATCCTGGAAGATGAATCCGCCGCTGATCGCCTGCGGCACCTGCAAGACGTAATCGCGCGTGCCCCAAGTGAGGCGAATGGCCTCCTCGATCACCATCGCCGCTCCGAAGGTCAGGAGGAGGCCGTAGAGCGGGTCTTTGCCATAGGTCCGCCGCATGCAGAACTCCACCGCGGCGCCGGCAACGCCGACGATCGCGGGCGCGATCACCAATGTCAGTGCGTAGCGCCAGCCCAGCGGCAATGCGATCCAGGCCGCGGCCCAGTCGGCCGGCAGCGGCGGCTTCGGGCCGAGCAATTGCAGGCCGACATAGGCGCCGAGCGCGAACAGCGAGCCATGCGCGAGATTGATCTGTTCCATCAAGCCGACGATCAGCATGAAGCCGAGCGCGATCAGCGCGAACAGCAATCCGAGCGTCAATCCGTTGAGAATGTGAGGAAGGATGTCGATCACGAAGGCATTCCGTGGCCTTAAGAGAAAATGCCGGGCCGCGTGGGGCGGCCCGGCATTCAGGTCGCTTCAGGAGTCTACGCTCGGGACCTGATCGTGCGGCGCGAGTTTGCACTTGCCGGGCGCCGCGTCGTCCATCGCGGTTTTCGGCTCGGTCCAGCTGATGATTTCGAACAGATCGGTCTTGTCCGACGGCTTCATGTTGCGGCGGGCAAGATAGATCGTCTGCTGCATCTGGTGCGTGACCGGATCCATATAGGCATCGTAATGCTGCATGCGGTCGGTCGCCGAGATTTTCAGGGTCTCGAGCTGCTTGATGACCTTGATGTTGTTGGTCGATCCGGCCTTTTCCATGGCGCGCAGGAGTTCGCGCGTCGCCATGTAGCCGTTATACGACACATTGCCGGGGACGGGGATCGGCCCGTCCTTGTTGGCGGCTTCCCACTTCTTCACGAAGTCGGCGACGCCCGGAAGCGGCAGCTTGTGATACCAGGTGGTGCCGAACACGCCGAACAGGCTTTGCGGCGCGCCCCAGATATCCGGCCAGTCCTGCTGGTTGTTGATCCAGGCCGGCCTGCCGTCGAGTTTCAGCTGCACGACCTGTTCGCGCAGCGCCTTGATGTCGTCGCCGCCGATCGCGGTCGCGACCACATCCGGCTTCGCCTGCTGGATTTTGAGCAGGTAAGACGTGAAGTCGCGGGTGTTCTGCGGCACCAGCAGATTGTCGATGATCTTGCCGCCATTGGCTTCGACCTGGGTTTTCGTCGCCGCCGAGGTGGTGTGACCCCAGACGTAATCGTTGGTCAGCAGCATCCAGTTCTTGCCGACGCCTTGCACGGCATTCTTCACGGCCGCCTTGGAGAAGTTGGTGCCGTTGCCGTCCCACACGAATTTCACGCGCGAGCAGTTTTCCCCCGCTTCGCTCGGTGCCGACGAGTTGGTGTTGAGATAGATGACGCCGTTCTTGGCGGCGACCTGCGTGATGGCGTTGGCGACGCCGGAATGGACCGCGCCGATCAGCACCGTGCAGCCTTCACGCGTGATGAAGCGTTCCGCCACGCGGCTGCCAGTCGCGGGCGTCGTCTCGGTATCGGCGGTCACCCATTCGACTTTGCGGCCCATCACGCCGCCTTTGGCGTTCACTTCGGCGATCGCCATTTTGATGCCGCGCAGATCGTCCTGCCCGCTATTGCCGTATTGGCCGCTGGCATCGCAGGTCAGGCCGAGCTTGATCGGCTTTGCTTGCGCGAAGGCGCGATTATGTTTCCACGGACCGTAGAAGGTGGCCGTGCCCGCAAGCGCGGCAGCGGCGGTCGAGCCGTGCACGAAGCGGCGTCTGGTAATCAGTTTCGACATGGCATTTCCTCCCTTTGTTCCGGGTGCCCGCTCATGCGGCGAACTTTCCCGAGCAGATAAGCGGCGTTAGCGGCGAGCGATCGCCGTGCCGGTGATTTTCTCCTGCGCCGCCACCATCGATCCGACGAATTGTCCGCCGTATCCCAATGCCGACGCGAGCACGAAGCTCTGATGAACGGTCTCGCCGAGAAAGCCGGGCAGTCCGAGATGCTCGGTGAGATGCGTGTAGTAGCGAAGATCCTTGCGCGCGAGATCGAGCCCGAATTTCAGCCCGTCGTAGGTGCCGGCGAGCGCGGAGGGCGCGATCATCTGGAAGATGCCGCTATTGGCGCCGCCCGCGGACACCACCTTGCAGAAAGCGTCGAGATCGAGCCCGGATTTCGCGGCGGCGATCAGCGCTTCGGAGATCAGCGCGGCCTGACCCATGGTCAGGAAATTGTAGACGAGCTTGGTCTTGTGGCCCGAACCGGGCCCGCCGACATGGAAAATGTTTTCGCAAAAGGCTTTCAGCACCGGCTCGATAACGGTGAATGTGTCGGCGTCGGCCCCGACCATCGCGTTGAGCCGGCCTTCTTCCGCTTCCTTCGGTGAGCGCGCGAGCGGGGCATCGGCGAAGCGCACGCCCTGCGCTTTGCAATCCGCAATGATGCGATCGGTCGAAACCGGTTCGCTGGTCGTGCAATCGATCAGGATCAGGTCCTTGCGCGCGGCTTTCAGGACGCCAACGGTGCCGTAAACGATCTCTTCCACGGCCGGCGTTTCGGTCACGCAGATGATCACGATGTCGGATTTTTCCGCGGCCTCCGCCGGTGTCTTCGCTTCGGCCGCACCGCGCGACGTCAGATCGTCGACCGGCGCGCGATTGCGATGGCCGACAATCGTCAGCGCGAATCCCTTGGCCGCGAGATTGCGTGCCATCCCGCGCCCCATGGCGCCAAGCCCGATGAATCCGATGCGCGGTTTGCCGGCACTCACGTCAGCGTCCTCCCCAGGACAGTGGTAGAATTATTATTCTATTGCAGTTCTAAAATAGAATACCTATTCTATCGGCCGTGTAAAGACGGTTTTGCGCCCTGTGCAGGGCCTGGTTCCGGGAGAGGGATGTGGCCGCCCCCACCACCTACGACGACCTGAGCGCCCATATCGCGCGCCGGCACGACAAACTGTCGGCGCGGCTGCGCACGATCGCGGCCTTTGCGGTGCAGCACCCGAACGACGTTGCGCTCTCGACCGTCTCGGTGCTCGCCAAGCGCATCGGCGTGCAGCCTTCGGCCATCGTCCGTTTCGCCAACAATCTCGGCTATGACGGCTTTACCGAGATGCAGCAGGTGTTCCGCACGCGGCTGATGGCGCCGTCGATGCCGAGCTATCGCGAACGCATCTCGCAATTGCGAAGCGCCAAGGATGGACAATCCGGCCAGCCCGGCGACGTGCTCGCCGAATTCGTCGCCGACGACATCGCGTCATTGGAAAATCTGTACCGCCACGTTCCCTTTGACCGGTTGGACAAGGCGATTTCACTGCTCGCGGGCGCGGAAACGATCTATCTGTTCGCGCAAGGCCGCTCGTTCCCGGTCGCCTATTATCTCGATTACGGCCTGACGCGGCTCGACCTGCGCAGTCATTGCTTCGACAGTGTCGGCGGCCTTGTGCTTCAGCGCACGCGCGCGGTGACGAAGAAGGACGCGATGATTATTGTGTCATTCAAGGACTATGCCGCCGACGTTGTCGAGGTCGCCGCCGATATCGCGAAGCGGGGCGTTCCGTTGATCGTGATCACCGACAATCCGCTCGGGCCCTATGCCAAGTTCGCAACCGTATGTTTCGAGCTCGGCGAAGCGCGCTACCGGCCGTTCCGCTCGCTGGTCGCGCCGATCTGCCTTGCGCAATCGATCGTGGTCGCGCTCGGCCATCGCCTGACCGCGCGACCGGGAGAGAAAAATGGCCGCCGCCGCTGAACGGCCATTCGACCTGATTGCGATGGGGCGCGCCGCGGTCGACTTTTACGGCGAGCAGATCGGCGGGCGCCTGGAGGACATGACGAGCTTCACCAAGTATCTCGGCGGCTCGGCGGCCAATACGGCGGTCGGCGCGTCAAGGCTCGGCTTGCGCGTCGCCATGCTGACGCGCGTCGGCGACGAGCATATGGGGCGCTTCCTGCGGGAGACTTTCATCGCCGAAGGCGTCGATGTCAGTCACGTCAAGACCGATCCGCAGCGGCTGACCGGCCTGGTGGTGCTCGGTATCAAGGACAGCGCGACATTTCCGCTCATTTTCTTCCGCGAGAATTGCGCCGACATGGGAATCGAGACAAGCGATTTCGATGCCGATTTCATCGGCTCGGCGAAGGCGCTGCTGGTCAACGGCACGCATTTTTCCCAGCGCGCGATCGATGGCGTCTGCCGGCACGCCATGGCATTGGCGAAAGAGCGCGGCACGAAAATCGTGTTCGATATCGATTACCGCCCCGTGCTCTGGGGACTGACCTCGCATGGGCTGGGCGAAGAGCGCTTCATCGCGTCGGATCGCGTGTCCGCGCATTTGCAGAGTATCGTGCCGCATTGCGACCTGATCATCGGAACCGAAGAGGAAATCCACATCGCGGGCGGCACGACCAATACGCGGTCGGCGCTCGCGCGCTTGCGGGAACTGACCAAGGCAACGCTGGTGCTCAAGCGCGGGGCGCGCGGCTATGTCGTGTTTCCCGAGGCGGTCCCGCAAAATCTCGATGACGGGATCGTGCATCCCGGTTTTCCGACCGAGGTGTTCAATGTGCTCGGAGCGGGGGACGGCTTCGCGGCCGGTTTTCTCTCCGGATGGCTGCGCAATTCCTCGCTGCTCGATGCCGGAAAGTTCGGCAATGCCTGCGGGTCGCTCGTGGTGTCGCGGCATGGCTGCGCGCCGGCGATGCCGTCGAGCCGCGAACTCGCGGCATTTCTCGATCGCTCCGAGACCATCACCCGGCCGCATAACGATCCGCAGATCGTGCATCTGCATCGCACCACGACCGGTCGCAGGCACTGGCCGCGCATCTTCTCGCTCGCCTTCGATCATCGCCGGCAGTTCGCGGAGCTCGCCGGAACCAATAACGGCGACGCCCGGATCGGCGCGTTCAAGCGGTTGACGGCGCGCGCGCTGCTCGCCATGCCGCCGGAGCATTCCGGCGCCATCATCGACGACCGTTACGGCTTCGATGCCCTGACCGACATGACCGGCACCGGCCGCTGGCTCGCTCGTCCCGTCGAGGTCGCCGGATCGCGGCCGCTCGCATTCGAAGCCGGTCACAATCTCCACAGCGTGCTGCGAACCTGGCCGGCCGAGCATGTGATCAAGTGCCTCGTCTCGTATTCGTCGCACGACCCGTTCGAACTGCAGGACGTGCAGAATGAAGCACTTGTGACCCTGCAGGATGCGGTATTCGCGACCGGTCACCGCTGGCTGCTCGAGGTCATTCCGCCGGATTTCGAGGCGGATTCCAGCCTCGTCGTATCCGCGGTCCAGGACTTGTACCAGCTCGGTTTGCGCCCGGATTGGTGGAAATTGCCGCCGCTCGCAGACGACGATGCGTGGGGAGAGATCAGCGACGTGATCCTGCGGCATGATCCGCAATGCGGCGGCGTCGTCGTGCTCGGTTACGAGAAGCCGCAACAGGAATTGTTCGCCGCGTTCGAATCCGCGCTTCGTTCAGGCTCGGCGATCGGCTTTGCGATCGGCCGCTCGGTGTGGCGGCAGCCGGCGGCCGACTGGTTCGCCGGCAAGATCGATGACGCAGCCGCGATCGATCGGATCTCGCGCCAGTATCGCGCGGTGCTGGACGGGTGGCTCGTTTCGGATTCGCGGCCGCAGCCACAATAATCGCTCAGGCCTTCGCGCTGTCATTCAACCATCATAACCATTTTGTTTGAAGTGGTCGTGGAACAAAAGACGTTGGCCAGCCGTTGCCTGGTTCGCGGAATCGCGGTAGGTGCATTCTGGATCTATTCCAGGATGTCGATGATTTGCCATTGAGTGGCAGTAGAACTGCGGCGCGGGAAGGCGATCGAGAATGGGAGTGCAGACATGACATATCCATCAGCGCTGACTGTCGTTTTGTCGGCGCTCTTGCTGACGGCGAACGTTCAGCACGCCGAAGCTGTCGTCTATTGCAAATATGTCGGCGTGCCGAAAGGCTGTATCGCGCGGGCAGGCGTCGTTCTTGTCGCCCCGCCCGTGGTCGTCCGCGACGTCGGTGCGCCGGGGGTGGGCGTGCGACCCGGCACGCCCATGAATCGCGGTGGCCCGGTCAACCGAGTGGGACGGCGCTAAGGCCTCAGAGGTTACGGCGCCTTCTTGCCCGACTTGTCGAATTGCTTGAGGAACGCGATGATGTCCTTCACGCGCTGCTCGTCCTTCAATCCGGCATAGACCATCTTGGTGCCGGGAATTTTCGCGCGCGGCTCCTTGATGTATTCGGAGAAGGTCGCTTCATCCCAGGTGATGCCGGAATTCTTGTTGGCGTCGGTGTAATTGTAACCCGTGATGCTGCCGGACTTGCGCCCGAACAGCCCGTTCAGGATCGGGCCGACGCCGTTTTTCGCGGTTTCGCCGACCTGGTGGCAGGGCCGGCACACGGCATAGACCTTTTCGCCCGCGGCGGCGTCTTGCGCATTTGCGGTGACCGGCGTTGCGGCGGCGAAGCACAGAACAAGCATCATCCGTTTCATCATTGTCCTCATTGCGGTGGTGGGGATCAGACTGGCACGAAGCGATAGGCGGGCCCGCGCCGCTCGACCATGCCGAAGCCCGGCCAGGAGAGGTGGAAGCCGATCAGCGGAATGCGGTCGGTGGCGAGTTGGTCGAGCAATTGCTTGCGTGTCGCGATACCCTGATCGCGATCGTGATCGCTGCCGACGCGCCACTCGGGCTTGGCGAACGATACCGCGTTGTTGTTGAACACGTCGCCGCCGACGATCAGACGCTGACCGCCGCTCTCGATTCCGACAGCCATATGGCCGGGCGTGTGTCCGGGCGTTCCGACATAGACCATGCCGGGTGCGACGGTATCGCCGGCCTTTCTCCGCTCGACCTTCTTTTCGATCTGTTTGAGGATGCGCGCGGAGCCGAGCGCCATGCCGCGAAAGGCATCCGGCACGCGCGCGGGGGTATCGGGATTGGTCCAGAAATCCCATTCGGCCGCCGCGATCACGTATTTGGCGTTCGGGAAGCGCTCGGCGTCGTCGAAATCGTCGATCGCGCCCCACAGATGATCGGCATGGCCGTGGGTGAACACCACTTTGGTAATTGTCTTCGGGTCGATACCGGCCGCTTCGAGGTTTTCCGACAGCTTGCCGGCGGTCGGCTGGAATTTCGGGCCTGACCCGGCATCGATCAGCACCAGTTCGCTGCCGGCCCTGACGAGGGTGACATTGGTTTGCGGCGGCAGACCTTCCGCCGGCATGCCGTACGCGGCAAAGAGCTTCGCGGCTTCGGCGGCCGGCGTCTCCGGCAGCGCGAAGGCGAGCGGCACATTGAGCGTGCCGTCGCTGACCACTGAAATCTCGAACGATCCGAGCCGTCCGCGATAGGGCGGGATCGCGGCGCGCACAGGCGTCGGCAAGACGGGCGCCGCGAGCGCGGCGCCCAAGCCCGCCAAGACCGCGGGGCGTTGCGGGCCCGTGGTCCGCATCGCCGTCTCGTGTCCTGGCGTGTTTGAGGAATCCGGCATCATGCGAAGATATCGGCCGTGATTCCGGAATACCAACCCATATTCTCCCGCTGCGTCTGTTTGCGCAGGTCCGCGCTTTCGCCGGTCTTGGAGATGAAGGTTTCCGCCGCCGCGATCTTGCCGTCCTTGGGCTCATAGCGGCCGCCGACCTTCACGGTGTCGTCGGTCTCGATCACGCTCCAGCAGGTGTTGGTGTAGCGCGCCGGGAACGTCTGCGACTTCGCAAGCTCGCCGCGGATCATCATCGCCGCGACCTTGGCCTGGCTGTTGGCTGAGAACGCCGATTTCGGCATGTCGCCGGGAATGCAGGCGTCGCCCACGACATAGATATTCGCATCCATCGTCGACTTCATGTTCTCCGGGTTGATCGGGCAGAAGCCGGTCTGGTTGGCAAGCCCGGCATCGCGCGCGACCTTGCCGGCCATCTGCGCCGGGATCACGTTGACGAGTTCCGCCTTGTATTCGGCGAGGTCGGTCTTCACCGTCCTGGTCTTGGCGTCGACGCTCTTCACGCCGCCGTGCATTTTCGGATCCTGCCATTCGATCATGCCGGGATAGTGATTCTGCCAGCCTTCCGCGAACAAAGCCTGCTTGGAGAAGCTTTCCTTCGGATCGACGATCACGATTCTCGATTTCTTGTGCCCCTTGCCTTTGAGCACATGCGCCATCATGGAGACGCGCTCATACGGCCCGGGCGGGCAGCGATAGGGGTTCGGCGGCGCGACCATCACGATCAGGGCGCCGTCCTTGAGCGCATCGAGCTGCTTCTTCAGGAGCCGCGTCTGCGGGCCCGGCTTCCAGGCATGCGGCATGATCTCGGCAGCGGCCTCGGAATAGCCGGGCACGGACTCGAACTTGATATCGATGCCTGGCGCGACGACCAGCCGGTCATAGGGCAGCGAGGTGCCGTTCGCGAGCCGGACGATCTTCTTGTCCTTGTCGATGGCGGCCGCGGTCGTATGCGCGAGCCTGACGCCGTATTTGCGCAGCGCCGTGTAATTGTGGGAGATCGACTTGAAGCTCCGGAAGCCGCCGAGAAACAGATTGGAATGGAAGCAGGTCACGAATTGCCGGGTCGGTTCGACAAGGGTCACGTCGATCGCGCCGGAGGAATCTTTCGCCACATATTTGGCGACGGTCGCGCCGCCGGGTCCGCCGCCGACCACGACGACTTTCGGCTTTCCTTGCGCGATGGCGGGGAAGGGGAGCGTGCTGGCAGCCGCCAGCGCCCCGGCGCCGCCGAGGAATTGTCTGCGGCTGGTGAAGATGATGGTCATGGCCAAATCCTCCCTGAAGTCACTTTTTGCGCCTTCATTTAGATTTAGCGCGCGCGGCCGGTTTAAGGCTTCCAAAATAGGCCGCAAGCGCAGAAATTTCTTCTTCGGTCAGCTTGCCCGCGATCGTCTGCATCACCGGATTGGCGCGTTCCCTGGCCCGATATTGCTTCATGATCGCAACGAAGCTTGCTTCCGGCCAGCCGACGATCGATGGAATACCCTCGAAGCGGCCGCTGGCTTGATGACAAGTAACACATTCCGAGGACAGATATTCACCGAACGCCTTGTCTCCGGCTGCCTGAATTTTCTGCGCCGATGCGGCGAGGAGCAGCGCCGTCACGGCAAGGACAAAATGCCGCGCCAAATTCCGCGCCCTTGCCGCCATCATTCGGGCTTCGGCTTTCCACCCTCCGGCGTCACGTCGATTGCCCGCGCCCGGCCGGTGACCTTCGCATCGCCTGGTGCGCAATTCTTCATGCACGGATTTTTCTGCCAGAATTCCTTTTCGGCCGTTTCGCGATCATCATCGACGAAATTGCGCTCATTCGGAAGCCTGATCGTAGCGAAATTTTTGTCGCTCAGTTCGAAATTGAAGTCCTTGATCACGTCGTTGAGATAGAGGACGTAGGCCGTGATGGCGTAAAGTTCGTCATTGGAGAGCGTCTGCGCGGCGCCGAACGGCATCGAGCGGCGGATATAGTCGATCAGGGTCGAGGCATAGGGCCAATAGGACCCGACGGACTTGACCGGCTCGTGGCTTGCGAGCGTGCCGTTGCCGCCGGCGAGGATCGGCCAGCGCCCGGCGCTTTCCCCGAATTCGCCGTGGCAGGCGGCGCAGCGCTCGACATAAAGCGGCTCGCCGTCTTTCACACTGCCTTTGCCGATCGGCAGGCCTTGACCATCCGGGCGGACGGAGATGGCCCAGCCCGCGATCTCGTCGGCGGTCGCCTCGCGGCCGATGCCGAGCTTCTTCGATCCGGCCTCCGACGCGGAGGCCGCGAACGCCGTCAGCACCGCGAGCAAAGCGAGGACGAAGCGCGGCCAGGAAAAGTGGAGGCCGGTTTTCCGTCCGGCCGCGCGACAAACGCCGAAGCGCGGCCAGGAAAAGTGGAGGCCGGTTTTCCGTCCGGCCGCGCGACAAAGGCTACGAGACTTCGACATTCTCGACCTCGCCGTTCTTGTGCAGGTGCCAGGTCTGGATTCCGTTATTGTGATAGACCGAGTTCACGCCGCGGATCTTGCGCAGCGCATTCTTGCTCGGCTGCACATAACCGGTCTCGTCCATCGCGCGCGATTGCAGGAGGAGTTCGCGGCCGTCCCAGTCGAATTCGTAATAGAAGCGCGTGACTGCCTTGTCCCAGACCGGCCCGTCGATTTTCGCGCGTCCCCAGTTGCGCCCGCCGTCGAGCGAAACGTCGACGCGGGAAATCTTGCCGCGCCCGGACCAGGCGATGCCGGACAGCACGGTGAGGCCGGACTTGTGATTGACCGGCGCCTGCGGGCTGGGGCTCGTGATCACGGATTTCGCATCCATCACGAAGGTGAAGCGGCGCGCTTTTCCGTTTTCCAGAAGATCGGTGTATTTCGAGGTCTCTTCGCGATGATGCCAGGGCTCGTCGCCGACCTCGATCCGGCGCAGCCATTTCACCCACATATTCCCTTCCCAACCCGGAAGGACGATGCGCGCCGGATAGCCATGCTCCGGATAGAGCATCTCGCCATTCATGCGATAGGCGACGATCGCGTCATCGAGCGCTTTCTGCAGCGGCAACGAACGGGCCAACACGGACGAATCGCCCCCCTCCAGGAGCAGCCATTTCGCTTTCGGCTTCAGTCCCGCTTCATCGAGCAGCGTCCGCAGCGGCACGCCGGTATACATCACGCAATGCACCATGCCGTGCGTGTACTGACAGCCGTTGAGCTGCGCGCCGCGCCATTCCATTCCGGAATTCGCCGCGCATTCGCAAAAGTGCGCGCGACTGACGCGCGGCATGCGCTTCAAGTCATCGAGCGTGAAGATCAGCGGCTTGTCGACGAGGCCATGCACGATCAGCCGGTAATCGGCCGGATCGATCTCGGCGATGCCGGAATGATGTCGCTCGAAGCCCAGGCCGTTCGGCGTGATGACGCCGTCGAGCGCGTGGATCGGCGTGAAGGAGACCGAGCTTTCGCGCGTCGCGGTGAGCCATTCGACATTGCGGCGGATGACATGCGCTTCGTGTTTCGAGGGCTTGCCGTAGGCGCGCACCGCGACGCCGTCGCCGAGCGAGCGCGTCCAGTCCGGAACATTCGGCGGCTGGTTGGCGGGATTGCCCGATTGCGGTCCCGCAAGTGCATCGCCGCCAAGCGCGGCCGCGCCGCTCGCCAGACCCGCTTTGAGGAAAGCGCGGCGCGATGCGTTGGTTCGCTCCTTGTCAGCCATGCTGTCCTCCTTGGTCTCCTTGTTGGCCTAATTATGCAAAAATTTGCATA
This sequence comes from uncultured Hyphomicrobiales bacterium, assembly GCA_964370945.1. Classification (GTDB taxonomy): domain Bacteria; phylum Pseudomonadota; class Alphaproteobacteria; order Rhizobiales; family Xanthobacteraceae; genus Pseudorhodoplanes. Next base: position 8,747 of record CAYJNT010000033.1, on the reverse strand, counting down.
TGTTTGGGAAAATTTTTTCAGATGCCCACAACGCGCACGCGGCCGCCATCTTGCGGTGCAACCGTCTTTTTCTTGGCAATATGCGTCATCACCACGTCCCAGATCGGCGGGCCTTGCGTGCCTTCGTTGACGCTCGCCCATCCGGCAACAATGTAGTCCCTGGCCGGTTCCAGCGGCTTGCCCGTGCGCATGAGTTTCATATCGGAAATCCGCGCGCCGATCTTCGCCCCGACATCGATGGTGTAGGAGATGCCGCCGGCGCGCACCATGTCGCCGCCCTGCTGATAATAGGGATCGGGATTGAACAGATTGTCCGCGACGTCTTCCAGAATGTCCTTGATGCGCGCGCCGGTCATGGTCATGCGGTAGACGGCCGGATAGCTGATCGCGGTCGCGTTGTAGATGTCTTCGCGCGTGACGGTGTGGCCGGGCAGGATCGACGTTCCCCAGCGGAAGCCGGGCGAGAGTGAAATCTCGGCATCGCGCTCGGAGAGGAGCGCATCGCCGATCACGTCGTCCAGCGTGCCGTTGAAATTGCCGCGGCGATACAGAAGCGTGTCGGTGGTGCCGATGCTCTCACGCAGCATCTTCTCGTGCGGTGCGCGGTGCTTTTTGATCTGGTTCGCCATCTCGGGGTCGGGTGCGATCGCGTCCGAGAACACCGGAATGAGCTTGTAGCGGAAATCCTTGATCGCGCCGTCGCGCACATCGAGATCGAGGCGCGAGACGAATTTTCCGTGGCTGCCGGACGCGATCAGCAAGGTCTTGCCGACTTTCACAGCCTCGGGGAGCGCATCATGCGTATGTGAAGTGAGAATGACATCGATGCCGCTGACGCGCGCGGCGAGCTTGCGATCGACGTCGAAGCCGTTGTGAGACAGAAGCACGACAAGGCGGGCCCCGGCGGCGCGCGCCTTTTCGACATTGGCGCGCAACTCGTCCTCGCGGATGCCGAACGACCAGTTCGGCATCATCCAGCGCGGATTGGCGATCGGAGTGTAGGGGAACGCCTGGCCGATCACGGCGATCTTCACGCCGCCGCGTTCGAACGTGGTGATCGCCTCGAAGGCCGGCTCGTTCCATTCGGTGTCGCGGATATTCTGCGCCAGGAACTTGAACCCGAGCTTGTCGACGATCTCCTTGACGCGATCGGTGCCGAGGGTGAATTCCCAATGCCCGGTCATGGCGTCGGGTTTGAGCAGCGCCATGCAATCCACCATGTCCTGACCCTTGGTCAGCATGGCGGTGTAGCTGTTCGTCCAGGTGTCGCCGCCGTCGAGCATCAAGACGCGGTTCTCCCGCTCGGCGCGCACGGCCTTGACGATGGTCGCGATACGGTCGAGGCCGCCGAGCTTGCCGTAGCTTTTTGCGAGCGCGGTGAAGTCGTCCGATGTCAGCGCGTAGGCGGCGGCGGAACCGGGCGCGATCTTGTATCGGTCGAGCAGGGCGCGGCCGGTGAGGTGCGGAACGAGGCCCTTGGATTCGCCGACGCCGAGATTGATCGAAGGCTCGCGGAACAGGAGCGGCACCAACTGGCCGTGGATGTCGGCGACATGGAGGAGGGTGACGTTACCGAGCGGCGAGAAGGAAAGAAGCTCGGCCTGGGTCAGGCGCTGCTGCGCGAAGGCCTGTGACCAGCCGCCGGAGCTCAGCGCCGCCGTCGCGGCGGCGACCTGCAGGAAATCACGTCTCGATAACATTCAGATCCGCCTCATCGTGAAAAGAAGCCAATAAGAACCAGCCGTTGCCATGTGACTCCGTCATGCCCGGCCTTGTGCCGGCATCCACGTCTTTCTTCCTCGATCAAGTAAGACGTGGATGGCAACGCAACTCGGGCTTGCCCGAGTTGCGCGCATTTAAGCGCCGCAAGTCGGGTAGACCCGACTTGCGGTGACAAGCCCGGCCATGACGCAAACGGTGATACCGGACGAACTCCTCAGGTGAGGGTCTTCCTCAGTTGACGGTGATGCGTTCTTCGCCGACGATCTTGGAGCCGTCGTCATCGGTCCAGGTCAGGACCACGGGTCCGGATTTCTGCGCCTTGAACTTGAACTGGATATACGGATTGGCGGAGATCGCGGGCTCGAAGTCGGCCGAGAAGACCTCCTTGCCATTCACCGTGCAGGTGAACTTGTTGAGGATCTTGCGCGGCACGACGTTGCCGCTTGCGTCCTTGCGCTGTCCGCTCTCCATGATGTGCGAGACCAGCGCTTTGACTTCGACCAGCTCGCCTTTCTTGGCTTCTTTCTTGTCGAGCTTGATACGGGGCTTCACTGACATTGAAATCTCTCCTCGAAGCGGGGACGCATGGCGTGGGCCTGATCAACCGCCGCAGCCGCCGATCGTGACCTTCACGGCCTTGGTTGCCGAATGGAAACTGCCGTCGCTCATCTTCGCGACCGCAGTGATGTTCTGTGACGTCGCCAGGCGAATGCGGGTATTGGCCTCGGCGATGCCGCTGGCCGGCGAAAAGTGGAAAGTCGCAACACCTGCGTTTGGATTCCCGTCCGCGACAATGAGCACGTCCGTGACATAGGACTGCTCGGTCATCGGGCTTTCGACCGACACCGTCATCGGAACGGTGTTTCCGTTCTCGGCGATTTCGGGCAAGTCGAGCTTGACGCGCCCTGCCGCCGGCGTCTTGCCGCCGGTGAATTTGCCGATCAGTTCATCGCTGTTGTTCTTGGCGAAAGCCGGCGTCGACGGCAGGCCGAGCGCCACGAAGGCGGCCGCGCCGGCGCCGATCGTCAAAGCCTGGCGGCGGTTGAAACGTGAAGTCATCGTCAGCTCTCCTGCGCCGATACGCGAATTCCCGCGCCCGAAAGCGCGGCTTAAGGCATACCAATATGTGAGAACTTGGCCGTTTGACCAGTCCCCCCTGTCCGAAAGCGCGATTTACGCATCGGGATCAGCGTTTCCTGCCTGCGTGGACCGCAGGACATATTCATTTATTGCTATTTGTTGTAGATTGGCCGCGCGGACAAATCAAGGGCCTTTATGGTTGCGCCTCGTCTCTTCCCATCTTTCTCCGGACATGTATTGTTTCGCAGTGATCACGTTCGGAAGAACAAAAGCCCGTCGCGCCGACAAGACGAAGAAAATTCTGTTCACGGAGGAATGAGCCGGTGAAAATATTTCTCACGATGATGATCTGTGCGCTGAGCGCGACGCTTGTCGCGTCGCCCGCGGCGCGCGCGCAAGATGCCGCCACCGAAAAGGCGATCGAGAAATACAGGCAGATGCTGAGGGAAGATCCCTGGAGCAATCCGGGCCTGCTGGACGCAGATCGCGGCGAGGCGCTGTGGAAGACGGCGCGGGGACCGAAGAACGTTTCGCTTGAGCAATGCGATCTGGGCAAGGGTCCCGGCAAGGTCGACGGCGTGTTCGCGGAACTGCCGCGGCATTTTGCCGACGCCGATCGGGTGATGGACGTGGAGACGCGCATCCTGTGGTGCATGGAAAAGCTGCAGGGGTTCAATCCCGCCGACCTCGTCAAGAAACCGCATCCTGGCGGCGGACAGCCGGTCAAGGAACTGGGCGCGATGGCAACCTATGTCGCCAGCAAGTCCAGCGGCATGAAATACGCGGCCAAGCTGGACAAGCCGAAAGAGAAGGAATCGGTCGCGCTCGGAGACGAGTTGTTCAATCGCCGGTCCGGTCCGTTCGATTTTTCCTGCGCGACCTGCCACGCGGCGGAGGGGCTGCGCATTCGCCTGCAGGGCCTCCCGTTCCTGGCCAATCCAAAGGAAGCGAAGAAAGTCGTCGGCGAATGGCCGGCTTATCGTGTGTCGACGACGCATGTCATGACCATGCAGCACCGGCTGCTCGATTGTTACTGGCAGATGCGGATGCCTGCGCTGCAGCTCGGCTCCGATGCGAGCGTCGCGCTGATCGCCTATCTCACCAAGAATGCCGAGGGTGGAAATGTCTCCGCTCCCGGGCTCAAGCGCTGATCCGGGAGAATGGATATGAGGAAAATTTCTCTTTTGATTGGCGTTGTGGTGCTGGGTGGCCTCGCCACTGCGCAGGCGCAACAAAAGCCGGCGGTCGATCCTGCAAAGGCTGACGCCGTGGTCAAGGCGGCATTTCCGGCGGCGAACGAAGTCTTCGCACCGCGGCTGACGCCCGACGAGACCATGCGGCAATGCTCGGCGAGCCGGAACAACCCGCCGAAAGCAGTCGCGGCAGCCATCCAGGCGCGCGAGAAAGCGGCGATCGAATACCCCGCCGACGGCAACTTGATGGGCGACTGGAAGAAGGGCGAGGCGCTGGCGCAGAACGGTTACGGCCTGCGTTTCACGGACTATCCGCCGCGGCGCGCCAATGGCGGGAACTGCTACGCCTGCCATCAATTGACGAAGAAGGAAGTCAGCTACGGCACGCTCGGCCCGAGCCTGTCCGAATACGGCAAGCAGCGCGACTACAAGGATGAGGCGGTGAAGGCGGCCTACGAGAAAATCTACAACTCGCATGCCGCTTTGCCGTGCTCGAACATGCCGCGCTTCGGCGCCAACAAGATCCTGACCGTTGATCAGATCAAGGACGCGGTGGCGCTGCTGATGAGCCGGGATAGCCCGGTCAATACCGGGCAGTGAACCAGTGTCGCTGTCATGCCCCGCGAAAGCGAGGGCTTTGCACAAGTCGAATTTTCGCGAAACGAACGGGAATCCGACGATGAACAATACCGAATCAAATCGTGAACGTTGTTCACTTATGCAAAGCTCTCGCGAAAGCGGGGCATCCAGCTGTAAGGGTCTATGATCACTGGCGTGCCCTCCTAACCGCTGGATCGCCCGCCCAAAGCGGGCGACGACAGCTGAGATGGACACGAGCACAGGAGGTCGTCATGAAGCGAACCACCCGGCGGAAGTTCATCGGCGCGCTCGCGGTCTCGGGCGCGACGCTCGCGGCATCGCGCGCAAGTGCAGCACCGGTCAATCTCGATCTCGCTGCGGTCAAGAAGGACACCGACTTCGCCTGTCTCTATCACTGCGACTTCGGCGATCCCGACCGCTTCTCACAGATGCTGACCAACATGAACAATCATCTGTCGGTCTACGAATTCGATCCGATGCGGATCAAGCTCGTGATCGTGGCGCACGGCGCCGGCATCAAGTTTTTCCTGGAAGACCTGTCCGGCACCGCCTGGGAGAAGGACAAGGACAAGATCAGCGGCGATCTCTACAAGCGCGTCGTGGGCCTGAGCAAATTCGATGTCGAGGTCTATCTCTGCCAGATCACCTACAAGCGGCAGAACATCGATCCCGCCAAGACGCGCAAGGACGCGTTCCTGAAATTCGTGCCGTCCGGCGTCGCCTCGGTTGCGGAGCTGCAGCACAAGGGCTTTGCGTATCTGAAGGTGGGGTGACCGAGTAGGGTGGGCGACCGCGCGTTAGCAAGGCTATTGTTTTCAGGCTCTAGTTGGAGTCGCGGGTAAACGGACACGCCTTAAGCCATCGGTGCCGCCCGAGGTATTGCTATTTTCTCCAGTCGTTCGGTGAGTGTGCGCCGAGCATCGTCAATCGACGAACACTGAAGTAGCGCATCTCGGACAACATCAAGCGGGGCAATCGAGGCTCCGGGACGCGGTGGAAACATGGTCATTATGTTTTCCACATAAGCGTTTGGGTCACCGGCCATAGTCAAGGAATATTCCCAGATCGTTTTGATCGGCAACAACCCTCCAAATGCCATGCGCATTATTCTTACGCTTGCGTTCGGAAGCCCTGCGATGGAGATCAGAATACGTTCACCGGAGTCGAATTTGATCTGACAAAAGCATCCACGCGCGTCGTTTGCGTATGTTACGACTGAAGTCATTGGGGCAATCCTGCTCTCAGCTAGCTTGTTCCAATTCTCCGGCGGCCTCTTGAACGCTTCGAAGGAACGTCAATCAACTCAATCCAATCGCACTGAGGAAAGCGCTCACACCGCCAATGCAGTCCCTTAATCGGCCCATCAGCGGCAATCATCGACAACATCGGTGCTCCACAATTCAAGCAGAGTTTTCCCGTGGCGGACTTTCGTGTTGTCGTTGGCCCGGAGAGCACAGTTGGCAATTCGGTTGCGCTCCGGTTAGTCGGATCGATTGATGCATTCGAACTGTCAGCAGATGTCCGCTTCGAAGATAAGAAATTCTCTTTCCAAACGAAGTGTTCGGCAACTCTCCTAGCTTCGGCCAATTTCTGATTTCTACGTGCGAGTAGCCACCAGATTGCGATTCCTGCCGAAGCGCTGACGAAAAAGACAATCCCGAATTTCGTTCGATCGACGCCACCATGATAAGAGCAGGCGCCGCGAGACCCGATCGACGGCGATTGCCACCCATCCTGGCAGGTGGTGGCTCCTGCGAGTCTTCCCAACAGGAAGAGCAAAATCGCGAATGCGACAAACCCGCAAGTTTTTGGGTAGCTCGAAATGCGAAGCACGGCCAAAGCCTTGATCCATTCAATGAGAATTGCGGATAGCGGCGACGAATCGCCTCCAAGTCTCCACCGGGGTTGCCTGATCCGCATTGAACAGACCTGCGCTTTCCGGTTCAACTCCCGCGAGTGAGTTAAGCGCCGCCTTTGAACGTAACTCGCTCATGTGCTCCTACAATTCACATATCAATGACGTGGTTTGCAATCAAAAGTCGAACGGCGACGCCGTCAATGGTCATAGTGAAAAATAGCTTGACAGATTTTTAGTATAACGATAAACAGGCCGCATCCCCCTTCACCTGAGGCGATTATCCGGGACTTGACAGTAGCCTTGGGGTATGGCAATATCCTTTTACGAAAGGATTTGAAGCCATGGCCCGCCGCCCGAAAGCCGTTCCGCAGATGACCGTCGCCCAGTTCGAGGCCACGTTCCCGGATGAAGATGCCTGCCGCGCCTATTTGAAGGCTCGCCGCTGGCCCAGTGGCGTGCATTGCCCGCGCTGCGGCAATACGAAGGTCTATGAGCTTAAGTCCCGCCCGTTCCATTGGCAGTGCCAAGCGTGCTCGCCGCAGGGCTATCGCTTTTCGGTGATCGCCGGGACGATCTTTGAGAACACGAACAAGCCGCTTCGCGACTGGTTCCGCGTCACTCACCTGATGCTCGCCAGCAAAAAGGGCATGCCCGCTCTGCAAATTCAGAGAATGATTGGCTTTGGCTCTTACGAAACGGCGCACAGCATGTGTCATAAAATCCGCGCCGCGCTGATCGCGCCAGAAGAAAAGCTCGGCGGTATTGTCGAAGTTGATGAAAGCTATTTCGGCGGCAAGGGAAAGAACAAACATCGCGGCAAGCGCACTGGTCCCGGCACGGCCGACAAAATCGCGGTCGTCGGCGCGATCAAGCGCAAGGGCAACGTAGTTCTCCGCGTCATCAACAACACGGATACCGCAACGCTTGATGGCTTCGTGAATGAAGCGGTGTCGAACAAGGTTAGCTTGCTCTGCACCGACGAACATTCCGGCTATCGCTTCCTTGGCGAAAACTTCCCGCACGAAGTCATCCGCAAGAAAGAAAACTACGTTGTCGGCGCGGTGCACACCAACACGATTGAGGGCTTTTGGTCGCTGATGAAGCGCGGCGTGGTCGGCTCGTTCCATAAGGTGAGCCGTAAATATATGCCGCTGTACGTCGCGGAATTTCAATTCCGCTACAACAACCGAGACAATCCCGACATGTTCGGGGCCGCTATAGCAGGATGCTGAGGCGCAACAACAACCGCAGCGTAACGCGGAAGCGCACTCAGCAAGGGGGCTAAGTGAAAGGGCGTTTGGCAAAAGTGTGCGTTGGATTGCTGTTGTTCGCTGCATTAGCGGCGGCGTCCTTCGCGTTTCCAGCATATCACGAGATATGCGAGCGCCGCGCCGGCGCCGCCTATGAAGATTGCACCGCTTATCAAGCCGTGCCATTCGCGCTCATCAAAATCAGAAATTTTCTTCAAGACTATAACGGCGCCATCACTGCGGCGGCGACCTTCGCGATCATGTGCTTTACCGTTGTCCTCGCCATTGTGGGCGGCCATCAGGTGCGAGACGCCAGAATCATCCAGCGCGCCTATGTCGGCCTGTCCCACAAGACGCCGGAGGTTGACCCGAGTCACCTCAAGGGGATCAGCGATGTCCGGCATTTTATGCTCACGGAAGGGGCCGCGCTGAACGAGTCCAATCAGAAAATCCAAATCGCAATCACCAATTCCGGACAGACCCCCGCCGTGGTGAAGGGCGTCCTCCTCGGAACGATGATAACGGAGCCGGATGCTCCACTCCCCGATAAGCCCGCCTACGGCGACACGAAGGATCATCCATCGACGCAGGCGTTCCTTAACGCCAACTCTGCACACTACATCAGACGTGGCCTGGACATCCCCGCCGATGAGTGGTGGAAAATCACGAACAAGAAACGAACGCTGTATGTAATCGGATTGGTCGAATACGTTGATATGTTCGGCCAATGGCACTGCGCTGGCTATGCGAGGCGTTTTGCTCCCGGTCGCGGGGGCAACAATTTGGACTTTGTTGCCGTGGAGTTTGCTGGCGACGCCTACAACTACGACATCGAAATTACGGAAAGCGAGCGCCTGACCGGGAAGCAGGATCAGGCAACCAAAGAGAGCAAAACCGGCCTGTCGTAGAAGGCTTTTCCATGGTTTCCGGGCACTGTCAAGTCCCGGATAATCGCCTTCACCTGAGGGGCGCTCTGCAGGCGTGCTGAGTGTGAAGGGGGAGCGGCGCCTGCGGTCACGATTCGCAACCGTGATCCCGGGAGTC
>CAYJNT010000032.1:0-21712 GCA_964370945.1 uncultured Hyphomicrobiales bacterium | reverse complement strand
TGCAGGCGTTCGTTGAGCGCGATCACCCCGGCGGGACCGCGATAGATGGGCGACAACACCTGGATGTCCCGCACGGCATCGAAACACTTGTGTTGAGTTTATCGAAACATGGATGAAGTCACCGGCTGGCTGTTGGACGTGTACGCGGATGAAGATGGCCTCATTCTCTGGCTGCCCACAGGCGCAGACGATACGCCTCGCGGCTGGCGAATTTCCCCGTGCTGATCGTTTTAAAGATGGACTCGTCAACGGGGGTTAATCGAATATCAGGTATCGAGTTCATCTGTCGGGACAATATCCTGAGGGCGGGGCATGAGAATCTCCAAGCCGAAACGGAATGGCGCAAGTGTAATGTAACCGCTTTCATTCCAGGCGGATCGTCTCAACCAGCCAGCCTCACCACCACCCGCACTGCATCGCCCTTTCGCTCCGCCAGCCGTTTGAGCGCCTCGTTGATTTCCTCCAATGGCACGGTCTCGCTCACCGAGCCGCTCACGTCCACCTCGCCTGCCGCAACCAGGCCGATGATCTTTTCGAGATCGGCGCGATGGAATCCGAGCGATGCCGCGAGCGACAGTTCGCTCCCCACAAAGGCTTGCAACGGCGGCAGCGTCACCCGCTCCGGCCCCACGCCGACGATCACGACCCGCCCACCGCGCTTGAGGGACTTCATCGCCGTCGTCACCGTGTCGGCACGGCCCACGAACTCCAGCGCGCAGTCGGCCCCCGCGCCGCCCGTGAGCGAGCGAACAACTTTGGGCGCGTCGGTCTCGGCGGGGTTGACGATGTAATCCGCCCCCGCTTCCTGCGCGCGCCGCAGCGCTCCCGCAGACAGGTCCACGGCGATGATGGGCGCGGCCTCGCGCTGTTTGGCCCACAGCACGCCGTGATGCCCCACCCCGCCACAGCCAATGACGACAACCGCCTCGCCGGGCAACACGTTCCCCCGGCAGACGACGGCGTGATACGCGGTCGAAACCGCGTCGGTGAGGATCGCGCCGACTTCGAAGGGGATCGAATCGGGCAGGCGCACGAGCGTCCGCGCCGGGACGAGAAGATACTCGGCAAACGCGCCGTCGGCCTGCACGCCGAGGATGCGGCTCTTCAGGCACAGGGCCTCGCGCCCGCTGGCGCAGGCATAGCACTCGCCGCAGGCGATGTTCGGGAACACGGCGGCGCGATCGCCCGCCTTCCAATCTGTCACCCCCGTCCCCGTCTCCGCAACGATGCCCGCCGCTTCGTGGCCGAGGGTGATGGGTTGAAATGCCGTCGGGATTGTGCCTTCGAGGGCGATGTGCAAATCCGTGCCGCACAGCCCGGCGGCTTTCACGGCGAGCAATACTTCGCCGGGACCGGGCTGGGGTTGAGGGATGTCTTCGATCTTGAGCGGCCTGTCCGCTCCGTAGAAACGCGCTGCTTTCATTTACTCACGCTCCTTCGTGATTGTGCCGATCACCGGCCAGCCGCGTTCGGCGGCGAGCGCCGCCAGCCGCGCGTCCGGGTACACGGCCACCGGATGCCCCACCATTTCCAGCACGGGGAAGTCCGGGAACGCATCGGTGTAAACGAACGATTCTGCAAGATCAATATTGCGCCCGGCGGCATAGTCGCGCAGCCGGGCCGCCTTCCCCGCCCCCACGCCCAACGGCGGGATGATGCGCCCGAGATAGCGCCCGTCCCGCTGGGCGAGCGGCGTACCCACCGCGCCATCGGCCCGCACCCGGGCGGCGACGACTTCGAGCAGTTGCTGGAATGTCCCGGAGAGCAGGACGACGCGGTATCCCTCGGCTCGATGACGCGCGAGCGATTCACGCATCTCCGGGCGGAGGTTGGGCAATATCTCGTGATCCGCCACCCATTCCCAGATCGCCCCCGCGCGTTCGACCCGCACGTTTCTCACCAGCCAGGCCATGTGTTCGCCCCATGCCCGATAGAACCTTTCCTCCGAAACCAATCCCGCGTTCCTGAGCGGCCACAGCGCGATGTGCGAGAGCAGGTAACCGTAGAGGGTGGGCAGTTTGAAGCGGTGCGCTTCGTGGTGCCGCCGCAGCGCGCGCCACACATAACCGTTGAACAGCGTCCCGTCGAGATCGAAGAAAGCCGCCGCAGATGGACTCAGTTCATTCACGCCAGAAATCTCCCAACGGATCAAAACGATGCAAGGCCTCGCGTTCCGCCGCATCAGGAAGTGGCAAAGCGGCGATGTCTCTGGCGCATTGCAAATCCCACCCGCACGCCTCGCGCGCCTCATTGATGGTTGACTCATCCCCGAACACGGCGGAGAGAATCAAATCGTCGTTCACTTTCCGAAACACGCCCAACTGCGTGACGACGGTGGATACGCTCGCGCCCGGCGAGGTGACGTAGTTCACGCGCTCCACAAATCGCGTTCGCGACTGCCGCGCCACGATGATGACTTCTTGCGCCGTCGAGGCCACGTCGTTCGCGCCGCCGGAGCCCATGAGAAAACCGCCGTCGGGCAGGCGGGTGGTGTTGAGGCTGCCCCGCCGATCCACCTGCGCCGCGCCGAGCACGCCGAGGCACGGCGCCTGTTCACTGCCCACGAACATCCCCAGCGCGGTCAGGGTGTCGGCGATCATCGGCGCGGTGAGCGCGTTGCGGAGGGCGAAGAGAAACGCATCGCCGGGCAGGGGACGAATGCCCGCCGCGCCCACCTCGGTCAAGAGCGTTACCGTGATCCCTTCGGCGCGCAGCCGCGCTTCGGCCAGCCACGCGGCCAGGTGCGCCGCCCCGAGTCCGCACAGGATCGAACGATACCCACGCTCGCGGACAGCGCGGACGATCTCACGCGAGGCGGCGACGATTATCTTTTCGGAGTCAGTGAGCGAGGGAACGGGGGAGGTGGGAGGCAAGGGCGCGGCGGAGAAATCCTTGAGGGCGGCGAGTCGGGCGGGGCCGAGGCGGGCGAGGTAATCCGCATGATCGCGGGGTTCGAGAATCCACCGCTGTATCCATTCAGCCTGGGTCTTTTCAGCGCGGGCGGCGGCGCGGGCTTCGAGCATGAAGGCGCGATCTTCGATGTAACCTCCGTCGAGTCCCAGGCAACCCAGCGGGTGCGCGCCGAAGGGCGCTTCGCACACGGCGCGGACGGCGTGCGCTGGGATGCGCGTCGCGTTCGAGCGCGCGCGGATCGCTCCCGGTGCCACGATCTTTTCGACGGTGACGATCGCGCCTTCTTTGGCCGCCAACGCGCCAAACGAATTGCCCGCCAATGGAAGCGGCAGGATGGTGTTGCCATCGGGGTCGGCGGCCCAACCGTGCGTGATGGCCAGGTCGGGACGTAGGGCCGGGACGAGTCCGACGGTCTGATCCGGCTGGAACGGATCGGGAATGCGTCGAAATTGATCGGCCAGTTCGCCCTCGAGCGAACTGCCGAGAATGGAGCGAGTCGGGAGATGGGGCAGGTTCAGCGCGGCGGCCAGCAGCCGCAGGGTGAGCGTGAGCATGGTCCAATTCTCGACGGCGACTTTGCCGCTGTTAATCGCACGTTGGATGGCGGGGTTCGGGCCGGGAGTAGGATAGCCGTCGCCGAGGAACGCGGCGACGACGCGCCGCGCCAGCCCCGCGGCGAGGAACGGCCCGGCGGAGGCCGCGCCGCCGGTGGAAAGAATCAGCGTGAACCCCGGATCGCGCCCAACGAACTGGCGGACGATCTCGAACATCGCCGCGTTGGGAAACGCCCACGCCCCGCCGAAATACAGACTCATGCCGGGGCGGACGAATGTCCTCACCGCCTCGGCGAGCGGCATGACTTTCGACATCACTTTCCCTTGAACTGCGGCTTGCGCTTTTCGGCGAAGGCCGAGATGCCCTCTTGCACATCCTCGCTTTGGCGCAGCGGTTCGCCCAGGGTGTTTTCCAATCGCAAACCGTCGGCCAGCGGAAGTTCCAATCCCTTCCATACCGCCATCTTCGCCGTCTGCACGGCGAGCGGCGCGTTGGCGCAAATCCGGTTCGCCATTTCGAGGGCGGCGTTCATTAGTTCGGGCAGAGGCACAACTTTGTTGACCAGCCCGATCCGATGGGCTTCCGCCGCGTCTATCTTTTTCGCGGTGAAGATCATCTCCAGGGCGATGCCCAGCGGCACGAGGCGGGGGAGGCGTTGGGTGCCGCCCGCGCCGGGGATGATGCCCCAACTGGTCTCGGTCAGCCCGAACAGCGCGTTCTCGGAGGCGATGCGGATGTCGCACGCCAGCGCCAGTTCCAGCCCGCCGCCGAAGCAGTAGCCGTTGACGGCGGCGATGATCGGCTTCCACACCTCGAGGTTGCGCGTCAGGCCGCCGAGGTTCGGCTGCGTTTCGGCGCGGTGGCGGCGCTCGAGCGGAGTAAGCGAACGATAGAACTCGCCGAGCGCGCGCAGGTCCGCGCCGGCGCTGAAGGCTTTCTCTCCCGCCCCGGTGACGATGGCTACCCATAGATTGGGGTCGTCGCGGAAGCGTATCCACGCTTCGATCAGTTCACTACTCGTGTCGAAATCAATCGCGTTGTGGACTTCGGGACGCTCAATGGTGATGAGGGCAATGCGGTCTTGCGTTTCGAATCGAATGGGCATGGTTGGCCTCCAATGTGGGGCGTGTAAGGGCAAGCGCAAGGCTTGCCCCTACAGCGGTTTGAAATAGGCAATGTCGAGAATGCTCCCGCTCCGCGTTTCGGCGAACACGGCAACGACTCTCGAACCGATTCTCGGCGCGTCGGTTTCGCCGACGAAATGAACGAATGCGGTGTCCGCGCCGTCGAGACGAATCAGAGCAAGACCCGCCCTCACCCCCAGTCCCTCTCCCTCTGGGAGAGGGGGGAGGGGAGCGAATGCGGATACTTTCCCCGCCGGGCCGACTTCAATCCATTCAGCCGTCGCCACAAAACAGTGCGGACAAAACGATCGCGCCGGGACAAGCGCTCGACGGCACGCCGGGCAGCGTGTTCCTAAAATCCTTTTCTCATCGCGCAGCGCGATTAAAAAACGACTCGCCGCTTCGCCTGCCGCGTAACTGAACGTCAGGTTCACTCCGGCGGTTTGGTAATTGATAATTGGCGATTGGTTACTGGTCACTGCTCATTGCTCACTGATTACTGTTCACTGACTACTGCCACGAAGTGGACGATGTCGCTCAACGTCCCGCTTCGTTCTTCGCGCCACACCGCCCGCACGCGCATTCCGATTCGCAATAGGGCCGGGTCGTTTTCGGACAGGTAATGGTTGAGGGTGGTGTCCGCGCCGTCGAGTTGGATCAGCGCCATGCCGTAGGGCGCGGGGCGCGGCTGGCCGGTGGCCGGGTCAATGATCGGGGTGTGAACGACGGTGAAGGCGCGCACGATGCCGGTGTCTTTTACCTCCACCCACTCGCTCAGTTCGGCATGGCAGTTGCCGCAAACCGGGCGCGGCGGGAGATACACGCGGCGGCAGACCGAACAGCGCAAGCCGATGATACGCCGCTCGTCGCGCAAGGCGCGCATGAATTCGGCGAAGTACCAACTCGCGCCGTAGCGCCACGTGAGGGTCATTGAGTGAGGGATATGCAGTAGTTCAGTCATCAGTTATCAGTTATCAGTTATCAGTGATCAGTTGGCAGTCAGCGGTCGGCGGTTAAGATGATCACGTCGCTCCAGGCATACACGCCGTAGCCGGTGGCAAGCGCGGTGCGGACGTTTGGAACCTGGTGATCCCCGGCGCGGCCCATCACCTGCATGGCGGCTTCGGCCACACGCATCACGCCCGAGGCCCCGACGGGATTGGTCGAAAGCACGCCGCCCGACGGGTTCACCGGCAACTCGCCGTCCATCTCCGTCACGCCTTCGTCAATCAATCGTCCCGCCTCGCCTTCGGCGCAGAAGCCCAGCGCCTCGTACCATGCCAACTCGGCGTAACTCACCGGCTCGTAAATCTCGGCGACATCAATTTGCTTTAGTGGATCGGTAATGCCCGCGCGCCGATAGGCCTCCCGCGCCGCGTCGCGCAGCGTCCGCATCGTCACCAACCGACGGTCAAGGTCGCCGATGTACGGTTGATCGTGGCGGGTGACGGCGGCGCGCACCCACGCCGGTTGTGGGCAGAGTTTCTCGGCGCGGCCCTCGGCGGCGTACACCAGCGCGCACGCGCCATCCGACTGCGGGCACATGTCGAGCAGATGCACCGGATCGGCGAGCATCCGCGAAACCAGCACTTTTTCGACGGTGATGTCCGGCATCTGTAGATGGGCATAAGGATTCTTCGCCGCGTTGCGCCGCGCCTTCACCGCCACCTTCGCCGCCTGCCCCGGTGTGACGCCGCGCTCGGCGACGTACTGCGAAATGGACAGCGCGAAATTGCCCACCGCGCCCGAGGCGACGTTGCGATCCCACAGCGGGTCGGTGAGCGCCATGCCGGTTTGCGTCGCGCCCTCGGAGTGCTTTTCCCATCCGACGACCAACACAACATCGAACAGCCCCGAAGCGCACTGATGGTAGCCGGCGATGCAGGCCGACGTGCCAGAAGTCCCGCCGGTGGCGATCTTCATCACCGGTTTGAGATAGCCGCCCGCGCCCTCGCCGACCCACATCTCCGGCAGCGCGCGGCCCTCGAACAGTTCCATGTTCGACAACACAACCGCATCCACATCGCGAATTGTGATCCTGGCGTCGGCCAGCGCGCGCGTCACAGCCTCGCGCGCGAGTTCAGCCTGGCTCGCGTCGTCGCGGGCTTTGGCGTGTTTGGTTTGCCCCGCGCCGATGACAGCCACTCTGCGCATTTCAGCCCCGCTCCTTTCCTGGGGATGTCAATTGCCGCGCGATGATCAGGCGCTGGATTTGCGCGGTGCCTTCGTAGATTTGCATGATCTTCGCGTCGCGCATCCACTTCTCGACCGGGTACTCGCGCATATACCCATAGCCGCCCAGGATTTGCACGGCGTCGGTGGTGACTTGCATGGCGGCATCGGCGGCGTAGGCTTTCGCCATACTGGCTTCCTTTGTGAACGGTTCCCCCTGGTCTTTCAGCCAGGCCGCCCGCCAGGCGAGAAGGCGCGCCGCGTCTATTTTCATCGCCATATCGGCGAGCAGGAAGGCAACGGCCTGGAAAGAGACGATTGCCTTGCCAAATTGCTCTCGTTCCTGCGAATATCCCAGCGCGTATTCGTAAGCCGCCCGCGCCAGGCCGACCGAGCCGATGGCGGTGTGCGTGCGCGTGATATCGAAGGTGCGCATGGCGATCTGGAAGCCTTCGCCTTCCGCGCCCAGGCGGTTCTCCAAAGGGACTTCGACGTTCTCGAAGGCCAGCGCGGCGGTGTGGGAAGCGCGGATGCCGAGTTTTTTCTCTTTCTTCCCGGCTGTCACGCCAGGCCGATCTTTCTCCACGATAAAAGCGGTGATGCCCTTCGTCTTGAGCGAGGGATCCACTGTGGCGAAGACCACGTAAATATCGGCGATGCCCCCGTTGGTGATGAAGATTTTCCGGCCGTCAAGAACATACCCGTCCTGCGTCCGCCGCGCCCGCGTGGTCAACCCTCCCAGGTCGGAACCGGCCGAGGGTTCGGTGAGGGCGAACGCGCCCAGGGCGATCTTTCCCGGCTCGCAGAAACGGGACAAATGGCGGCGCTTCTGTTCCTGCGTGCCGGCCAGCAGGATGGGCGTGGCGCACAGCGCCGAGGCGCCCAGGATGCTTCCCACCCCGGCGCAGCCCCAGAACAGTTCTTCGTCCACCAGGAGTTTTGTGAGCAGGCTCGTCACGCCCCCGCCTCCGCAGGATTCAGGAAGGTAATAGTTCGTCAACCCAATCCGGTGAGCCTTTTCCAGCGCTTCCCAGGGGACTTCTTCGCGCTCGTCCGCCTCCGCCGCGACGGGACGGATGGCCTGCTCTGCAAACCTGCGCGCCAGGTCGCGAAACTGGCGTTGTTCATCGGTCAGGGCAAAATCCACCATTCGATTCACTCCTCGCGTCCGGCGATGACCACCGCCTGTCCCTGCCCGGCGGGTCCCCAACAGCCGTGCGCCAGACCCAGACCGGGCTTTTGGCGCAGTCGCAGGACGACTTCAATCAGACGATCCAACCCGGCGACGAAGGGAGGGACGCCGTTCACAAGGCCGCCGGAGGGATTAACGTTGGGAAACGAGTCGAGGCCAAGAGCGGAGAGCCACAGGGCGCGCTGATAATCGAAATGGTCGGAGAGTTCCGCGACAGCGAGTTCGCGCCCGGGGTCGGCGATCCCGGCCGAGGCGTACGCGCGGCGGGCGGCTTCGCGCAGGGCAGGAGAGTCGGCCAAATCCCGGTCGCCGAGATAATGCTCGTCGAGCGCCCAGCCCATGCTGATTAATTGGGGACTGGGGATTGGGGATTGGGGATTGGGGGAGGCCGAGAGCAAGATGGCCGCCGCGCCATCCGCAACCGGACAGGGGTGCGGGGGAGCAGGAAAATGGAGGGCGGAGGCTTGCAGGGCGGCAGCAGTCAGGTCGTCGAGGCCGAGCGGTTGTTGGAAGATGGGGTCGAACGTCCAGTTCGTGATCTCCCGGTGGTCGCCCATCGAGGCCTTGCAGTGGGCGACGACGAGGACGGTTTCGTATGCC
This sequence comes from uncultured Hyphomicrobiales bacterium, assembly GCA_964370945.1. Lineage (GTDB taxonomy): Bacteria > Pseudomonadota > Alphaproteobacteria > Rhizobiales > Xanthobacteraceae > Pseudorhodoplanes. Next base: position 13,156 of record CAYJNT010000032.1, on the reverse strand, counting down.
CCGGCCAGGATGGACATTGCGCCCTGGCAGGCGGCAAGCAATCCGTCGCCCGCGACGCGCGCTTCCGGCTGCATCACCGCGCCGACGACTTCGGTGATGGCGACATTCGAGGCCGTCAATCCATCCCACAAATCCACCGAGGCTGTGACGCGCGCATCCACGTCATTCATCGTCAACCCGGCGTCGGCGAGGGCGGCCTGCACCGCCTGGTGAACCATCTCGGGGATCGAGATGTTTGGCTTTGGGGCGTAATCCGTCCGCCCAACGCCGAGGATGCTCACCGGCTGCATTTCGCGCTTGACTTCGACGGGAAATGAAGTATACTCATATTATGAATATAATTCATTATTGGCGTTTTCGCAAGTCCCAATGACACACTTCTCTTCCACGCTCACACTCCAACAAAACAATGCCATCGCCCGAATCACGCTCAACCGGCCTGAGGCGCTGAACGCGATCAACGGCGCGATGCTCGACGAGATTCGCGCGGCGCTGGCAGAGATCGCCGCCGACGATTCGGTTCGAGTTGTTGTGTTCGATTCCGCCTGCGAGCGCGCCTTCAGCGCCGGGATTGACGTGGCCTACGTGAAAGACCTCGACGCGTGGGGCGCGCGGCGGATCGGGCAGGAATTGCACGCGACCTTTGGGGCGATCCGCACGCTGGAGAAACCTGTCATCGCGCAGATTGACGGGCTGTGCCTGGGCGCGGGCCTCGAACTCGCCCTCTCGTGTGACATCCTCATTGCCTCCGACCGTTCGCAGTTCGGCCTGCCGAACATCAAGCGCGGCATTCCGGCCATCGTCGAGGCGGCCATCCTGCCTCAGGCCATCGGCATCGTGAACACGCGCGAACTGGCTTTCACCGGCCGCAACTGGGACGCGGCCAAAGCCGAGCGGCGCGGACTGGTGAACGCGGTCCTGCCCGCCGCCGAACTCGCCGCCGAAGTGAATCGCTGGGCGGAAGAACTCGCGGCGTTCAGCCCGCGCGCGCTTGCCGCGCAGAAGGACATCATCCACAAATGGATGACGACCGATCTCGAAGCCGCGATTGATTTTTCGATCAACACGGTCGGGCTTAATTGGAAGACGCGCGATCAACGCGAGGGGATGGAATCGTTTTTGCAAAAGCGCGCCGCAAAGTTCACGGGCGAATGATGGACAAGTTGATCATCACTGCCGCGCTCACCGGCGCGCAGCAGGGCAAAGAAGCGAACCCCACCCTGCCGGAACAGCCGGATGAAATCATCCGGCAGGCAGTCGAGTGTTGGCGCGCGGGCGCGGCCATCGTTCACATCCACGCGCGGGATGAGCGGGGAAAAGCGACTTCGGATGTGAGGGTGTTTCGTCGCATCGTCGAGGGCATTCGCGCCGCCGGGTGCGACGCGATAATCAACCTAACGACCGGCGGCGCGATTGCCGGACTGCCGCTGGCGGAGCGTATCGCCGTGGTGCCGCAACTCAAACCGGAGATCGCTTCGTTCAGCGTCGGCGCGGCGATGGTGGGGCGCTACGACGCCGAAGAGAAGCGTTGGACGCGCGATTTTACCATGCTGATTTCCTACGCCGATTTGGAAACGATGGCGCGCACGATGCAGGAAAACGGCGTGCGTCCCGAACTCGAAGTGTACGACGCCGGGATGTTGAACAACGTCGCGATCCTGCGCGCAGGCCCTTCGACAAGCTCAGGGGAACGCTTGCTGGACGATCCGCTCTGGATCAATTTCGTGATGGGCATCCCGGGTCAGGTGACGGCGGCGACACCCAAGAATCTTTTGCATCTCGTGGAAAGTTTACCACCCGATGCAATGTGGTTGGTGAGCGCCATCGGCGGGCGTATGCACTGGGCGATGGCGGCAACGGCGATGGCGATGGGCGGCCACGTCCGCACCGGACTCGAGGACAACGTTTATCTTGAGCGCGGCGCGCTGGCGAGCGGCAACGCGCAGATGGTCGAGAAGATGGCGCGGCTGGCGCGCGAGATCGGGCGCGAACCGGCGTCACCGGATGAGGCGCGAGAAGTGTTGAGGCTGAAGACAAATGGATGATAGGCCGTGGCTGAAACACTACGACGAAGGCGTGCCGCATTCGCTGGCTTACCCGGAGATCACGCTGCCCGAAATGCTGCGTGAAACGGCGCGCAAATTCCCCAACGCGACAGCGACGATCTTCGAGGGGACGCGGATGACCTACGCCGAATTGCAAACGCAAGTCGAGGCGTTCGCGGCGGGACTGGCCGGGCTGGGAGTCGCGCCCGGCGACCGCGTGGCGATCCTGCTGCCCAATTCCCCGCAGACGGTGATCGCCTTCTACGCAGTGCTGAGCATTGGCGGGATCGCGGTGATGACCAACCCGATGTACGTCGAGCGCGAACTGGAGCATCAGTGGCGTGACGCCGGGGTGAGGACCGTTGTCGCGCTCGACCGGCTGTGGCCGCGTATTCAACTCGTCAAAGACCGAGTCGGATTGACGAGCGTCGTCCTTGCCGGGTTGAAGGATTTCGAGAAGCCGACGGAGATTGGTCGCGGTGAGGGCGCGTTGTTTTTCCGAGAGTTGGCAGCCCAGGGCGCGGGATACAAAGCACGGAATACGGAACACGGAACACGGATCAAACCCAACGATGTCGCTTGCCTGCAATACACGGGCGGCACGACGGGCGTGGCGAAAGGCGCGGCGCTTACCCATTGCAATCTCGTCGTCAACGTGACGCAGGCGTGTGAGTTCATCTTCCACAAAGCCAGGGACGGCGAGGAACGTTATCTGGCGGTGATGCCGTTCTTCCACGCTTACGGGCTGACGGCGGTGATGAACGTCTCGATCCGCAAAGCGGCGGCGATGATTATCCTGCCGCGCTTCGAGATGGATGCAGTCATGGCGGCCATCCGCGAACATCGCCCGACCATCTTCGCCGGGGTGCCGACGATGTACGTGGCGCTGAACGCCCGCGCCACTGCCGACGAACTTGCCAGCATCCGCGCCTGTTTCAGCGGCGCCGCGCCGTTGCCCCGCGAAGTGATGGAGGCGTTCGAGAAACGCACCGGCGCGAAGATCGCCGAGGGATTCGGGATGACCGAGTCTTCGCCTGTCACACATGTCAACCCGATGTATGGCCTTCGCAAGGCGGGAAGCGTTGGCCTGCCATTGCCAGACACCGAAGCGCGCATCGTGGACGCCGAAACTGGGACACGGACGCTCACGCCGGGCGAAGTCGGTGAGTTGGTCATTCGCGGGCCGCAGGTGATGCGCGGCTATTGGAACCTGCCCGACGAAACCGCGAACACGCTCCGCGACGGTTGGCTCCACACAGGCGACCTGGCGCGAATGGACGAGGACGGTTACTTCTACATCCTCGACCGCAAGAAGGATATGATCCTCTCCGGCGGTTACAACGTGTATCCGCGCGAGATTGACGAAGCGCTGTTCGCCCATCCCAAAGTGCGCGAGGCGGTGGCGGTGGGCATCGCCGACGCCTATCGCGGCGAAACGATCAAAGCCTACGTGGTGCTGAAAGACGGCGAGACGGCCACGCCGGAGGAGATCATTGATTATTGCCGGGCGAACCTCGCGGCGTACAAAGTCCCGGCGGCGGTCGAATTTCGCGCAACCTTGCCGAAGACGATGATCGGCAAGACTCTGCGCCGCGTCCTGCGCGACGACGCGGCCGGGGCGACGAACACGATCACGGTCACGTTTCCGGTGCGTTACTCCGAATGCGATCCGCTGGGCATCGCCCATCATTCGAGTTACGCGATCTGGTTCGAGGAGGCGCGGCACGAATACCGGCGGCGGCATCAGGGCGACTACGACCAGTTGGCCGAGGAGGGCGTGTTCATGCCGCTGGCCGAACTGCGCGTGCGCTATCGCACCCCGGCGCGTTTCGGCGACATTCTTACCGTGCGTTCGTGGATGACCGAAGTCAAAAGCCGCCGGGCGACGTTCTATCACGAAGTTCGCCGCGCCGGGACGGAGGAGATACTGGCCGAGGGCGAGACGGTTCACATCTGCTTCGACGTGAAGACCGGGGAGTTGAAGAAGATTCCGCCGCGCGTGAGGGGGCTGTTGGAGAGATACCTGAAATCCACGAATGGCACAAAGGAGAAAGACCGATGAGCGTTTTTCCGCCCTATACCGAAGAACATGAAATGTTCCGCCGCTCCGTGCGCGCCTTTGCCGAGCGCGAGATCGCCCCTTACAGCGAAGAATGGGATCGGGCGCGCCGTTTCCCTGATGAACTTTTCCCCAAGGCGGGCAAGTTGGGCTGCTTTGGCCTCCGTTTCGACGAACAATACGGCGGCCTGGGCCTGGATTACTGGTACGTGGGCATCATGATCGAGGAACTGATGCGCGGCCGCAACGTGGGCGCGGTCGTGGGACTGCTCATCCAGTGCGAGATGGCCACCAGCGTCATCCACAAATACGGCAGCGAAGAACTCAAGCGGGAGTTCCTGGCGCCGGCCATCGCCGGCGAGCGCATCGCCGCGCTGGGCGTCACCGAGCCGGGAGCCGGTTCCGACGTGGCCGCCATCCGTACAACCGCCCGCCGCGTCGGGGACGAGTACGTCATCAACGGACAGAAGACGCTCATCACCAACGGCCTGCGCGCGGACTTTGTGACGCTTGCCGTCCGCACCGGCGGGCCCGGACCCGGCGGCGTCAGCGCCATCCTCGTCCCGGCCGACGCGCCGGGCTTCTCGCGCGGCCGCGAACTCAAGCACACCCTCGTCCCCTCCAGCGACATGGCCGAACTGTTCTTCCAGGATTGCCGCGTGCCGGCCCGCAACCTGGTGGGCGAGGAGGGCAAAGGCTTTTACTACATCATGGATCTCTTTCAAGGAGAGCGGCTGGTGCTGGCTTACATCATCAACAGCCTGGCAAGGGAGATGATCGAGGAGGCCCTCGGCTACATGAAGGAGCGATCCGCCTTCGGGAAGAAATTGTCCGAGATGCAAGTCTGGCGGCATCGCTTCGCCGATCTGCTCACCGAATGGGAGGCCTCCAAAATGCTCGCCTACCGGGCCACCGACTTGTTGAATCGGGGCGCGCAGGAGGCCAGCGCGGCGGTCTCGATGGCGCGCCTGTTTGCCGCGGAATTCATCCGCCGCGCCGCCACCGAGTGCGTCCAGGTCTTCGGCGGCTACGGCTTGATGGAAGAATACTGGATCGCCCGCGCTGTGATCGGCGTGCACGGCTTTGGCGTCGGCGCCGGCACGCAGGAGATCCAGCGCGAGATCATCGCCAAGAGCATCTTTGAATAGCCCAAACCTTGCGGAAGGAGGTGGCAGGCAGTCCGACAACGTCAGATTTGAATACGCGTCCGTTAAAAAGTGACCAATGACTAAAGGAGATCAAAATGTACGCCAACAAGCCCTGGCTAAAACATTATGACGAGGGTATTCCAGAAACTGCGGAATACCCGAATGTGTTCGATTGGCAGCTCGTGGAACAGCAAGCCCAAAAGTATCCTGACGCCACGGCGCTCATCTACCACGGAGCCAAAATTAGTTATGCCCGCTACGCCGAGATGAATAAGCGCGTGGCGACGGGACTGGCCGACAAAGGCGTGAAGAAAGGAGAGGTTGTCGCTACGCTGCTGCCAACCTGCCCGGCCTGGTTCTTCACCTACTACGGCGCCCAGAGGATCGGGGCCGTCACTGCCGCTTTAAGCCCCATCCTGACGCCGGAGGAAATCGCGCGCGCGCTGAACCAGTGCGGCGCGACGACCATCGTCGCCCTGGACCGCTTCTGGCCGCTGCTGGAAAAGATCAAGGACAAGACGCCGCTCAAACGCATCTTCCTCAGCAACCCCACCGAGTTCATGCCGGAGGTCATCGCCTTCCTGGGCAAACGCACCAAGGCCAAGCCGGTCAAGGCCCCGCCCGGCCAGTCGGAGCCGTTCATGGACCTGGTCAAGTACCCGCCGCAGCCGCCCAAAGTGGATATCCGTCCTGAAGACACGGTCGCGCTGTACTGGACGGGCGGCACCACCGGCGGCCCCAAATGCGCCGAACTGACCCACAAAAGCATCGTCGCCAACGCCGCGCAAAACGCGCTGTGGAACCGGGCTTTCTTCGAGCCTGGGAAAACGGTTTTCATGACCATGTATCCCGTCTTCCATTCGGGCGGCAACGCCGCCGCCGTGCACATGCCCCTCATGCACGCGGCCGCGCTGGTCTGCCTGCCAAACCCTCGCGACCTGGATGACATGCTGGGCAGTTTCAGCAAGTACGGCGTGGAGATTTTCGTCGGCGTGCCTGCCATCTACACCAACATGCTGCGCCACGAAAAGTTCGCCAAAACAGGTTTTTCCCGCCTCAGGATTTGCGTCTCCGGCAGCGCCGCGCTCCCGCCGGAACTTCTGCGGGAATGGGAAGGAAAGACCGGCAGCAAACTGGTGGACGTGTACGGCATCACCGAGGGCGGGCCGGCGTGCATCTTCAACCCCTGGGGACAGCCGAAGGAACAGCGGCGCACGGGCAGCCTCGGCCTGCCGATCACCGACGTGATGGCGCGCATCGTGGATATCGAAAGCGGGAAAAAGGAAATGCCTGTGGGCGAGGCGGGCGAACTGATTATCGCCGGGCCGCATCTCTTCAAAGGCTATTGGAACATGCCGGATGAGACCGCCCAGGTGCTGCGGAAGTTCGACGGCGAGCCGTATCTCTACACCGGCGATATCTGCCGCATGGATCCCGACGGCTTCTTCTTCATGGTGGACCGCAAGAAGGACATGATCTCCACCCACGGCGGCTTTCACGTAGCCGGTAAAGAGGTGGACGATGTTCTCTACGAGCACCCGTCCGTGAGCATGGCCGCCGCCGTGGGCGTTCCTGATCCCGATCCGAGCCATGCAGGCGGCGAAATCGTCAAAGCCTTCGTGGTGTTGAAGCCCGGCTTCGAGGGCAGTCCCAAACTGGCGGGGGAGATCAAGGAGCATTGCCGCGCCAAACTGGCGCCCTACAAAGTCCCTAGGGAAATCGAGTTCCGCGCCGAACTGCCGCTGACCGGCATCGGCAAACCGTTGAAGCGCGCCCTGCGCGAAGAAGCGCACCGGGCCGCCGCAGGATGAAAGGAGCGCAAATGCCCGAAGAGAAGATATTGGCAATAGACGCCTGGGCCTCGTGCATCACGCCGGAGGCGGCAAAGCAGTGGCCGGATTCGTTCCGCCACGTTTTTCAGCGATACGGTTCGATTGAAAAACTCGTCGAGGGGATGCAGATCGAGACGATGCTGGCCGAGATGGACGAGGCCGGGGTGGGGATGGCCGTGCTGTCGGCTTTTGTCTACGAAGGCGTGCGGGTGACGAACGATATGGTGGCGGCGTGGGTGCGGCAGTATCCCAAAAAATTTGTGGGATGTGGCACGCTGGATCCGCGCGGCAAGCCGATGAAGGTGCTGGACGAGATCAAGCGCATGGTGAACGACCTCGGCTTGATCGCGCTGCGCCTCGAACCGTATGCCTACGGTGACGGGATTCGCGGCCTGCCGCCCACCGACCGCGCCTACTGGCCGATCTACGCCAAGTGCTGCGAGTTGAACATCCCGGTTGCGCTTCAGGTCGGACACACCGGCCCGCTGCTTCCCTCCGAGGCGGGGCGTCCCATCTATCTCGATGAGGTCGCCCTCGCCTTTCCCGAACTGAAGATCATCGGCGCGCACCTCGGCCAGCCCTGGCACGAGGAGATGATGATCCTGGCCTGGAAACACCCCAACGTCTACATTGATACGTCGGCGCGGCCGGCCAAACGCTGGCCCGAATCGTTCGTCGAGTTCGTGCGCGGCTGGGGGCAGGATAAGGCGCTGTGGGCGACGGATTATCCGCTCATCTCGTTCAAGCGCGCCCTGGAGGACGTGGAAGCGTTGGGATTGGAGATTGAGGTAAAGCGGAAGTTGTTGCGGGAGAATGCCATGCGCGTATTTGGAATACAGGCGGCGTGAATGGATATCCGACGTGTGTTGGTTGTCGGCGCCGGGCTGATGGGCGGCGGCATCGCGCAAGTGGCGGCGGTGGCCGGATATCGCGTCACCCTGCGGGACGTGAGCCGGGAGGCGCTGGATAAAGCGATGACCGGCATCGCCTGGTCCCTCGGCAAGTTCGTGGAGAAGGGGCAACTCGCGGCCGAAAAACGGGAGGTTGCGCTGAAACGCATCACCCCTGACTTGGGCCTGGACGCGGCAACTGAAGCCGACTTCGCTGTTGAGGCCGTGTTCGAGGATAAAACGCTGAAGCGGGAAGTCTTGCGCGAACTGGACCGCCTCTGCCCGTCCCACGCCATCCTGGCCAGCAACACCTCCGCCATCCCCATCACCGAACTCGCCAGGGCGACCGGCCGCGCTGACCGCGTGGTGGGAACGCATTTCTTCAGCCCGGTGCCGCTGATGCCACTCTGCGAACTGGTGCGCGGGCTGGACACCTCGGACGAGACGCTGGCGGCGGCGAAAGCCTTCGTGGAGAGTCTCGGCAAAGAGACCATCACCGTCCAACGGGACGCGGCCGGTTTCGCCCTCAACCGCATCAATATCCCCAGCACGGTCGAAGCCATCCGCCTGGTCGAGGCGGGGGTCGTCACGCCCGAGGAGGTGGACAAAGGCATGCGCCTGGGGCTGGGTCGGCGCATGGGGCCTTTCGAGACGATGGACATGACCGGCCTGGACGTGTCCCTGGGCGCCATGCTGGCCATCTACGAAGAGACGAAAGACCCCCGCTTCTGGCCCCCCGACCTGTTGCGGCGCAAGGTGGCCGCCGGGCACCTGGGGCGGAAGGCCGGTCGCGGCTGGTACGTGTATGAGGAGAAATGATACCTGTGGAATTCAACACCCTGAAACTGGAGACGGACGGAAGCATTGCCCGGCTGACGCTGAACCGCCCCGAGCGCGCCAATTCGATGACGATGGAGATGGGGCGCGAACTGGCCTCGGCGGTGGGGGCGGTTCGCGCCGCGCCCGGGGTCCGCGCGCTGATCTTGACCGGCGCGGGAAAATATTTTTGCGCGGGCGCGGATATGTCCGAGTTCGAGCGTTTGCAGTCGTCGCCGCCCGCCGAAGTGGAAGCCGCCGTGCGCGCGTTTCTCGAAGCGATTGGCGCGCTGCACCGCCTGCCGATCCCGGTCATCGCGCGCATCAACGGCGACGCCTTTGGCGGGGGTACCGGGCTGGCGCTGGCGGCGGATCTGCGCGTGATGGCGGGCGACGCGCGCCTGGGATTCGTCTTCGCGCGCGTCGGGCTGGCGGGCGCGGACGCCGGCGTCACGTACTTTTTGCCCCGCCTGGTCGGTCCCGCGCGGGCGATGGAGATTTTGCTGGCGGCGAAGGTGTTCGACGGCGAAGCCGCGGCGCAGGCGGGACTCGTCCACCGCGCCGTCGCGCCCGACGAATTGGATCGCGCCGTGGACGAACTGGCCGCGCAACTGGCCGCCGGGCCGCCCATCGCCATCCGCTTCACCAAGGAAGGTGTCAACCAAAGCCTGGCGCGCTCGCTCGAGCAGGAGTTTGACTTCGAAGCGCGCGCCCAGACGGCCTGCCTGATGAGCGCCGACCACAAAGAGGGTGTGCAGGCGTTCCGCGAAAAACGTCCGCCCAGTTTCCATGGCAAATGACTCAACCGATTCTGCCCATCCCTTTTCTTGCGGAACTGGGCTTTCGGGTCGAGAGCGCGGCAGACGGCCGTTGCCGCTGTTCCCTGCCGATCGCGCCGCATATCACCAACCCCTACGGCGTCTTGCATGGCGGCATCACCTTCACGCTTGCCGACACCGGGATGGGCATTGCCGCCTACAGCTTGCTCGCGCCCGGCGAACGGACGACCACCGTTGAATGTTCGATGCGCTACCTCCTGCCTGCCGCCAGCGGACGCATCATTGCCGAATGCCGCGTCATCCAAAGGAGCAATCGCTTTGCCATCACCGAAGCGGAAGTGCTCGACGAGCAGGGTCGGTTGCTGGCGGTAGCGGGCGGGTCATTCTACATCTCACGGAGTAAACCCTGATGGATTTCACGCTGAACGAAGAACAGGCCGCCCTGCAGCGCGCCGCCCGCGCCTTCGCGGGGAAAGAAATCGCGCCGCTTGCCGCGGAATGCGACGAGACCAATGTTTATCCGCTGGACTTGTTCAAGCAAATGGCGGGGCTGGGATATCTCGGACTCAAATTTCCATCCGAGTACGGCGGCGGCGATGGCGGCAGCCTGGATGCCGCCCTTGTGTTCGAGGAACTCGCGGCGGCCTCGGCGGGGATCACGCTTGGCGTTTATTGCCACATCGTCCTGGCGCTCACCGCGATTGCGCGCATCGGCAGCGACGAGCAGAAGCGGCGCTATCTCGCGCCGGGAATTCGCGGCGAAAAGATCGGCGCCTTCGGCAGCACGGAGGCCGGGGCGGGTTCGGACATCACCGCGATCTCGACGCGGGCAGAACGAGACGGCGACAGTTATGTTTTGAACGGCGCAAAGCTGTTCTGCACCAACAGCCCGATCGCCGATTTCATCGTCCTTTCCGCCGTTACCGCGCCGGGGCAGGGCGCGCAGGGCATCACGCTGTTCATCGTGGACAGGGACACACCGGGATTGCGCGTGAGCCGTCCGATCAAAACGCTGGGGATGCACCCGGCGCAGACCGCCGAGGTCGTGCTGGAGGATGCGCGCGTTCCTGTCGAGAACCGCTTGGGCGAAGAAAATCGCGGCGTGCCGAACATGCTGGCGGCCTTCGCCGAAGGGCGCGTCATTGCCGCCGCCTTCGCCGTCGGCATCGCGCGGGCGGCGTTCGAGGCGGGGCGCAAATACGTCCTCGACCGCGTGCAGTTCGGCCAACCCATCGCCAGGAACCAGGTCGTCCAGCACCGCCTGGCCGATATGGATACCGAGGTTCAGGCCGCGCGCTTGCTCACGCATCACGCCGCGCGGCTGGCCGACGGCGGGCATCCATTCGTCAAGGAGGCCTCGCAGGCCAAGGTCTTCGCCACCGAAGCGGCGGCGAAGATCGCGGCGCAGGCCATGCACCTACAGGGCGCGTACGGATACGTGTTAGAATCGCCCGCGCAGAGATATTACCGCGATACGCACGTGCTGGAGATCGGCGAAGGCACGTCCGAGATCCTGCGCAACGTGATCGCCAAACAGTTAGGCCTGTAATGCCCGCAACCGCCGCGAAACCCAAATCCACAGCCATGCGCCGCGAGCGCGAACGCGAAGCGCGGCGGCAATTGATCCTCGATGCCGCCAAAAGCGTCTTTGCCGAGCGCGGTTTCCTCAACGCCACAATCGAGGAGATTGCCGGGCGCTGCGAACTGGCCGTCGGAACGCTCTACCGCTACTTCCAGAGCAAAGAGGAGATTTACGTCTCCCTGCTGTTCGAGGCGATGGAGATGTTCCGAGCGGCGATCGAGGCGGCAAAGAACAGCGGCGCGCCGCCGCAGGAACAGTTGCGCGCGGTATGGCGCTTCTTTTACGACTTCTACCGCGAACAGCCCGAATACTATCGCGCCTTCATGTTCCTGCACAACGAAGGCCTGCGCGACGCCATTTCCCCGGACGTGGTCAAGGAGATCAATCAGCGGGCAAGGATGAACTTTCGGCGGGTAGCGGAGATTGTGCAGGCCGGGGTGGAGGCCGGGACGTATCGCCCCGATTTGGACACGCGCGGCGTGGCGGATGTGTTGTGGTCGCTGCTGATGGGGATCGTGCAGTTGGTCGAGACGCGTCGCAACCTCGGCGCACCCGCCGACACGCTGGAATCGCTGCATCGCGAATCGTTCGAGTGGATCGAGTGCGGGCTGAGGGCGGAGCCTGCGCCCATTCGGGACAGCCATGCTCCCCAGGTTTAGGCCCGGCCGAAAAATAACTTTTTGGAAATTTTCTACCGTCCATTTAGCCCGTAATTTGTGGCTGGTTTTCACTCGTATTTGTACGGCAGAGAATATTCGAAAAGCGATTTCGATGTCTATTCCTCGCGGCCTGGACACGCTGACGAATTACGATGAGTTGGTCGAGTGGGGACGAAAAGCCGGGGTGATAACGCCCCAGGAAACGAATCAACTGCTTAGGGAGGCGCAGAAGCGTGAGTCGGAAAGTGAAAGCGTTTATCAACGCGGAATCGAACTCAGGGAGGCGATTTACAAGATTGTTGTATCCCATCTGCGGGACGAGCCTGCCTCACCAGATGACATCAACCGCTTCAATCGGGAACTGGAACTTGCTCACCGCTACTATCAGTTAATCCCCACTGACGGCGGATACCAGTTAAGTTGAACGAAGGATCCCAGCCATCTCGACCGCGTGCTTTGGCATGTCGCGCGTTCCGCCGCTGAACTCTTGACCTCCCCTGAGTTGTTGCATCGCGTCGGTCAATGCGCCGACGACCGCGACTGCGGCTGGCTGTTCATTGATTGAAGCAAGAATCACAGCCGCCGCCAAAAGCGCGATCCGCCAGGGTCCGGGTTGGAGACATCCAAAGACCCCGGACCCCCGATGGGTTGGTACTACTTGTTGAGATCGCATAGCCGGTTCGTTGGGTTCTCTATCCGATGTGATTTCGTTTGCGTTGTAGCAATCGCTTTGGGTTGAGACTACTGTCCCGGCCAGCCGATCTGTCCCTGGCCTTCGCGCACCGCCCAATAGATCGTCCCGCCCCAGTTCCAGGAGCGCTGGTAGCGCGGGTTGTCGATGCGATTGTTGTCCATCCATGCGCCGGATGGTCAGGTTGTTGTCCCAGTAGGCGTCCGCCACGCCGTCGCCGTTCAAGTCGGCGGCTATTTGGGGCGGAAGGCTATCCACCGCGCTGGGCGGGCCATTTACAAAATGGATTTTCGCGTGGATGATGTGTATGAACGGCGGGAAGAACACTCGTGGGCCAGTTCCACCTCTTTTTCAGATATGGCACAGGATGCCGCCAATACAACGTCCGAAAACAGCGTGCGCATGGAATTTGCCAGTCCCACGGCTTTTCGCAGCCAGGGGCTGGACATCTGCCTGCCCGTCCCGGGACAGGTGTTTCGCAGTTTGTGGATGAAGTGGAATGCGTTTTGCCCGGAACCAATGCAGTTGCACGAACTGTGGCCGGACTTTGCCGAGACGTGTCTCTTTGTGAGTGAAATGACTGCCGTGCAAACAACGGAGTGGGTTTTTGCTGAAGGAACGCGCGGTCATGCAACCGGGTTTTCCGGCACAGTTG
>CAYJNT010000031.1:0-22014 GCA_964370945.1 uncultured Hyphomicrobiales bacterium | reverse complement strand
TGGCGACCCGGTCCTTGGGGTTAAAGTTGATTGATTCGCTTATCCGCCAGTGTGGTAGTTCAGAAATTCCCTTCATTCTCGCCGCGAGTTCGTCAAGGGAATTTCTGAACCAAAACCGCACTAGAATCATAATGTTGCTAGTGTCCTTCGATTCCGAAGTTCGCTTACCAGGGTGCCGCAGAATGAAGCGAACTTCGGAATCGGGACACTAGCGGGCCGAGCGAGGTATCGCGTCCATCCATCGTGCTGCAATGCTCCTCGCGGCGGAAGCGGCAGCGGTCCAATCGAACGATTCCTTGGGCAATCTTTTAAGGCAATGGAATGCGGGCATGATCCGGGGCAATAGCGGGAGGCGCAACGCCAGTCCGCGGCGACGCGGATTCCTCGCAGGTATCGCGTTGACCTGCCTGCCGCTGTCCGCCCGCGCCGCCGATGCCAACGAATTGTCCAGCATCGATGTCTACATCGCCGCTTTCGCCGAGCTCGAGCGGCATGAATTCGCAGCGCTCGGTCTCACCCTCGGTATTCTGTGCTTCGCGGTCGTGAATGCGATCCTTCTGGTCCGCAGCCGCCGGCAGGCCGCCGAAGCCGATAGTTTCTTCCGCGAGCAGATCACCTCGCTCACCGCCGATGTCGACCGCGCGCAAGCGCTTCTCCTTTCCGAGCCGCAGATCGTCATCGCCTGGGCGGCGGCTTCCGACCAGCCGGAAATCATCGGCGATATCGCGATCGTCTCGACGGCCGGAGAGTCGCCGCGTGTCTTGGCCTTCGGCCTGTGGCTGCCGGCGGATCAGGCACTCGCGATGGAGCGCGCGGTCGAGGCCTTGCGCACCAACGGCGAAAGCTTCGCGATGGCGCTGACCACGATCGCCGGCCATCCGATCGAGGCGGAGGGTCGCGCGATCGGCGGGCGTGCGGTGATGCGCCTGCGCGATGTGCGCGGATTGCGCAAGGAACTCAACGAACTGAAAAACCGCCATCAGGACATGCAAGGCGATATCGCCTCGCTGCGGGCGCTGATCGATTCGCTGCCCTCGCCGGTCTGGACGCGCGACGCGCAGGGCGCGCTGCAATTCGTCAACGCCGCCTACCTCAAAGCCGTGGAAGCCAAAAGCGAAACGGACGCGGTCGAGCGCGGGCTCGAATTGCTCGACCGCGCCGCGCGCGAGGAATCCTCCCGCACGCGAGCCTCCGGTGATCCGTTCGCCGGCCGCGTTCCCGCGGTCGCGGCCGGCGCCCGGCGCATTTTCGATGTGCTGGAAGTGGCGACCCGGCGCGGCAGCGCCGGGGTCGCGATCGACGCGACCGAAGTCGAGAGCATGCGCGCGGAATTCGCCCGCATGGTCGACGCGCATCGCCGCACGCTCGACCAGCTTGCGACCGGCGTCGCCATTTTCGGCGCGGACCGCACGCTGACATTCTACAACGCCGCTTACCATTCGCTCTGGGGGCTCGATCCCGCCTTCCTTGACCAGAATCCAAGCGATTCAGCGGTGCTCGACCGGCTGCGCGCGGCCCGCAAATTGCCGGAGGAGCAGGATTTCCGGCAATGGAAGAACCAACTGCACGAAGCCTATCGCGCGCTTGAAGCGCGCGAATTCCTCTGGCACCTGCCGGATCGGCGCACGCTGCGTGTCGTCACCACGCCCAATCCCGAAGGCGGCGTGACCTATCTGTTCGACGACGTCACCGAGCGGCTCGATCTCGAGCGGCGCTTCGACGCGCTGATCCGCGTCCAGGGCGAGACGCTCGACAATCTCTCGGAAGCGGTCGCGGTGTTTGCGAGCGACGGCCGGCTGCGCCTGCACAACCCCGCCTTTTCGCGCATGTGGAAACTCGCGCCCGAGGCGCTGGCGGAACGGCCGCATATCGAGGCGGTCATCGCCTGGTGCGCGCCGCTGCATCCCGAGGACGAAACCCTGCGCGCGCTGCGCGCCGCCGTCACCGGAATCGGCCAGCGCGATCCGGTCAGCGGCCGGCTCGAACGCCGCGACGGCAGCGTGGTCGATTGCACCACGGTGCCGCTACCGGATGGTGCGACGCTGATCACGTTCCAGGACATGACCGACAGCGTGAATGTCGAGCGCGCCCTGATCGAGCGTAACGAGGCACTGGAGCAAGCCGATCAGGTCAAGGTCGATTTCCTCCACCACGTCTCTTACGAACTGCGCTCGCCGCTCACCAACATCATCGGCTTCGCGCATTTCCTTGGCGACCCGGCCACCGGTCCGCTCAACCTCAAGCAGGCCGAGTATCTCGGCTACATCACGGCTTCGACCGACGCGCTGCTCGCGATCATCAACGACATCCTCGATCTTGCCTCGATCGATGCCGGCGCCATGACCCTCAATCTCGGAGAAGTCGATATCCGCAGAATCATGGAAGAGGCCTCCGAAGGCATCCGCGACCGGCTGGTCAAGGGCAATATCCGGCTCGACATCCGCGCCAGCGCCGAGATCGGAGGCTTCGTCGCCGACGAGCGGCGGGTCCGGCAGGTGCTCTTCAACCTCCTCTCCAACGCGGTCGGATTCTCGCCGCAGAACGGGACCGTCCGGCTCACCGCCCAGCGGGAGCGGGACAAGGTCGTGTTCTCGGTCAACGACCAAGGGCCGGGCATTCCGGCTGAGATGAAAGACCGCATTTTCGACAAGTTCGAAAGCCACCCGCTCGGATCGCAACATCGCGGCGCCGGTCTGGGGCTTTCGATTGTGCGTTCCTTTGTCGAGTTGCATGGTGGTACGGTGGCCCTCGATTCCGACGTAGGACGGGGCACGACCGTTACTTGCACATTCCCGATCGAACACAGCGCCGAGCGAACGGCCGCCGCTTAAGCGGGTGACATCATGCTTCCGATGACACCCGGCGGGGCGAGCTTTGCCGTCACGCTGGACAATCAGCAGGCCACCGAGAAGCTCGCGACGGATATCGCCAATGCGCTCGAGCCCGGCGATCTCGTCACGCTCTCGGGCGATCTCGGCGCCGGCAAGACGACGCTGGCGCGCGCGCTGATCCGCTATCTCGCGAACGATGCCGCGATCGCCGTTCCGAGCCCGACCTTCACGCTGATGCAGAATTACGACCTGCCGCGCTTTCCGCTGATCCATGCCGACCTCTATCGGCTCTCGGGACCGGGGGAGCTCGCGGAACTCGGCTTCGAGGATTTGCCGGAAGACGCCGTTGTGCTGCTCGAATGGCCCGATCGGGCGGCGGGTTTCCTGCCTGCCGACCGGCTCGACATCGCGCTGACCTTGATGCCGCAGCAGGGCCTCGAGATGCGCAGCGCACGGCTGACCGGATACGGCCGCTTTGCCCCGCGCATCGAGCGCTTCGCGGCGTTGCGGCGATTCCTTGCGCAATCCGGTTACGCCGAGGGTCGGCGCGAGCGCATGCAGGGCGATGCCTCGACGCGGTCCTATGAGCGGCTCAACTTGGCCGGCCGGACGTTGATCCTGATGAATTCGCCGCCGCGGCCGGACGGGCCGCCAGTGCGCAACGGCAAGCCCTACAGCGCCATTGCCCATCTCGCCGAGGACGTCAAACCGTTCATCGCGCTCGCCACCGGCTTGCGCGAACGCGGATTTTCCGCGCCGCAGATTTACGCCGCCGACATCGAACATGGCTTTGTCGTCCTGGAAGATCTCGGCAACGATCTCTTCGTGCAGGGCGACCCGCCGGCGCCGATCGAGGCGCGTTACACCGTGGCGGTCGACGCGCTGCTGTCGTTCCATGGCTATGAGGTCGTGGATACGCTACCGGTCGCGGATGGCATTGATTACAAAATTCCGCGTTACGACTTCGACGCCTTCCTGATCGAAGCCGAATTGCTGCTCGACTGGTACCTCCCGCGCTGGAACGTCACCGTCAGCGACACCGCGCGCGCGACCTTCGCCGCGCTCTGGCGCGAAGCGCTGATGCCCGCGCTGGCAGCCGAGCCGACCTGGGTGCTGCGCGATTATCATTCGCCAAATCTCTTGTGGCTCGAAGGTCGCGTCGGCACCGCGCAGGTCGGCATCCTCGACTTCCAGGACGCGCTGATCGGGCCCGCGGCCTATGATCTCGCCTCGCTCCTGCAGGACGCACGCGTGACAATTCCCGAAATGATGGAATTGTCGCTGCTCGGCCGCTATGCGCGCGCGCGTCAAGCCGGCGATCCGAATTTCGATCCGGGTATTTTCGTGCGCACCTATGCGACGCTCGCCGCGCAGCGCGCGTCAAAAATCCTCGGCATTTTCTCGCGGCTCGACCGCCGCGACGGCAAGCCGCAATATCTCCGTCACATCCCGCGCATATGGGACTATCTGCAGCGCTCGCTGGCTCATCCCTCGCTCGCGCCGCTGGCCGGATGGTACAGCGTAAACGTTCCGAAATGGACCGGCGAGCAAGCCGGCGATCCGCACATGAGCGAGCATTGAATGAAAGAGAATCCAAAGACGGCCATGGTGTTGGCAGCGGGCCTCGGCGAACGCATGCGCCCGCTGACCGACAAAAAGCCGAAGCCCTTGGTCGAGGTCGCCGGCAAGCCGCTGATCGAGCATGTGCTCGAGAAGCTTGCCGACGCGGGCGTCGAGACGGCGGTCGTGAATGTTCACTATCTCGCGGACATGATCGAGAAGAAGCTCGCCGCGCGCAAAACCCCGCGCGTCGTCTTTTCCGATGAGCGCAAGGCCTTGCTCAATACCGGCGGCGGCATCGTGAAGGCGTTGCCGCTTCTCGGCCCGGACCCGTTCTATCTCGTCAATTCCGACAGCCTCTGGATCGACGGCGTGCGGGGAAATCTCGCCCGCCTGGCCGAGAATTTCGATCCGGCGCGGATGGACGCGCTGCTGCTGCTCGCGCCGTCCGCGGGCAGCACCGGTTATTCCGGGCGTGGGGATTTCGCAATGACGCCGGACGGCCGCTTGCATCCGCGTGCCGAGCGCGAAGTGGTTCCGTTCGTCTATGCCGGGGTCGCGATCCTGTCGCCGGCGCTGTTCAAAGGCGCGCCGGCCGGCGCCTTTTCGCTGACGAAATTATTCGACCGGGCGTCGGAAGCGGAACGGCTCCACGGCCTTCGCCTGGACGGTGCCTGGATGCATGTCGGAACACCCGACGCCATTCGCCTCGCGGAAGACGCCATTCTTGCGAGCGCGATCTGACGCCGCTTTCTTTTTCACACATGAGTTCGAATCGAGCCTTATGATCGGCGGATGGCCGAACGCACACCGCATGTCTTCACCATTCCGGCTTCCGTTCCGTTCCTGCCGGCGCTGATCAAGGCGCTGCTGGACGGCAGGCTGGTCGAGGATTTTCCAAAAGCGGGCGATCCGCTCTCGCTCGCCACAGCGACGCTTTATCTGCCGACGCGGCGCGCCTGCCGGCTCGCGCGCGACGTCTTTCTCGATATCCTCGGGCCGGGTGCCGCGATCCTGCCGCGCATCGCCGCGATCGGCGACATCGACGAAGACGAGATCGTGTTTGCCGAAAGCGCGACCGGCGCGCTCGCCGGAGAGGCGCTCGATCTGCCGCCCGCACTCGGCGGCATCGAGCGCAAGACCTTGCTCGCGCAGCTGATCCTGAAATGGGCGGCGGGTATCGCGCCCGACAAAGGAGCGCCGCTGGTCGCGAGCAACCCCGCGGCCGCGTTCGCATTGGCCGAGCAGCTCGCACGATTGCTCGACGACATGACCACGCGGCAAGTGCCGTGGGACAAGCTCGATACCCTCGTGCCCGGCGAGCACGACAAATATTGGCAGCTCACGCTCGATTTCCTGAAGATCGCGCGGCAGGGCTGGCCGCCGATCCTGGCCGAGCAGGAGGCGATCGAACCGGCGGAGCGCCGCGACAGACTGATCGAGGCCGAGACGAAAAGGTTGAAAGCCGGCGGCGCCGGACCGGTGATCGCGGCGGGCTCGACCGGCTCGATGCCGTCGACCGCGATGCTGCTCGAAACGATTGCGAGCGTGCAGCAAGGCGCGATCGTTCTGCCCGGTCTCGATACCGATCTCGACGAGCCGTCCTGGCAAATGATCCTTTCGGACGCCGGCGGCGAGGCCGTGAATCATCCGCAATATGGCCTCGCCTCGCTCCTGCGGCGGATCGGCATCGCGCGCGCCGACGTGAAGATGATTGCGCCACCGGCATTGCATGGACGCGAGGCCTTCGTGTCGGAGGCGTTGCGGCCGGCCGCGACGACCGACCTTTGGAAAAAGCGTCTCACCGACAAGAATTTCTCGGGTCATCGCGATACCGCGCTATGGAGCATGTCGGTGATCGAAGCCGCGCATTCCGAGGACGAGGCGCTCGCCATCGCCATCGCGCTGCGCGAAACCATCGATGACGGCACGCCGCAAAGCCGTGAGCGCAAGGCGGCCCTGATCACGCCCGACCGCACACTGGCGCGCCGCGTGCTGGCGGCACTCGAACGCTGGAATGTGCCGGTCGACGATTCCGGCGGCGATGCGCTCGCCGATACGCCGGCGGGGATTTTCGCACGATATGCGGCGCAGGTGGCGCTCGGCGGAATGGAGCCGGTGCCGCTGCTCGCGCTGCTCAAACATGCGCTGTGCAAGCTCGGGCAAGACGACGCCTCGCGTTTTGAGGCGATCGGAAACCTCGAACGCGCAATCCTGCGAGGACCGCGGCCGCGCGCCGGAAGCGCGGGGCTTTCGCATGCGTTGCAGACGCTGCGGGAGAAGAAAGGTGAATTGCATCGCAACGATCCGCGCGCGGCGTTGACCGATGCCGAACTCGACCGGGCGGCCTCGCTTGCCGGCGGTCTGGCGGCGCATCTCGCCCCACTCGAAAGCCTGCCATCGAAGCCCCTGCCGCTGCGCGAACTTGCCGCCCGTCATCGCGACGTTGTCGCAAATCTGTCGCGCGATGCGGCCGGAACACAAGCCGTGTTCAGCGGCTGGGATGGCGCCGCGCTCGCATCGGTGTTCGATGAAATGACCGAAAGCACGGGCGGTGGCACATTTGCCATCGCCGTGTCCGACTATCCCGAATTGTTCGATACGATCGCGGCCGGCCGCGTGGTGCGCCGGCCCGGCGCGCCCGGCGCGCGCGTGCGCATCTACGGCCCGCTCGAAGCGCGCCTGCAGCAGGCCGATCGCGTGGTGCTTGGGGGACTGGTCGAGGGGAGCTGGCCGCCCGAAACGCAGAGCGATCCCTGGCTCAGCCGGCCGATGCGGCGCGATCTCTGGCTTGATCTGCCCGAGCGCCGGATCGGCCTGTCGGCGCATGATTTCGCGCAGGCGCTCGGCGCGCCCGACATCGTCCTGACGCGCGCCGCAAAGGTTGCCGGCGCGCCGACCGTGCCGTCGCGCTTCCTGCAGCGCCTCGCCGCCGTCGCCGGCGAAGAGCCCTGGAAGGAGGTCGTCAAGCGCGGCGGAAAATATCTCGATTGGGCGCGCACGCTCGACCGGTCGGAGGCAAAGCCGAAGCCCTGCGAGCGCCCTGCCCCGACGCCTCCGGTCGCCGCACGTCCGAAGCGGCTGACCGTAACCGAGATCGAGCATTGGCTGCGCGATCCCTACACGATCTACGCCAAGCACATTCTCAAAATCGGCGCGCTCGATCCGGTCGACACGCCGCCCGGCGCGCGCGACCGCGGCACCGTCATTCACGAGGCGATCGGAAATTTCACGCAAAAATATGCGGATGCCCTGCCCGACGATCCGGTCGCCGCATTGACGGCGCTCGGACAGGAAGCCTTCAAGCCGCTCGACGATTATCCGGAGACGCGCGCCTTCTGGTGGCCGCGCTTCCAGCGCATCGCGCGCTGGTTCGCCGGTTGGGAAGCCGCGCGGCGCGCGAGCGCCGCGGCGATCTTCACCGAAACACGCGGCGAGATCGCGGTGACGCCGGACTTTCGCCTCGCCGCGCGCGCCGACCGCATCGAGCGACTCAAAGACGGTCGCTATGCCGTGCTCGACTACAAAACCGGACAGCCGCCGACCAATCGGGAAGTGAAAGCCGGCCTCGCCCCGCAATTGACGCTCGAAGGCGCGATCATCCGCCAGGGCGGCTTCGAGAATATTCCGGCCGGCGCCTCGCTCGCCGAACTCCTCTATTTGCGCCTCTCCGGCGGCGATCCGGCGGGCCGACCCGATCCGAAGGACTTCGAGAAATCGTCACCGGACGAGGAAGCCGACAAGGCGCTCGTCCGGCTGCGCGAGGTGGCGGAGAAATTCGCGATCGAGGAGACGCCCTATCAATCCTTCACCCGGCCGCAATGGGTCGGCCGCACCTATAGCGATTACGACCATTTGGCGCGCGTGAAGGAATGGTCGGCCTTCGGTGGCGAGGACGACGGAGTGCCCGAATGAACGCGCCGCGCATCGTGCCGCCAGCGGTCTCAGGCGAGCAGCTCAAGGCCTCCGACCCGAATGTGTCGGCCTGGGTTTCCGCCAATGCGGGCTCCGGCAAAACCCATGTGCTGACCGAACGCGTGATCCGGCTCCTCCTGACCGGAAGCATGCCGGAAAAAATCCTCTGCATCACCTTCACCAAAGCCGCCGCCGCCAACATGGCGACCCGCGTGTTCAGGACCTTGTCGGAATGGACGGCGCTCGACGACGACGCGCTCGACCAACGGATCACGGCGCTCGACTTGAAGCCCTCGCCGGCGTTGCGCGCGCTGGCGCGCCGGCTCTTCGCCGTCGCGATCGAGACGCCGGGCGGGCTGAAAGTGCAGACCATCCACGCCTTCTGCACGCGGCTTCTGCATCAATTCCCGTTCGAAGCGGGGGTGGCGGCACGGTTCAACGTGCTGGACGAAGCCACGGAACGGCAACTGCTGGAAACGATCACCCTCGACGTGATGCTCGAGGCTGCCAACAAGCCCGGCACCGCACTTGGGCATGCACTGGAGATCGCAATTACCAACGCCGCCGACTTGACGTTCCGCGAGGCGGTGCGGGCCGCGATCGGCAAGCGCGACCAGATTTCGGCCTGGATCGAGCGCGCGGGCTCGATCGAGGCCGCCACGGCCGAATTGGCGCGGTCGCTCGGCGTGTCGCAGAGCGAGACGGTGGAGAGCATCGACGAGCGGATGTTTTCCGAGACGCTCTTTCCCCCTGGAGAATGGCCTGCTGTAGTTGCAGTGCTTGCGAAAGGAACAGCGGATGACCAAGCTCAGGCCAAACGTTTCACCGACATGCAGGAGTGCCTGGGCGCTGAACGGCTCGTCGTCCTGCTGTCGATTTATTGCACCAAAGAATATAGTCCCCGCACTCGAGTCGTAACGAGTAAGATCACCAAATCAGATCCCGTCTTGGCCGAGCGGCTGCTGGCGGAGCAGGACCGCATCTGCGCCTTGCTCGAGACCCGGCGCGCGATCCTGAGCCGCGACAAGACACGCGCCTTGCTGACCATCGCTTTAGCCATCACCGCGCGCTATCGCGTCGAAAAGGACCGGCGCGGTCTGCTCGACTATGACGACCTGATCGGCCGCACGCTCGCGCTGTTTCGCAACACGTCGGCCGCCTGGGTGCTCTACAAGCTCGATCTCGGCATCGATCACATCCTGATCGACGAGGCGCAGGACACGAGCCCGCGGCAATGGGACATCATCCGCGCATTGGCCGGCGAATTCACGGCGGGAGCCGGCGCACGGCGCGTCGCGCGCACCCTGTTCGCCGTCGGCGACGACAAGCAATCGATCTTTTCGTTTCAGGGCGCCGATCCGAAAATATTCGCCGACGTTGCCGGTGAATTCGAAAAAACGTTCGGGGCGGCCGGCCTCACCTGGGAGGGTGTGAAGCTCCGCACCTCGTTCCGCTCCGGGCCCGCCGTGCTCGGCGCCGTCGACATCGTGTTCAAAGGCCCGCGCGCGCACGCCGGCTTTGTCAGCGACCGGACCGGCACCGTGCATGAATGGCTGCCCGATGCCGCGCCGGGCGTTGTCGACGTCTGGCCGCTGGTGCTGCCCGACGACACAAAGACCATCGAGGGCTGGGATGCGCCGTTCGATACCGCGAGCGAAACGAGCCCGCAGGTGCGGCTTGCCCGCAAGATCGCGCGTCATGCCGCGATGTGGATCGACGCCGGATTGCCGCCGCGCGACATCATCGTGCTGGTGCGCCAGCGTGGCGTGCTGTTCGAATCCATCATCCGCGCGCTGAAGACGAATGATATTCCGGTCGCGGGCGCCGACCGCCTCGTCCTCACCGAGCATATCGCGGTGATGGATCTGATCGCGCTCGCCGACGCTTTACTGTTGCCGCAGGACGATCTCGCGCTCGCCGCCGTTCTCAAGAGCCCGCTATTCGGCCTCAACGACAAGGAGCTGTTCGCGATCGCCTGGGATCGCGGCGGGATGTCGTTGCGCGCGGCGCTCACGGCGCGAACAGCGCTTGACCCGCGTTTCGCGGAAATCGCGCGGACGTTGGACGCGCTGGCACTCGCGGCAAGGCGCCAATCGCCCTTTGCCTTTTATGCGAGCCTCCTCGGAGCGCATCAAGGCCGGCAGAAATTCCTGTCGCGGCTCGGACCCGAAGCCAACGACGCCATCGACGAATTCCTCAATCTCGCGCTCGATTATGAGCGGCGAGAGACACCCTCGTTACAGGGCTTCTTGGCGTGGCTGCGCGACGCACAATCCGAAATCAAACGCGACATGGAGCTCGCGCGCGACGAGGTGCGCGTCATGACGGTGCACGGCGCCAAGGGTTTGGAAGCGCCCGTCGTCATCCTTGCCGATACCACCACACGTCCGGAAGGCCACATTCCCCCGAAATTGCTGGACTTGCCGGCCGGGATGCATGACGGACTGGTCTGGGCCGGTCCCAAGATCACCGATCCGCAGGCGGTCGTGCAGGCGCGCAGCGCGGCCATCGACGTGGCGCGCTACGAATACAACCGGCTGCTCTATGTGGGCTTAACGCGCGCCGGCCGCCGGCTGATCGTTTGCGGCACGGCGCCGCGCAAGAAGAACGACGGCACGCATTCGATCCCCGACGGCTGCTGGTACAAGCTGATCGAGGAGACGCTGCTCGATCATTGCGAGACGGTGCCCGCCGAGGACGGCGAGGGCACGATCTGGCGCTTCCGGAAATCGGCGCCGCTGACGCTGGCCGCGGCGACAGCTGAAAGCCGCCGCGAAGCGAAAGAGCCCGCCTGGCTTACGAGCGTTCTCGCCGAAGAGAGCGCCCGCATCGTGACGATCACACCGTCCGGCGCCTCCGAGGACGATGCGCGCTATGCGATCGCGCCGTCATCCTTCAGTCGCGAAAGCGCGCTCCTGCGCGGCACGCTGGTGCATCGGCTGATGCAATCGCTTCCCGATATCGCGCCGGATGTCCGCGCAGAGGCCGCGCGGCGATATCTTGCCCGCGCCGGAAGGAATCTCGCCGAGGAGGATCACGCCGATATCGCCGCGCAGGTCTTCGGCATTCTCGACAACCCGAGTTTCCAGCCGCTATTCGCGTCCGGCAGCCGCGCCGAAGTCCCGATCGTCGGCCGGCTCGGGACATCAATTGTCTCCGGCCAGGTCGACCGGCTGGTCGTGACGGACAAGGCCGTGCTGATCGCCGATTACAAGACCAACCGCCCTGCCCCGCGCACGCTCGATGATGCGCTGAAAATGCATCGCGGCTATGTACGCCAGCTCGCGCTCTATCGGGCCGTCCTCGCCAAAATCTATCCTGCCCGCGCAATTCGGGCGGCTCTGATCTGGACCGACAGCGCGGCTTTGATGGATATTCCGGCTTCCGCGCTCGATGCGGAATTCGCAATGCTCACACCCGCGTGACGCGGGCTTGACCCCTTGCGGGGCCGTCCATAGGTTCGGAGCCGAAGGTTTTCCCGCCCTACGATTCGCAAGGGTTTCCCAAGAGGTGTTCCATGGCCGTTGAAAAAGTGTCGGACGCGACGTTCGAGAACGAAGTTCTCAAGGCCAGCGGCCCGGTTGTCGTTGATTTCTGGGCGGAATGGTGCGGCCCGTGCCGCATGATCGGGCCGGCTCTGGACGAGATTTCCTCCGTGCTCGGCGACAAGGTCAAGATCGTCAAGCTCAATGTCGACGAGAGCCCGAACACTGCCGCGAAATACGGCATCATGTCGATCCCGACTTTGATGATCTTCAAGAACGGCGAGATGGCTTCGCGCCAGGTCGGCGCCGCGCCGAAACAGAAGCTCGAGCAGTGGATCAACACCGCGGTCTGACCGCGATCGAAATGAATGCAGGACGGTCGGCTCATGCAGCCGGCCGATTTCTTTTGATCACTCCGGCAGCGTGCCGTTCTCTTTCAAAACCTCGCCGGCGAGATAGAGCGAGCCCCCGATCAGGATCCGCGGCGCTGGCGTGAGCGCCAGCGCGCCGATTTTCGCCAATGCATCCTCGATGCCGTCCGCAGCCTCCGCCGGAATGCCGATCTCCTGCGCGGTCTTCGCGATCTCGGCCGGGGCCAGGCTTTTCTCCTGGTGCGGAATCGGGATCGCATAAAGCCGCGAAGCGAGCCCCGAGAAGTGACGGAAGAAATTCGCGTGATCCTTGGTCGCGAGCATGCCCGCGACGATCACCAGCGGACGCGGCACACGTTCTTCGAGGTCCGCAAGCGCGGCGGCAACGGCCCGCCCGCCGTCGGGATTGTGACCGCCATCGAGCCAGAGCTCGCTGCCCGGCGGAATAAGTGCCGCGAGCCTGCCCTGCCGCAGGCGCTGCATACGCGCCGGCCAATCGGCCTTGATCAGCCCCGCTTCATAAGCCGACGGCGGCAGCTTCCAGCCTGTGGTGCGCAAGGCCGCAATCGCCACCCCCGCATTCACCGCCTGATGCCGCCCGTAGAGCCGGGGCGCCGGCAGATCGAGCAGCCCGTCATCATCCTGGTAAACGAGCCGCCCGTGCTCCTCGCTGGCGTTCCAGTCCTGCCCCGCCAGTTTCACCGGCGCACGCGCCCGCTCGGCCACCTGCTCGATGGTCGTCAGCGCTTCCGGCGGCTGCGGCGCGACAATCGCGGGAACGCCGCGCTTGATGATGCCGGCCTTCTCCGCCGCGACGCCGGCAAGCGTGTCGCCGAGATAGTCAGCATGATCGAGCGAGACCGGCGTGATCACGCTCACAAGCGGATGCGCGATGACATTCGTCGCATCGAGCCGGCCGCCGAGACCAACTTCCAGCAGCAGGATATCGGCCGGATGCCGCGAGAACAGGAGCAGACCGGCGGCGGTCGTGATCTCGAAGACCGTGATCGGCTCGCCGGCATTCTTTTCTTCACATTCGGTGAGCACGGCATCGAGATCGGCATCGGAAACGAGACGCCCGCCGCCCGGCGCCGCGATGCGAAACCGCTCGTTGAAGCGCGCAAGATGCGGTGAAGTATAGACATGGACATTCTTGCCCGCGGCTTCGAGCATCGCCCGCATGAAGGCGATGGTCGAACCTTTGCCGTTGGTGCCCGACACGTGGATGACGGGCGGCAATTTTCGCTCCGGATGATCGAGCTGCGCGAGGATGCGCCACATCCGGTCGAGGGAGAGGTCGATCAGCTTGGGGTGCAGCGCCGTGAGCCGCGCCAGCGTTGCGTCGATCGCGGTCATTTTGACAGGCGCATGGTCTTATTCGACCTTCCTTCGCCCGCCGAAGCGGGCTTCGCGAGGGCGGGAAACCGGTTCCCGCTTTTCGGGATCATGCGCGCGGCTCGACTGGCCGCCATCAAGCGGGCGCGGGAGCCGGCAATGTCGGACGTGTCTTCATCGCCGGCGCTTTCATCAGCGTCCGGCACAGCGAAGACAGCACCGGCCGCAATTGATGGCGATGCACCACCATGTCGACCATGCCGTGGGCTTTCAGGTATTCCGCGCGCTGGAAGCCGGTCGGAAGTTTTTCACGGATAGTCTGCTCGATCACGCGCGGCCCGGCAAAACCGATCAACGCGCCCGGCTCCGCGATGTGCACGTCACCCAGCATCGCATAGGACGCGGTCACGCCGCCGGTCGTTGGATTGGTGAGCACGACGATATAGGGCTTGCCGGCTTCGCGCAGCGTTTCCACCGCGACCGTGGTACGCGGGAGCTGCATCAACGAGAGAATGCCTTCCTGCATGCGCGCGCCGCCCGAGGCCGCGAACATGATGAACGGCGTGCCGCGCTCAGCGGCGGTTTCAAGGCCCCTGATCACGGCCTCGCCTGCGGCCATGCCGAGCGAGCCGCCCATGAAATCGAAATCCTGCACCGCGGCCGTCACCGGCAATCCGTCGACCGTGCCGTAGGCGACCTTCACCGCGTCCAGCAGATTGGTCTTGGTGCGCGCGTCTTTCAGGCGGTCGGTGTAGCGGCGCTCGTCGCGAAATTTCAGCGGATCGATCGCAACTTCAGGAACGGGAATGTCTTCGAATTCGCCGTCGTCGAACAGGAGCTTGAGCCGCGACACCGCGCCGATGCGCATATGATAATTGGAGCCCGGAATGACGAACTGGTTGGCCTCGACGTCCTTGTAGAAGACGAGCTGGCCGGTTTCCGGGCATTTGATCCAAAGGTTTTCCGGGGTGTCGCGCCGGTTGAGGAACGACCGGATTTTCGGCCGCACGACATTGGAAATCCAGTTCATTTCGGGTTCTCCGCCTGCCTTGCCGCCGAATATAGAGCATGATCCCGAAAAGTGGGACCCGGTTTTCGGATCAGATCATGCTCAAATAAGTATGAAATTACTCGGCCGCCACACGGCGGACGGAGCGAACGCCTTCGGCAAGCGAGGCCACGAGATTAGTCACCGCCTTCACGGTTCCGGCGGTTGCCTTGCCGTCCTTGTCGAGGCTCTCGCGCAGCACGTCGATCAGCGCGGAGCCGACCACGACGCCGTCGGCGCCTTCCGCGATGGCGCGGGCACGCTCGGCGTCACGCACGCCGAAACCGACGGCGACCGGCAGCGACGTATGCCGCTTGATGCGCGCAACGGCATCGTTCACGCGCGCGGCATTCGGCGCCGCGGTGCCGGTGATGCCGGTGATCGAGACGTAATAGACAAAGCCCGACGTATTCGCGAGCACAGCGGGAAGGCGCTTGTCGTCGGTCGTCGGGGTCGCAAGGCGGATGAAATTGAGGCCGGCTTTGAGCGCGGGCAGACAAAGCTCCTTGTCTTCCTCCGGCGGAAGATCGACCACAATCAAGCCGTCGACACCGGCGGCCTTGGCATCCACCAGGAATTTGTCGACGCCGTAAATGTAGATCGGGTTGTAATAACCCATCAGCACGATCGGCGTATTGTTGTCGCCCTTGCGGAATTCGCGGATCAGTTCGAGCGTCTTCCGCAGCGTCTGCCCGCCCTTGAGCGCGCGCTGCGACGACGCCTGGATCGCGGGGCCGTCCGCCATCGGATCGCTAAATGGCATGCCGAGCTCGATCACGTCGGCACCGGCCGCGGGCAGGTTTTTCAGGATCGCGAGCGAGGTCGGTCCATCCGGATCGCCCGCGGTCAGAAACGTCACCAGGGCCGCGCGCCCTTCTTTCTTCAGGTCGGTGAAACGCCTGTCGATGCGCGTCGTCATTTCGCGTGTGCTTTCAGATATTGCGCGACCGAGTCGAGGTCCTTGTCGCCGCGGCCGGAAAGGTTGACCACCATCAGGTGATCCTTCGGCTTTCTCGGCGCCAGTTCCATGACCTTGGCGAGCGCGTGCGCGGGCTCGAGCGCGGGAATGATGCCCTCAAGCTGGCTGCAGAACTGAAGGGCTTTCACCGCCTCATCATCGGTCGCGGAGAGAAATTGCACGCGCTTCATGTCGTGCAGCCATGCATGTTCGGGCCCGATGCCGGGATAATCGAGACCGGCCGAGATCGAATGTGCGTCCTTGATCTGGCCATCGTCATCCATGAGCAAATACGTGCGATTGCCGTGCAGCACACCGGGCCGGCCGCCGGCGATCGAGGCCGCATGCAGGCCGGTCAGGCCCTCGCCCGCGGCTTCGACGCCGTAGATCTCGATCTGCGTGTCATCGAGGAAGGGATGGAACAGGCCCATGGCATTGGAGCCGCCGCCGATGCAGGCGATGAGCGAATCCGGCAAGCGGCCTTCGGCCTCCTGCATCTGTTCGCGGGTCTCGCGGCCGATGACGCATTGGAAATCGCGCACCATCATCGGATAAGGATGCGGGCCGGCGACCGTGCCGATACAGTAGAACGTATTCTCGACATTCGTGACCCAATCGCGCAACGCCTCGTTCATCGCGTCCTTGAGCGTCTTGGTGCCGGACTGCACCGGGCGCACCTCCGCGCCCAGCATCTGCATGCGGAACACATTCGGTTTCTGCCGCTCGACGTCGACGGCGCCCATGTAAACGATGCACGGCAGGCCGAAGCGCGCGCAAAGCGTCGCGGTCGCGACGCCATGCATGCCCGCCCCGGTCTCGGCGATGATCCGCGTCTTGCCCATGCGGCGCGCGAGCATGATCTGGCCGAGCACGTTGTTCACTTTGTGCGCGCCGGTGTGATTGAGCTCTTCGCGCTTGAAATAGATTTTTGCGCCGCGCAGATGCTGCGTCATGCGCTCGGCGAAATAGAGCGGCGACGGCCGCCCGACATAATGCTTCAGATAACCGTCCATCTCCTTCTGGAAGGACGGATCCTTGCGCGCATCCGCATAGGCCTTTTCCAGATCGAGGATCAGCGGCATCAGCGTCTCGGCGACAAAGCGTCCGCCGTACATTCCAAAATGCCCGGTTTCGTCGGGACCCGACCGGAATGTGTTGGGTTGCTGGATGCTCATGCGTTACTCGCGACTCTCAGATTTTCGACGCTCGCCTGGCGCGCCGCCTTGATGAAGGCGCGGATCTCGTCCGGATCCTTCTCGCCGGGCGCGCGCTCGACACCTGAGGAGACATCGACGCCGGGAGCCCGCGTGATCGCCAAGGCCTCGGCGACATTTCCGGCGTCGAGGCCACCGGAAAGTATGAACGGGATACCGGGATCAAGGTCTTTCAGCAACGTCCAGTCGAAGGGCGTGCCGAGACCGCCGGGCCGCGTCGCGGCGCGCGGCGCGCGCGCATCGAACAGCAGCCGGTCGGCGACCCGCGCATAGGTCGCGATCGCCGCGAGGTCGGATTTGGTCTCGACCGGAATAGCCTTCATCACCGGCAATCCGAATTTCCTCTTCAAGGTCAGGACCCGCTGCAGCGTCTCCCTGCCGTGCAGCTGCAGCATGTCGGGTTTGAGGCTCGCGACGATCTGCTCGAATGTCGCGTCGTCGGCATCGACCGTGAGCGCGACCTTGCCGGCCCGGCCCTTCACGCGCTCCCCGAGCGAGCGAGCCGTGTCGAAGCTTGCGATATGGCGCGGCGAGGGTTCGAAGAACACAAAGCCCACGAGATCGGCGCCGGCGTCGAGCGCGGCGTCGAGGGCATCGGGGGTCTTGAGCCCGCAGATTTTAACCAAAAGGGACATGGTGCTGTTTCCGGGCGGGTTCTAACCCGTCGAAACCGCCTTGTCTGCCCTTATGACGCGAGCCTCCGCCAGACCAGCATGGCGGCGCCGAGGTCCTCGATCGCGGTCCCGACCGACTTGAACAGGGTGATTTCGGAGGCGCTTTGGCGGCCTGTTTCGGTTCCGCGGCAAAGTCCGAACAGGTCGGCCTGCACGTCGGCCTCTTTCAGCACCCCGCGCCTGAGCGGATCGACGATGTCGCCGGCTTCCTTGAGCGCGCCGGCGCGCGTATCGACGAAGACGCGCGCGCGGCGGATCGCCTCGTCGTCGGCTTCCCGCATCCTGGGCGTGAAGCCGCCGACGAGGTCCACATGCGCGCCCTCTTTCAGCCAGCGTCCCTGCACCAGCGGCTCGCCGGCAAGCGTCGCGCAGGACACGATATCGGCGTTGCGCACCGCCTCCTCGAGGCGATCGGTCACATCGACCGTCAGCCCGCCTTCGGCGAGCTGAAAGCCGAGCGATACGGCCTTGGCTTTGGTGCGGTTCCAGAGCGTGACATGCTTGATCGGGCGGACGCTGGCATGCGCGCGCACAAGATGCGGCGCGAGCGCACCGGCGCCGATCATCACCAGATGCGAGGCGTCGTCGCGCGCAAGATAACTGGCCGCGAGTGCCGAGGCGCAAGCCGTGCGCCAGGCGGTGAGCACGCGACCGTCGATCATCGCCAATGGCTCGCCGGTGTCGCCCGACAAAAGGAGATATTGTCCATAGACCGACGGCCGCCCGGCTTTGGCGTTGTCGGGAAAGACCGTGACGATCTTGCAGCCGATGAAGTGCTCGCCGCCCTGCGCGCCGGTGGCGGCATCGCTCCAGGCCGGCATCAGCAGCAGAGTCGCGTCGGCACCAGGTTGCGGGATGGTGTGATGGTGGCGCACCGGAACGCTGATCTCGGAGCGAAAGGCATCGGCCAAAGCGTCGATCAGACCGTCATAGGTCAGGAGCCTGGCAAGATCGTCCGCCGTGACAATGTGCACTTTACATCCCGGGCGGCGGCAACGGGACGCGATCGTCGCGTGGGGGGTGGGTCTCGCCCTGCGGTTCAAGCCGGGTATTGAGGATTTCGATCTCGCGCCTCAGTCCCACGAGGTCGGAC
This sequence comes from uncultured Hyphomicrobiales bacterium, assembly GCA_964370945.1. GTDB lineage: Bacteria > Pseudomonadota > Alphaproteobacteria > Rhizobiales > Xanthobacteraceae > Pseudorhodoplanes. Next base: position 3,530 of record CAYJNT010000031.1, on the reverse strand, counting down.
CGCAGGGCGCGCGACGCCCGCCGGTGACGGCCCTGCCGCAGCCAGGCGGCGAAGCCGCCGAGCAGGACGCCGGCGATCAGGAACGCGAAGATCAGGACAAAGAGCGGCATCCGTATCGACAGAGCCGGTTGGGCGGGATCGAACGGATCGAGCGAGACGGTGACGATTTCGCGGTTCGCGACCGCGAACACGATCAGCGCGATCGCGAGCGGCACGAGAACCAATGCTGTGATGATCTTGCGGAGCCGCGTCATTTCATGATGTCCCGCTTCGGCTCGCGTCGCCCGCCTGCGCGCTCGTCCGGGACAAAGCGGACTACACGCCGGTCTTGTTCAGGCGCTCGCGCATTTCCTTGCCGGTCTTGAAGAATGGCACGCTCTTCTTCTCGACCGAGACATGCGCGCCGGTGCGCGGATTGCGTCCGGTACGCGCCGGCCGGTTTTTCACGGAAAAGGCGCCGAAGCCGCGCAGTTCCACCCGATCACCGCGCGCCAGGGCCTCGGTGATCTCGTTGAGGATCGCGTTGACGATGTTTTCGACGTCCCGCTGGTAGAGATGCGGATTCTGCGTGGCGATGTGTTGCACCAGTTCGGACTTGATCATCGGCATCGCCCCTCAACTTCGCTGCACTTCAAGACGATCAGACCATTTTTGCGCCAACAAACGGCGGTGGCGCGATACCGAGTTTTTTTCAGTTTCCGGTAACAGGGTGCCAAAGGGCCAACAGACCGTCAAGATTAAGCCGCTCGACTGTCGTGAGAATTCCGGACTCCTCCAGCCGCCGCGCCAGGCTGGCCAGGCCCACCGCCTCGAGCGCAGCACCGGCCGCAACATGCAGGAACGGCAGGTCGCCGAGCCGCGATTTCAGCCGATAATCGCGCACCGGCGAGTTCGGATCGACCTTCTTTTCCTTGGCGAGCCACGCCACCGCGGTCTTCTCGTTGCCGAGTTCGTCGATCAGCTTGAGCTCGATCGCCTGGCGCCCGGTGAACACGCGGCCGTCGGCGACTTTGTCGAGCGTCGTGCCATCCATCTTGCGATTGTCGCGCACGAGTTTCTTGAACCATTCGTAGGAATCCATCACCACCGCGGCGAGCGCCGCCCGCGCCTCGGGAGAGGTCGGCTCAAAGCCGTTAGGCGCCGCCTTCAGCGGCGAGGATTTGATCTCCTCGACCTTCACGCCGACGGTTTTGAGAAGGTCGGACACGTTCGGATACTGGACCAACACGCCGATCGAACCGACAAGCGACGCGCTCTGCGCGATGATGTGATCGGAGGCGAGTGCGGCGATATAGCCGCCGGAGGCGGCGAGCCCGTCGACCACCACCACCATCGGCTTTTTCGCTTTGAGCTGCACGAGCGAATCGTAAAGCTGCTCGGCGCCCGCGGTCGTGCCGCCCGGGCTGTCGATATGGACGATGACGGCGCGCACGCCCGACTTGCCAAGCCGCTCCAGGGCCTCGGTCCGGTCCTGATCCCCGCGGATGAGGCCCGTGATCTTGACCCGCGCGATCGAGCCCGAGCCAATCTCGGACAGGCTCGTCATGCCGCTTGTGGTGAGCGAGGCAATCCAGACGACAGCGCCGACGACCAGAAGAACCGCGACAATGCGCCAGAACGTAAGTTTACGCCGCATGCGGCGGCGATCGACGATGTGATCGGCATCGAGCGACATGGTGGCCTCCGTGGCAACGCTAGAGTCCGGAATCCGAAGTTCGCCTGATCTCGCAGCATCACCTGTGGCGAACTTCGGATTCCAGGGACACTAGCAAGTTATGATTTCTAGTGTGGTTTTGGTTCAGAAGTCCCCTCACCGGACTCGCCGCGGCGATCGAGGGGACTTCTGAACCACCACACTAGACAGTGGGCGTCCGCACCTTGAGAATCAATGTCGGAATTAGCTTGATTATGAACAAAAGTGTCGAAACGAAGAACCCCGGCACTCGTGTCGAGACACGAGGCCGGGGCTGATCATTTTTCAAGATGCCAGGGAGCTTATTCCTCGGCTTTTTCCTTGTCGCCGGACCGCTGCTTGAGCGCCGTGCCAAGGATGTCGCCCAGGGTCGCACCCGAATCCGAGGAGCCGTATTGGGCGATGGCTTCCTTCTCTTCGGCCACTTCCAGCGCCTTGATCGAGACCGCGATCTTGCGGGTCTTGCGGTCGAACTGGGTGACGCGGGCATCGACCTTCTGGCCGACCTGGAAACGGTCGGTGCGCTGATCGTTGCGGTCGCGCGCAAGGTCGGCGCGGCGGATGAAGGCGTCGAGATCGGCCCCGACAATCTTCACGTCGAGACCGGCTTCCTTCACGTCCGTCACTTCGCAGGTCACGACATCGCCCTTCTTGAGGTCGCCGCCGGGCGTGCCTTCGGCCATCGGATCGGAGCCGCCGAGCTGCTTGATGCCAAGCGAGATGCGCTCCTTCTCGACATCGACGTCGAGCACGGTCGCCTTCACCTTGTCGCCCTTCTTGTATTCCTCGATTACCTGCTCGCCGGGACGCTTCCAGTCGAGGTCGGAGAGATGGACCATGCCGTCCACGTCGCCATCGAGGCCGAGGAACAGGCCGAACTCGGTCTTGTTCTTGACTTCGCCCTCGACGATCGAGCCGGGCGGGTATTTCTCGACGAACACTTCCCACGGATTGCGCATGGTCTGCTTGAGGCCGAGCGAAATACGGCGCTTGACCGGATCGACCTCGAGGATCTGCACTTCCACTTCCTGCGAGGTGGAGACGATCTTGCCGGGGTGAACGTTCTTCTTGGTCCACGACATCTCGGAGACGTGGATGAGGCCTTCGATGCCCGGCTCCAGCTCCACGAAGGCGCCGTAGTCGGTGATGTTGGTGACGCGGCCCTTGAAGCGGGCGTCGATCGGATACTTGGCCTCGATGCCCTGCCACGGATCGTCGAGCAGTTGCTTCATGCCGAGCGAGATGCGGTGGGTCTCGTGGTTGATCTTGATGATCTTGACCTTCACCGACTGGCCGATGTTGAGCACTTCGGTCGGGTGATTGACGCGGCGCCACGCGATATCGGTGACGTGTAGCAGGCCGTCGATGCCGCCGAGGTCCACGAACGCACCGTAATCGGTGATGTTCTTGACCACGCCGTCGATGACCTGACCCTCTTCGAGGTTCTGCACCAGCTCCTGACGCTGCTCGGCGCGCGTCTCTTCCAGCACGGTGCGGCGCGAGACGACGATGTTGCCGCGGCGGCGATCCATCTTGAGGATCTGGAACTGCTGCTGCACGTTCATCAGCGGGGTGACGTCGCGGATCGGGCGAATGTCGACCTGCGAGCGCGGCAGGAAGGCCACGGCGCCGTCGAGATCGACGGTGAAGCCGCCCTTGACCTGGTTGAAGATGACGCCCTGGACCTTCTGGTTGTCGTTGAAGGCCTTCTCGAGCTTGCCCCAGCTTTCCTCGCGGCGCGCCTTGTCGCGCGACAGCACGGCTTCGCCGAGCGCGTTCTCAACGCGCTCCAGGTAAACCTCGACTTCGTCGCCGATCTTGATCTCGGATTGACGGC
>CAYJNT010000030.1:17063-22883 GCA_964370945.1 uncultured Hyphomicrobiales bacterium | reverse complement strand
TCCGTCAAGGGAATTTCTGAACCAAACCACACTCGAATCATAACATTGCGAGTGTCCTTCGATTCCGAAGTTCGCATACGGAGTGCCGCAAAATGAAGCGAACTTCGGAATCGGGACACTCGCCCGGATCAGCGCCGTGACAGCCACACTCCTTCTGCAACAGGTATTGAACGGCCTGCTTGACGGCGTCTATTACCTGTTGATCGCGCTCGGGCTGTCGCTGATCTTCTCGCTCGGCGGCATCGTCAATCTCGCGCACGGCGCCTTCTATGCCATCGGCGCCTATCTCACCGTCGCGTTTACGCCTTATCTCGGCTTCGGCGGCGCCTTCGTCGCCGCGCCGGTGTCGGTCGCGCTGCTCGGCATGCTGATCGAGCGGACGCTATTCCAGCGCTTCTATCGCTGCGACCCGATCCTTTCACTTCTGCTGACCTTCGGTCTTGCGCTGGTCGCCGAACAGGCGTTGCGCATGATTTTCGGCGCGCCCACCCTCTCCTATTCCATCCCGCAAGAATTGCGCGGGCAAATATTCATCGGCGATTTCATCTATTCGCGCTATCGCGCGACCCTGCTCTGCGTCGCCGTGATTTGCGTCGCCGGATTGTGGTTCCTGCTGAACCGCACCGCCTTCGGTCGGGTGGTGCGCGCCGGCGTGCAAAATCCCGACATGGTCGGCGCGCTCGGCATTTCACTGCAGCCTTACATGTCGGCGGTCGCGGGCCTCGGTATCGGCCTTGCCGGACTCGCGGGCGTGTTGCTGGCGCCGATCTATTCGGTGCATCCGGCCATGGGCCAGGAGATCATCACGCCGGCCTTCGTCGTGGTGGTGATCGGCGGGCTCGGCTCGTTCTGGGGTGTCGTGGTCGCGGCGCTGCTCGTCGGCCTCGTCAAAGGCCTCGTCGTCGCCTTCGGCTTTCCGCAATTCTCCACCTCCGCGATCTATCTGATGATGCTGCTCGTACTCCTCTTCCGCCCGCGCGGATTGTTCGGCGAGCGCATCCAGCGGTTCGAGTGACCCCGTGATGGTCCGCTCGCTCACCCCGCTTGTCATCGCCGCCGCTGCTCTGATCGCGCTGCCGTTCCTGATGCCGATGATGGGTCTTGGCGTCACCTCGGCAACCGAAGTCGTGATCTACGCCATGGCCTGCATGGCGCTCAATATTCTCGTCGGTTACACCGGCCTCGTGTCGTTCGGCCATGGCGCGTGGTTCGGGCTGGCCGCTTACGCGGCCGGCATCGTGCAGCGCGAACTCTTTCCCGGCTCTTTCCTCGCGCCGGTGCTGATCGGCGTCGGCTTCGTCGCGCTGATCGCGGCGTTGTTCGGTGCGCTCATTTTGCGCCGCCGCGGCGTCTATTTCTCGCTGCTCACGCTCGCGCTCTCGGCCATGCTCTACACCGTCGCGTTTCGCTGGACCGCGGTGACCGGCGGCGAGGACGGTCTCGGCGGCATCACGCGGCCGCTGATCGGCGGCGTGAATTTCGACGCCTCGCTGCCCTATTACATCCTGGTTGCCGCGGTCGCGTTCCTTGTCGTGTTCATCCTTTGGCGATTCCACAATTCGCCGGTCGGCTCGGTGCTGGTCGCCATCCGTGAGAACGAGCAGCGCGCGCGGTTCCTGGGTTACGCCACCGACCGCTACAAGCTGATCGCCTTCACCATGTCCGCGGCGATCACCGGGCTCGCCGGCACATTATTGCTCTTCAACAACCGCATGACCTCGGCGGAGCCGATCTCGGTCGCCTTTTCCGGCGAACTCCTGGCCATGGTCGTGATCGGCGGCATGCGGTCGTTCCTCGGCCCGGCGCTGGGCGCGCTCTTCTTTGTGATCTTCCGCGACTATCTCTCAAGCCTGACCGAGGACTGGCTGTTCGTCTTCGGCCTTCTGTTCGTCGCCTTCATCGTGTTTTCGCCGCGCGGCCTCGTCGGCGTTTATGAGCAGGCGACCGCGCCGTTCCGCAAGAAGGTGGTGGAAGACGCCGCGATGGCGGCCCGCCGCGTCGGCGCCGAGCCGCTGCCCGATTTCCTGCGTCCGCGCACGCGCGCGAATGGCGCGGTGCTCGAAGTGCGCAATATCGTCAAGCATTTCGGCGGCATCAAAGCGGTCGAGGGCACGAGCTTCACCGTGCGCGACCGCACCCTGCACGCACTGATCGGCCCGAACGGCGCCGGTAAAACGACCGCTTTCAATCTGATTTCGGGAATGTATGTGCCGGAGTCCGGTGATGTCCTGCTGGCGGGACGCAGCATCGCCGGGCTGCCGCCTGAAGCGATCACGCAGGCCGGAATCGGCCGCTCGTTCCAGATCACCAACCTGTTTCCGGAATTGAGCGTCGAGGAGAATATCCGCCTCGCGGTGCAAGGCCGTCACCCTTCCCGTTTCAATGTCTGGCGCAACGCGCGCGCCATTGCGCAGATCGAAAGCGAAACCGCCGCGGTGATCCGCTATCTCGGTGTCGCCGGCATCGAGCGCGCGCAGGCGGGCTCATTATCCTACGGCGGTCAGCGGCTGCTCGATATGGGGCTTGCGCTTGCGGTGCGCCCGCATATTCTGCTGCTGGACGAGCCGCTCGCGGGCCTTGCCGCCGCCGAGCGCGAGCGCATCGGGGCCCTCGTCAAGCATCTCTCCGGCGAATTGCCGGTGCTGCTGGTCGAGCACGATATCGACCGCGTGTTCCGCCTCGCCGACCATGTCACAGTGATGAATGACGGCAAGGCGCTGGTCGACGGCACCGTCGAGGATGCGCGCTCATCGAAGAAAGTGCAGGACGTCTATATCGGCTCCGGTGCCTCGCACATTGCCGCGAAGCCGCGCGAAACCGCGGCCGGCCGCGACGTGCTGCTTGAGGTCGGTACCGTCAACACCTTCTACGGCAAGAGCCACATTCTCAACGATGTCTCCTTCGATGTGAAATCGAACGAGATCGTCGCGTTGCTCGGACGCAACGGCGCCGGCAAATCGACGCTGCTCAAATCGCTGATCGGGATCACCGCGCCCGCCTCCGGCTCGATCAAGCTCGGCGGCGCCCAGATCGCGGGCCTGAGTTCCGCGCAGATCGCGCGGCTTGGCATCGGTTACGTGCCGCAGGGCCGCGGACTTTTCGCGGGCATGAGCGTCGCACAAAATCTCGAGCTCGGCCGCCTGAAGCGCGAAACCGGCGTCGGCGCGCGCTGGGACCTGCCTCGCATCTTCGAATATTTCCCACGCATCAAGGAGCGGCTGCACCAGCCGGCCGATTATCTCTCCGGCGGCGAGCAGCAGATGGTCGCGGTCGCGCGCGCCTTGTCGGGCGACGTGCGCGTGCTGTTGCTCGACGAGCCGTTCGAGGGCCTGGCGCCGGCCGTGATCGAACAATTGTTCGAAAGCTTCGACAAGCTCCGCCACGAGATCGCGATCATCATCGTCGACCATCATCTCGATCTGTCGCTGGCTTTGTCCGACCGGACGGTTGCGCTTGAGCGCGGCACCGTGCAATGGACAGGCGAGTCGCGGCTTCTGCGCGACGATCTCGATCTGCGGCGCAAGGTGCTGTGGCTGTGAGGGGATTGACATGAAACGCGTCGCCATGATTGGCGCCGGCCTGATCGGCCGGTCCTGGGCCATCGTGTTCGCCCGCGCCGGCTGGACGGTGTCGCTCTACGACCCCGCCGACGGCGTCGCCGCCGGCGCGATCCCGCTGATTGAGGCGGAATTGACGGCGCTCGCGCGCCTCGGCCTGGTCGACGATCCGAAGGCGGCGGCGGGGCGTGTGCAGGCGGCAAAAAGCGTCGAGCAAGCGGTCGAAGGCGCCGACTTCGTGCAGGAGAACGGCCCCGAGGATGTGGATGCCAAGATCGCCATCTACGCCAAGCTCGATGGGACGGCCGCGCGCGACACCATTCTCGCCTCGTCCACCTCGGCGATCGTCGCCTCGCGTTTCACCGAAAAGCTCGCCGGCCGCGAGCGCTGTCTGGTCGCCCACCCGGTCAACCCGCCGCATCTCGTGCCGGTGGTCGAGCTTTGCGGCGCGCCCTGGACCAGTCCCGACGTGATCGCGCGGGCGCGCGGCATTTATGAATCGATCGGCCAGGTGCCGATCATCGTGCGCCGCGAGGTCGAAGGCTTCATCCTCAATCGCCTGCAAGGCGCGCTGCTGGCCGAAGCCTTCCGTCTGGTCGCGGACGGCACTGTCTCGCCGCAGGATCTCGACCACACCATCAAGAACGGCCTCGGTTTGCGCTGGTCGTTCATGGGACCATTCGAGACCATCGAGCTCAATGCGCCGGGCGGCATGCCGGATTATTGCGCGCGTTATACCGGCTTCTACAAGCGCCTGCAGGCCGCGCCCGCCACGCCCGCGGCCTATAGCGATGCATCCATCGCCGAAATCGTGAAACAATGGGGTCAGGCCGCGACGCCCGACCGCATTTCCAAACGCATGCAATGGCGCGACGGACGGCTCGCCGCCCTCGCCGCCCACAAGAAAACCCAACCGCAATCCTGAAAGCGAAACCATGGCCGAGAATCGCAATAAGAACCGCAAGGTCGTCATCACCTGCGCCGTGACCGGCGCGATCCACACCCCGTCGATGTCGCCGCATCTGCCGGTGACGCCGCAGGAGATCGCCGATGCCGCGGTCGAGGCCGCCGAGGCCGGCGCCGCCATCGTGCATCTGCATGCGCGCGACCCGAAAACCGGAAAGCCGGATCAGTCGCCGGAGGCGTTCGCACCGTTCCTGCAGGTGATCAAGCAGCGCAGCAATTGCGTGATCAACATCACCACCGGCGGCGCGCCGACCATGACGGTCGAAGAGCGTGTGCGCCCGGCCGCGACTTTCAAGCCGGAAGTCGCGTCACTGAACATGGGCTCGATGAATTTCGGCCTGTTTCCGATGCTCAACCGCTTCAAGGACTTCAAGCACGACTGGGAGAAGCCGTATCTCGAAGGCTCCTATGAGCGCATCTTCAAGAACACCTTCGCCGACATCGAATATATCCTGACGACCTGCGCCGGCAACGGCACGCGTTTCGAGATCGAATGCTACGACATCGGCCATCTCTACACGCTCGCCTATTTTCTCGAGCGCGGCCTGGTGAAGCCGCCGCTGTTCGTGCAGTCGGTGTTCGGCATTCTCGGCGGCATCGGTACGCATCCGGAGGACGTCGCGCATATGAAGCGCACCGCCGACCGGCTCTTTGGTGATGATTATCACTGGTCGGTGCTCGGCGCCGGACGCAATCAGCTCCCGATCGCGTCAATCGCCGCCGCGATGGGCGGCAATGTGCGCGTCGGCCTCGAGGACTCGCTCTGGATCGGCCCGGGGCAACTCGCGAAATCGAATGCCGATCAGGTTCGGCGCGCCCGCGCGATCATCGAAAATCTCGGGCTCGAGATCGCAAGCTCCGACGAGGCGCGCGAAATCCTCAGCCTGAAAGGCGGCGACAAGGTCGCGTTCTGATTACTTCGCCTTGCCCTTGAGGCCCTTGCGCGCGACCAGATGGAAGCGCGCCTCCGGACCGTCCTGCCGCATCAGCGACAGCGCGTCGATCTCGACATGACTGCGTCCAATGCCGTTGTAGAGCGCGGCGAGCGCCGACTTCACCACGGGCAGCTCCGCCGCCTGCAGCGAATTCGTCAGCGTCATGTGAAAGCGGAATTGGTCGAAGACGAAAGGATCGCCCCAGCGGCCGAGCAATTCGCGCTGCCGCGACGACAGATGCGCGGTCATCCGGCGCACGCGATCGGCCTCGCTCAGCGATGCACGATAAGGGTCGAAGAATTCGACCAGAGCGGCGGCGAGTTTATCGACCCTCGGAATATTGGTTTCCGGCTTGAGCGCGA
>CAYJNT010000030.1:0-16963 GCA_964370945.1 uncultured Hyphomicrobiales bacterium | reverse complement strand
GTGGCGCGATTGCGATTGCATCGTTTATGGGCACCAAACGGCTCGTCCTTTTCTGTGAATTGCAATCGTCCTGTCATCGAAGCGTCGCGCGTCTCGTAGAGGTCGAAGCACCAAACTCTCTGTGGTGCCCATGTCGGACGTCGCCGTTTCGAAATTTGCTTTTGGTCACGCTGCCCGCGAACGGACATTCGTGCTCCCGCGCCACCTGCTCGGGATTGCGCTGCTCGCGCCGTCGCTGGTGTTTCTTGGCCTGTTCACGTATTGGCCGCTGGCCCAGGTCACATGGCAATCCGTCCATGAAGAGATGCGCGGACGGTCGACCTTCGTGGGGTTGCGAAATTTCCGCGTCCTGTTTGACGATCCGGCCTTCCAGCACGCGCTCGCGAACAACCTGATCTACGCCTTCGGGACCGTGGTGCCGAGTCTCGTGCTCGCGCTTTCATTCGCGCTTGCCCTGAAGCGGTCGACGCAACTCAACACGCTGCTGCGTTCGATCTTCTTTCTGCCCGTCCTCGTTCCGCTGGTCGCGGTGGCCTCGCTTTTTCTTTTCATCTTTCTTCCCGGCATCGGCCTGATCGACCATTACCTCGCCCGGCTCGGCATGCAGGGCGCCAACTGGATCGGCGATCCGGATATCGCCCTTTACTCGATCATGGGCCTGACGATCTGGAAGAATGCCGGCTATTACATGCTGTTCTTCCTGGCCGGGCTGCAGGCGATCCCGCCCGAGGCGTATGAGGCGGCGATCATCGACGGCGCGTCGCCGTGGCAGAAGCTCCGCTATGTCACGCTGCCTTATCTGCGGCCGACCATTGCGTTCGTCTTCGTGATCGCGCTTCTGAATGTCGTCACCCAGGTCGACCATATCTTCGTTCTGACCAAGGGCGGGCCGTCCGATTCGACCAACCTTCTGCTGTTCTACGTCTATCAGCAGGCCGTGGAGCGTTACGACCTCGGCAAGGCGGCGGCGGCGACCATCGTCTCTCTCATATTCCTGATTGCGTTATCGACATTGTCGCTCAGGCAGACGGACTTGGCGCCGGAGGACGCGCGCCAATGAATATTGCACGCTTCTCCATATCTCCATCCGAAACGAAGCTTTCTCCTGGCCAGATCGCGGTTGCCGCGATTGCGACGCTATGGATGGTGCCGTTCGCCTGGATGATCGTCGCCGCGTTCCGGCCCGGCGACGCCGGCGCAGCCGATATGGCCTCCCTCATTCCGGACTACATTCCGAGCCTGGAAAACTTCCGCGAAGCATGGGCGTCGGCCGATTTCCTGCGCTATTACCTCAACACGGCGATCATCTGCGCGGGCATCATGGCGGTCCAGATCGCCACCATGTCGCTTGCGGCCTATGCCTTCGCGCGGCTGAAATTCCCCGGAAAGACGTTTTTCTTCTACGCCTTCCTGATCCAGCTCATGCTGGTCCCGATCGTGCTGCTCGTCCCGAACCTCACGACGATTGCGCAACTCGGCCTCTACAACACGCTTGCCGGCGTGATGGCGCCTTACTTCGCGACCGCCTTCGGTACGTTCATGATGCGGCAGGCCTTCCGCAGCATACCGATCGAGCTTGAGGAGGCCGCGCTGATGGACGGCGCGCGCTGGTGGCACCGCATCCGGCACATCTATCTGCCGCTCGCAAAGCCATCGCTGACCGCCTTCTCGATCATCTCGGTTACGGCGCACTGGAATGAATTTCTCTGGCCGCTGATGGTGATCAACTCGCCCGACCTGCGGCCGCTGACCGTCGGGCTCGCCACCTTCACGCGCGGCGCCGAGGGCGCGCAGGCGTGGGGCGTCATCGCGGCCGGAACGTTCCTTGTGATCGCACCGCTCATTGTCGGCTTCGCGCTGTTTCAGCGCCGCTTCGTCAACAGTTTCATGATGTCTGGCATCAAATGAAGGAGAAGCATATGACACATCGATGGTTGAAATCGGCAATCGTTGCCGCGTTCGTGACGCTGATCGCGTCAACGAACATGGCGAAAGCCGACACTGAAATTGAACTCTTCTTTCCCGTTCCGGTCGACGGCCAATTGGCCCGCGACATGAGCGCCATGATCAAGGAATTCAACGAAACCCATCCCGGCATCGTGGCGACCCCGGTCTATACCGGAAGCTACGACGAAACTTTGATCAAGACGCGCGCCGCGACCAAAGCCGGCAAGCCGCCGGCGGCGGTCATCATGTCGGCCAATTTCCTGACCGATCTTGTGATCGAAGGCGACATCGCGAGTTTCGACGACCTCATCAAGGCGAGCGGAAAGAGCAATGAGAATTTCATGGCTCAGTTCTTTCCCGCGCTGCATCCGAACGCGGTGATCAACCGCAAGGTTTACGGCGTGCCGTTCCACAATTCGACACCGCTGCTCTACTACAATGTCGAGCATTTCAAGGAGGCGGGCCTCGATCCGAACAATCCTCCGAGGACGTGGCAAGAAGTGATCGCCGCTGCCAGGAAGCTGGTCAAGCGCGACGGCGATCGGGTGACACGCTGGGGCATCATGGCGCCGTCCAACTACGATTACGGCGGCTGGATCCTGCAGGCGCTCACCATGTCGAATGGCGGACGCTGGTATAACGAGGAATTCGGCGGCGAGGTTTATTACGACACGCCCTCGATGCTGGGCGCAATGACCTTCTGGTCGGACCTCGTGCACAAGCACAAGGTCCACCCGGCCGGCGAACAGAAAGGCCCCGGTGTCTCGTCGTCGTTCCTCGCCGGGCAGTCGTCGATGATGCTTCTGTCGACCGGCTCGCTCACGCATATCCGCAACAACGCGAAATTCCCCTACAAGGTCGCGTTCGTTCCGATGAACGTGCGCAACGCCGTGCCGATCGGCGGCGCCTCGCTGGTGCAGCCGGCGGGCCTCGACGAAGCCAAGCGCAAGGCCGGCTGGACCCTGATCACCTGGATGACGGCGCCTGAGAAATCCGGCTGGTGGAGCCGGGCAACCGGCTACTTCGCGCCGAATATGGGCGCTTACGACCTGCCCACGATGAAGGAGTTTCTCGCCAAGAACCCGGACGCCAAGACCGCGATCGAGCAACTCGCGGTCGCCAAGCCCTGGTTCGCCACCTACAAGACCGTCGCCGTGCGCAAGGCCATCGAGGACGAGTTGCAGGCGGTGTTGTCCGGCAAGAAACAGCCGAAGGAAGCGATCGTCGCCGCGCAGAAGGGCGCTGACGAAATCATGCGGCCCTACGTCGAACAGACGGCCCTGAAATTGCCGCCCACCAACTGATCCGATCCGATCCATGAACGCGGCGGCGATGAGCCGCCGCGTTCGGCGTTTTTCCCCCGCTGTCGCGGTTTCATTCGATGCTCATTGCACAACTCACCGATCTGCATTTGCGACCGCCCGGCCTGCCCGCCTACCGCGTTTCCGAAACCAACATGATGACGGAACGCGCCTTCGATGCGGTCGCCGCTTTGCGGCCGCGCCCGGACGTCGTGCTCATCACCGGCGACATGACCGATTGCGGGCTGGATGCCGAATACGAGCTCCTGCGCAAGCTGCTCCGCCCGTTGCCCATGCCGGTTTTCATGATTCCAGGCAATCACGATCGCCGTGACAATCTGCGGAAGGCATTCTCGGACTGGCTGACCATCGTCTCGGACCCTGACTTCATCCAATTCGTCGTCGACGACTTCCCCGTCCGGCTGATCGGTCTCGACACCATCATCCCCGGGGAAAGCGGCGGCATGTTGTGTGAACGTCGCCTTGCTTTTCTTGAGCGCGCGCTCGACGAGGGAGACCGCCCGTCCGTCATTTTCATGCACCATCCGCCTTACGATTGCGGCATCGTGCACATGGACCGGATCAGGCTGCACGCGGGCGCCGAGCGCCTCGCGGATCTCGTTCGCGCCAGTGGCCGCGTTGAGCGGATTTTGTGCGGTCATCATCACCGTCCCGTCGAGACCTTGTTCGGTGGAGCGATTGCGTCGATCGCGCCGAGCGTGACGCATCAGGTTGCGTTCGACCTGCGCGACGACCATGACGGCGCACTGGTTCTCGAACCGCCGGCTTTCCAGTTGCATCAATTCCGCCCGCACAGCGGAATCGTCTCGCATATGGTCTATGTCGAACGCTTCCCCGGACCGTTTCCGTTCGTGCTCGATGCCGATTATCCGGGGCAGGCATCGTGACGCGCGCATTGACGCGTTCCGCACCGCACCTTCACCACGCCGTATCGGCAATCTGATGCGCGCCGGCGAGGTTGACATTGTAGCGCGCCTCCCCCGTGACTTCCTTGCCGAGCCAGGACGGCCGCTCGAACGTAGCATCCGCGTCCGGCAATTCGATTTCCGCGATCACGAGGCCCTCATGCTCGCCCTCGAACACATCGACTTCCCATTGCATCCCGCCGATGCGGACGAGATGGCGCCGCTTCTCGATCACATTTCCGGTCCGCAACGCGATCAGTCCGTACGCGTCCGCAAGGGGAATGGGGTATTCGAATTCCGAGCGCACGAGACCCGGCGCCGCGCTTTTGATCGTGAGAAATGCCGCGACCCCGTCGACGATCCGGATCCGGATCGCCATGGCGAGTGTGAATGAGAGATAAGCCTGGCGGATCACAACGCTATGCGCGACCTCGTTCCGCCATTCATTCCCGGAGACGAGGAATTTCCGTTCAACCTCCACAGCCATGGCCAAGGCCCCCTATCGTCCAGACATCAGACTGTAACACTCCACCGCTTTACTACACTCAACCGGTCGTTTTGCCTGCGCTTGTGCGCTCACCTGGCCCGAACCCGCTTGGCTCTGCCGATGAACCTCACCGTGACTGGCGGCGACTGACCTCCAATGACGCGGGCGCAAAGCGCTCGCCCCAAAAGGAGAGTTCAAGTCATGTCGCTTCTCGTGGCCACCATCATCGTCACCGGCCGCCAATCCCCGTCCGGGAACGGCCGCAAGTAATCCAGCCTTGGAATGCTAATAAAATGAGGGCTGCGCGCAAGCGCGGCCCTCTTTGTTTTGCGAAATCGCGGCGTGCTAGACTGACTGCAACAAAAAAGCGCAACACGTCTGGGGAGAATCCTTTGGCCCAAAAATCCATCCGCGAACGCGCGCTTGCCGGTGAATCCGTCCTGGGCGCGATGGTCTTTGAATTCTTCGTGCCCGGCGTTCCGCAGATCCTGCGCAACGCCGGCGCGGACTACGCCATCTTCGACATGGAACATGGCGGGCTCGGCTTTGAAACGCTCAAAATGCTGGCAGCCGCGAGCCGGGGTACCGGCCTTGTTCCGATGGTGCGCGTGCCGCGCGGCGAATACCATTTCATTGCCCGTGCCTTCGATGTCGGCGCGCAGGGCATCATGGTCCCGATGGTCGAGAGCGTGGCGCAGGCGCAGGAGATCGCCCGCGCGGCGCGCTATCCCGCGACCGGCCGGCGCGGGGCGGCCTTCGGCTTCGCGCACGACAATTACGAAAGCGGCGATCCGGCCTCGAAGATGGCGCAAGCCAATACACGCAATCTCGTCATCGCGCAGATCGAAACCGAACGAGGCCTCGCCGTGGTCGAGGATATCGCAGCCGTTGACGGCATCGACTGCCTCTGGCTCGGGCATTTCGATCTCAGCAATTTCCTCGGCATCCCGGCGCAGTTCGACAATCCGCTTTTCACCGATGCGGTCAAACGCATTGTCGCCGCGGCACGCAAGCACGGCAAAGCACGCGGCTTCATGGCCGCCGATCCCGCCGTGGCGAAAGAATACAACGCGCTCGGATTCAACATGATCGCGTCGGGGACCGATCAAAGCCTGCTGCTCGCCGGCGTGCGCAACATCCTGCAAGGCGCCGGGGGCAAGCGATGACCTTCATGGTCGGCGCGACGCGCGACTTGCGGCTTGCGAACGGCGATGCGTGCTTCGGCTCGGCCGCGTTCGACGTGCTCAGGAAAAACGACACGATCACCTGGGAATGGCTGCCGCAGGAGATCGACGACGTCACGCCGGAGATCGCCGCGCGCTATGACGCGCTTCACATCAACCTTCCGCGCGTGACGCCAAAGAGCGTCGCCGGCAACGATTGCCGGTTGAAGATCGTCGCACGCAACGGCGTCGGCTTCGATACGGTCGATCTTGCCGCCGCGACGGCCAAAGGCATCGTGGTGACCAACACGCCGCTTGCAGTCCGCCGCCCGGTCGCGGTCGCGACCCTGACCATGATCTTTGCGCTCGCTGGCCGGCTGTTCAAAAAGCACGAGCTGGTGCAAACCGGGCGCTGGAACGATCGCGCGAACTTCATGGGACTGGGCCTGACCGGCCGCACGCTCGGTCTTGTCGGCGCCGGCGGCATCGGCCAGGAAATCCTCAAACTGGCCGGTCCGTTCTTTGGCCGCATGATCGCAGCCGACCCTTTCGCGGACACCGCGGCCACGCGCGCGCTCGGTGCCGAGCTTGTGCCGCTTGAAACGGTCATGAGTGAATCCGACTTCGTCGTGGTCTGTTGCCTGCTCAACGACAAGACCCGGCATCTGATCGATGCGACGAAATTGAAGCTGATGAAGCCGACCGCCCATTACCTCAACATGGGCCGCGGGCCGATCCATGATGAAAAGGCGCTCGCGGTCGCGTTGCGCGCGGGCCAAATCGCGGGCGCCGGCCTCGACGTGACCGAGCGCGAACCGATCGAGCGCGACAGCCCTCTGCTCGGGCTTCCGAACGTCATCATCACACCGCACGCCTTGTGCTGGACCGACGAATGCTTCCACGACATCGCGGTCACCGCGCTGACGTCGATCGTCGATGTCTCGCTCGGCCGCCGGCCGGTGCATGTGGTCAATCCGGATGTCTATGCGCGTTAACTGATCATTTCTGCGCGCAAACGAGACGCCGCGCGCCCGGAACAATAACGCCGCGCGGCCGTTGCTACCGACATTCATCTCATGATTTGACGGCATGATCGGCGAATGCGGCTCGCAGCGGGGGTCTTGATAATGACAGTCGTGACCGCGCCGGCGGTTGCCCGGGCGCAGGCCGGCGAACAGGTGCAGCGGCTGATCGAGCGGGACATCCGATCGATGCTGCCAGGCGATGGCGCCGGTGACGCCGCGGTCGCGGTCCGGATCAACGGCCACACCTCGTTCTTCAATTACGGCATGGCTGACCTGAAAAATAATCAGCGGATCGATTCCGATTCCCTCTTCAATCTGGCGTCCGTCGGAAAGGTTTTCAACGCAACCCTGCTCGCGCTCGCGGTCAAGCGCGGCGAGCTCAGGCTTGATGTTCCGGCCGCCGATTTCCTGCCGGAGCTCGCGCAAGGCGGCGACGTGCGCCGCTTCACGCTCGGTCAGCTCGTGTCCCACACCTCGGGGCTGCTGTTGCCGCAGGATCATCCGCCCTGGCCTGAACAACATTACCTGCTGCCGGAATTCTTCCGGACCCTGAACGATTGGAAATCCGAGCGTGGACATGTGCCCGGCGCGCAGCACATGTACACACATGCCGGCTATATTCTGCTGCATCTCGCGCTCGAGCGCCGGTTCGGCGCGCCGCTCGGCGATCTGCTGGACGCCCGCGTCTTCAAGCCGCTTGGCATGAC
Organism: uncultured Hyphomicrobiales bacterium; assembly: GCA_964370945.1. Classification (GTDB taxonomy): domain Bacteria; phylum Pseudomonadota; class Alphaproteobacteria; order Rhizobiales; family Xanthobacteraceae; genus Pseudorhodoplanes. Next base: position 9,407 of record CAYJNT010000030.1, on the reverse strand, counting down.
ATCGACACGTCTGCCGCGGCATGGCGGTCCCAATCCGCGCGGCGAACTTGAGCCGCCGCTCAAGCGCCGCGCCGTGCAGGGATATGACGAACACGGCGTACCGATCGGCGAACCCGGCGACATCCAGGGCTATTATCTTTGGCCCGGCGCCGGCCAGGTCTATTCGTCGGCGCGCGACATGGCGGTGTTTCTCGCCGCCAATCTCGGCGAACTGCCGGATCAAGGCACTCTGACCGACGCGATGATCTACGCCCAGCAGCCGGTCTTTCCGATCAGCCGCGACAACCAGCAGGCGCTGGCGTGGGAGATCAATCTCAACGCCACCCCGATCGTCGAGAAGAACGGCGGGCTGAACAATTCATCGACCTATATCGGGATGGTCCCGAGCGCAAAGGTCGGCATTGTGATTCTGACAAATCGCGGTGAACTCAATCCGGCCGAGGTCGGCCGCCGCATCCTGCTGCAACTTGTGCAATGAACCAAATCCATCCGGCCGGGTCGGCTCGCTGTATCTGGCAGCAGCTGGCAACCGGTTACGTATGTATCGCGGCGACCGCGATTTCTCCGTCCCGGCGAAGTACCTGTACGGCGACTTCGTCGTCTCGCCGTCCGATCGCCAGATCGAGACTCGACTGTCCGAGGCGGAGATTCCTCAAGATCACCTCGTCGAGAAATGACGGCAAACGCGGATTGATAAGCCGGATCTGTTTTTCGGCCGGATTGAACCAGAGACCGAGTGAGGCCTGCAGTAACGCAAATGGCGTGGCACCCGCCCATGCCTGCGGCGAACAAGCGACCGGATAAAGCGTCGGTCCGCGCCCACGGCCGCGCTGAAAGCCGCAGAATAATTCCGGCATGCGATACTCATCCATATAGGTCGCGGCTTCGAACAGGCCCTTGAAAACCCGCTCGATCGGCGCGCGCAAGCCAAAGCGCGCAAAGCCGAACGCAATGAGCGCGTTGTCATGCGGCCAGACCGACCCGTTGTGGTAGGACATGGGATTATAGCGCCGTTCCTCTTTCGCCACAGTGCGTATGCCCCAGCCGGAGAAAAACGAAGGGCGCATCAGCGATGCGGCGACGGCCAGCGCGCGCTCGCGTGGCGCGATGCCGGTAAAGAGCACCTGGCCGGCATTCGACGTCCGAACCTGGCATTGCCGTTTTTGTCCATCGAGTGCAAGCGCGTAGGTTCCAATCTCGGGGCACCAGAACGCCGTGTCGAAACGAACGGCAAGCTCCTTCGCCTGCATCTCAAGCTCATCGGCCCTCGCCATCTTGCCCATGCGCTTCGCCACGCGTCCGGCAAGCTGCTTTGCCATGTAGACGTAACCCTGCACTTCAACGATTGCGATCGGGCCGCTCGCCAGCTCGCCATCGGCATGAAAAACCGCATCGCGCGAATCTTTCCATCCTTGATTGGACAATCCCTGTTCGGTCTGCCGGTGATATTCAACGAAGCCGTCGCGGTCGGGATCGCCGGGACCATCGATCCACGCGAGCGCGGCTTCAATGTGCGGCCACAGATCTGAAATCGTCTGGTAGTCCCCGGTCCGTTCGGCATACAACCCGGCCAACACAACAAAGAGCGGCGTTGAATCGACGCTGCCGTAATAGAGACCGAAGGGAACCTCCCGCAAGGCAGCCATTTCGCCGGCGCGCATCTCATGCAGAATCTTTCCCGGTTCGGCGTCAGACGAGGGATCGAAGTCTTTTGCCTGGTGAGCGGCGAGTCGCCGGAGCACGCCGCGCGCAACGCTTGGATCGCACCATAGCATCTCGATCGCGGTGATGATGCCGTCACGGCCGAATGTGGTCGAATACCAGGGAATTCCGGCATAAGGATAACGCCCGTCCGGCGTCTGCGTTGTGAGCATTTTCAGGTCTGCCGCCGAACGGCACAGGACCTGATTGAACAATGCATTCGCGGTCTCGACGGCGGTGGAATCGCTCGCCGAGACCTTTCTTTCGCGCGAAGAGGAAATCATTCCCTTGAAGAAATGCACGCGTTCGGATTCGGCGGCGCCGTCACAATTCACCGCGACGAAGATCGATTGCCGTTCTCGTGGCTCAAGCTTGATACTGTAAGACGCAACCACGCTGGTGAAATCCGTGGGCGCGGGATCGAATCTGAGTTCAGTCCGGCGCAAGCCGCCGTCGAGCCCCTTATAATTCAGCGTCACCGCCTGATCGGCCATCTGCGCCCTGAGGGTGCCGCGACGTTCGCGGCGAATACCGCGCGCTTCGAAAATATCGGCAAAATCGCTGGCGAAGACGAATGAAAGCGTGACGGCTACCGGCAGTTCGCCGTGGTTGCTGATGCAAAGCCGCTGATGAGCCGTCGCGCGCCAAAGAAACAAGGTGCGCACGATATGCAGGGTATCTTTCCCCAGAACCAGCCTCTGATCGAAATAGATGTCCGGATTGGTGAGATCGACTGTGAGAACGGAATTGTCATCCCGGACATTGGAATCCAGCAAAAGCGGCTGCACGCCGTTGACCAGAAGTTCAAAACGCGACAGGAAACGCGTATCTTTGTGAAACAGGCCGTCGACGCCGCCTCCGCTCGCGCCGATGTCGCCATGGCTGTCCACAACGACGAATGTATCGTCATGCTTGAGCGTACGGCGCGGCTTTTCCGGCCCGGTCGCGGGAATATAGAAATCGATTTCCGAAAACGGATCTGTGGGAGAATCCACTGGCGGCTGCTCCGCTCTATGCAACGTCAGCGCTCAGAAGCGGCACGTCCTGAGGCATGGGTTCCTTAGACTTGGGTTCCTGAGGCTTGGGCATGAAAACGCCCGCCTGGCCACCGGGCACGACTATTGGCGCCGGGTTCAACATCGAGTAATACAGCCTCGCATAATCCCTTGCCATACGCGTGGCGGAAAAACGTTGCTCGAAACGTTCCCGCACCTTTCGCCGATCGAGCGCAAGAACCTGCGGCAAGGCGGCGGCAGCCTCGTCCATGCCGTCGACCACGATTCCTGTCACGCCATGATCGATAATCTCGGGGACGGAGCCATGCCGGAAGGCGAGTACGGGCGTCCCGCATGCCATCGCTTCGATCATCGTCAGCCCGAACGGCTCCGGCCAATCGATCGGGAACAACAACGCCAGAGCCTCGCCGAGAAATGTCGTCTTCTGCCGTTCGTTGATCTCTCCGATGAATTCCACGCCGGGGCCGAGCAGCGGCTCGACAATCTCGCGAAAATACTGCTCATCGACCGCATCGACTTTCGCGGCTATCTTCAGCGGAATACCCAGACTTCGCGCAATCGAAATGGCGCGCTCGGGGCCTTTCTCAGGCGAAATACGGCCGAGAAAAGCAACATAGCCGCCGCGCGGATCGAGTGTCGGCTTGTGCAGATCCGTAGGGATGCCGTGATAGATCGTGGCCGCGAAATTCGCGTCCGTAATCGGGCGGCGCTGAGCATCGGAAATCGAGACCAGCGGCATGTCCCCGAATCCCAGATAATAGGGCAATAGATCGGGCAGATCCTGCCGGCCGTGCAGGGTCGTGACCGTTCTGTTCGCAATTGAGCGAAAAAGCGGAAACGGAAAAAAGTCGATATGAAAATGGAGAATGTCGAATTCAACTGCCTGCTGGCGCACGCAATCGAGCATCAGCATGTAATAAGGAATGGAATCGCGCACTTTGCTGTCGAGCCGGAGCGCCGTCCGCGTGCAGGGGACAAGTCTGGCCGAGGTGATGGAATCCCCACTGGCGAACAGCGTCACCTCGTGGCCTTGTTTCACGAGTTCCTCGGTCAGATAGGAAACGATCCGTTCGGTGCCGCCATAAAGCTTGGGGGGAACGCTTTCAATCAGAGGGGCAATTTGGGCTATTCGCATTTGCGTTTGTGTTCTCGTTGCCGATAAGCGTCCGCGCGCAGCGAACTGAAGTGAAGCCGCAAGGCTCCATGAAATTCACGACTTCACGCAATCAGAAAACCCCCGACTGAAGTGTGGGATTTCCCCTTCAACAACGCCACCAGCGTGCGTGTTCCATTCGACGTGTCGGTTGGTCGAAGCAGGGATGCACACAAAGCAGGCACATCCTTGCGTCCGCTCCAAACGAGGACGAAAGGCGTTCCTCAACGCCAAGCTGGCATCATGCGACCGCAATTAGTGGTCAATTTGATACAGATTCAGCTTCGGACCGAGACCTACCCGCGAACACTGGGCGTTCTCGCCGGTATTTACAACTAAGGCACGGAGTCCGCGCGCCTATTATCCTGTTGAATATGTGGAACTCCGACAAGTGCCGCCAGTTGATGGCTGGCATCTCGCATCATCGGAGGGGTATATGCGTCAAACAGTTGCGGTAAAATCCGCATTGATGCCGTTGGTCGCGCTGGCGGCGGTTATCGCTATGGCTTCGGGGGACACCTTTGCTGCGTCGGATAGCCCGCGGCAGCGGCAAAAGGCGCGGGCCCAGCAGCCGCAAGTGCAACAGCCGGTAACCCAGCCCGCTGCCGCGCCGGAACCAGCGCCGCAAGAGCCCGCACCCGAGACGCAGCCGGCTGAAAAGCCGGTGATCGCGGTGCCGGAACGCCCGGCGGCGGTCGTTGTCGACAGCCGGGCAGCATCCGGCGTGCTGGGCCGGGAGGTGCGCAGCGCGACGAACGAGAAGATGGGACGCATCGTCGACATGCTCGTCGACCAGAGCGGACAGGTGCGCGCCGCCATCATCGATTTCGGCGGGTTTCTCGGCGTCGGCAGCCGGAAGATTGCGGTCGACTGGAAGGCGCTGCGGTTCTCGCCGGCCCAGGAACGCAATCGCGTCCTGCTCGAGATGACGCGTGAGCAAGTGCGGGGCGCGCCCGAATATCAGGAGGGCAAACCGATTTTCGTGCTGAGCGCGGCGGCGGGAAGCGAGCCCGTTCACGTCACCACCGGGACATCGGGGAGGTAACGCTGTCCGCGAAATCGTCGCTTGGCGCCGCGCAGGCTCGATCTGCCAAACCGCCACCGAGCGAGGACCGGCGGCAATTGACGATTGTGCCAAAGCCTCCGGCGGCGGGCGATGTGCCGCCCGCGCCGTCGCAGCGCAGCCTTCGCGGTCTCGACTGGTTCGTCTTCTGCGTCGCCGACATCCAAACCGGATTTGGACCGTTCCTCGCGGTCTATCTGACTACACAAAAATGGACACAAACCGATATCGGTCTGATTTTGTCGGTATCCGGGCTTGTCGCGCTGGCCGGGCAGATGCCCGGCGGCTGGCTGGTTGACGCCGCCCGATCCGAACGCTTTGTTGCCGGCGTCGCCATCATCGCGATTGCCATCGCGGCGCTGACCTATGCGACCTACCCGGTCTTTGCAGCCGTGCTGTTCGCGGCGGTCTTGCATGCGGGCGCGAGTTGTGTGCTCGGCCCGGCGATCGCCGCCATCAGTCTCGGTCTTGTCGGACACGCGGCGATCGGCGAGCGGCTTGGCCGCAATGCCCGCTTTGCGTCCATCGGCAACGGCCTCGCGGCCGCTGCCATGGGCGCGACCGGACACTTCTTTTCGGCGCGCGCCGTGTTCGTCATCACCGCCATGCTGCTCGCGCCGACGTTGCTCGCTCTTCGCATGATCAAGCCGCGCGAAATCGACGTCGCGCGCGCCCATGGCGGCGTTCCGGAACCCGGCATAGAGATGTCACACAGCCCGGTTCCGGTCCTGCTGCACAAGCGGCCGCTGCTGATCTTTGCCGGATGCATCATGCTTTTCCATCTCGCGAACGCGGCCATGCTGCCGCTCATGGGTGGCGTGCTCACCACGCGATCGAGCGAATGGGCGACCGTCCTGATCGCAGCCTGCATCGTGGTGCCGCAAATTATCGTCGCGCTGATTTCACCCTGGGTCGGACGCCAATCCGGCGTGTGGGGCCGCCGGCCCTTGCTGATCATCGGCTTCGCCGCGCTGCCGATCCGCGCGGTTCTTTTTGCGACCGTCACCGACCCGCAATTTGTCGTTCTTGTTCAGATCCTGGACGGATTGACGGCCGCCGTGCTCGGCGTGATGGTGCCGCTGATCATCGCCGATCTCACGCGCGGCACCGGCCGGTTCAACCTCGCGCAAGGCATCGTCGGCACCATGACCGGCATCGGCGCCGCCGCCAGCACGACCCTCGGCGGCTACCTGATCGATCATTTCGGCAGCCAGGTCACGTTTCTGGGCCTCGGTGCCTTCGCCGCCGTCGCGCTGACGGCGGCGGCGGCCCTCATGCCGGAAACGCAGCCCGGCCGCAAATGATCGGCTTGTCCCCGCGCCGGTTCGCTCAAGTCATCGAATTCTGAAGCGAAGGACTTTCAGCGACGACGAGCTTCAGCCGCGGTTCGTCCGCCTCCATCAGCTGGCGATAGACGGCGAGATAATCCTGCGCCATCCGGCGCGCCGTGAATCGCTCCTCGAACCGTTTGCGGACCCTGGCGCGCGGCAATTCGGACAACCGGTAGACGGCGCCGATCGCGCTCTTTTCGTCCTCGACGATGAAGCCGGTCACACCCTCGTCGACCACTTCCGGCACCGAGCCGCGGTTGAACGCGATCACGGGCGTGCCGCAAGCCATCGCTTCGATCATCACCAGGCCAAACGGCTCCGGCCAGTCGATCGGAGTGAGGAGCGCCGCGGCGCCGCTCAGGAATTCCGACTTCTGCCCGTCGGTGATCTCGCCGATATATTCGACGTTCTTTCCATCGATCATCGGCCGGATCTGCTGGTCGTAATAGTCCTGATCGACCCGGTCGACCTTGGCGGCGATCTTGAGCGGCATACCGCATTCCTGTGCAATCCGGATCGCACGATCGACACGCTTTTCCGGCGCGATGCGGCCGAGAAACGCGAGGTATTGCTGCTCCACGGGTTGCGGCGTGAGCATCTTTTCCGGCAGGCCGTGATAGATCGTTTTGACCCATCCCGCATGTGGAATCGGTCGCCGCTGCGCGTCCGAAATCGAGATGATGGGCGCCAACGGGAAGGTCGCGAACAGCGGCTGGTGTTCCGGAAGGTCAAGCCTGCCATGCAGCGTGGTCATGAATGGCGTGTGCTGCCGCGAAAAAATCGAGAACGGATAATAATCGAGGTGGAAATGCAGGAAGTCGAATTCGCCGGCGCGCTGGCGGACGCGCTCGAGCATGAGCATGTGCAGCGCATTCGGATCGCGGACTGAGCCATCCAGGCGCAACGCGCGCGGCCAGGCCGCTTCGAGCTTCGCGGATGTGCAGGAATCGCCGCTTGCGTACAAGGTAACATCGTGCCCGAGCGCGACGAGTTCCTCGGTCAGCCAGTGCACCACGCGCTCGGTGCCGCCGTAAAATTTCGGCGGAATGGCCTCCGTTAAAGGCGCAACTTGAGCAATGCGCATTTTCATAAGCTCCGGTTTCGAGTTGCTGAAATAGCCCCCGTTCACGGCCCGCAAGCCAATCCAATAAGTCGCAAGTCACGATAAAGTTTTTGCGCAATGCAAAAAAACTTGGACGCGCCTGGAACTTTCTTTTCCGCCGGGCGTCAGTTTCGGGTCGCGTCAAAGTTCGAAACAAGCTGCCAAAAATTTGATCAATTGAATGCATGCCGGCAGCCATGATCACCACCAAGACGTCACGCCCCGAACAAAGAATTGCGATTACACAGAGTGTTAGAGTACGGGAGAGTGAGATCAGCAACGCGATGAACGATCCTTATCAGTACGCAGACCGGCCGTTTGCGTTCATGCTTCGCTATGTGAGCTTGCGGCCGAGGGAACACGCCGTCATCGTCGCGGCGGTCCTGGCCGCGGTCACGTGTTCGGTCCTCACGCAATATGGCGTGAAGTACCTGGTGGACGTGCTGTCGGGAACCAGCCCCGCGCACTATGTCTGGTATGCGTTTTTCCTTTTGGTGTCGCTGATCGCCGCCGACAATCTGCTGTGGCGGCTGGCGGGCTGGGTCGCAAGCTTCACATTCGTGCGCGTGACCGGCGACGTGCGGCGCGATCTGTTCAGGCATCTGACCGGCCATTCGCCGAGCTATTTCATCAACCGCCTGCCCGGCACGTTGACGAGCCGCATCACCGCTACGTCGAACGCTGTCTTTACCGTCGAGAACATGTTTGTCTGGAACGTGTTGCCGCCTTGCGTCGCGAGCGTGGCAGCGATCGCGCTCGTGCTGACCATCAGCACCACCATGGCCGCCGTCCTGACCGTCATCGCCGGCGCCATGGTCTACACGATGTTTCGCATGGCGGCTGCGGGGCGCCCGCTGCATCACGATTTCGCCCGCAAGGCCGCGGCCATCGACGGCGAGATGGTGGACGTCATCAGCAACATGCCGCTGGTCAAGGCGTTTTGCGGTCTCGGCCGCGAACACAGCCGGTTCGACGCGATCGTCGATCGCGAGATGACCGCGCGGCGCCGCTCTCTCCTGTATCTGGAGCAGCTTCGAATCCTGCATGCCCTGGTTACCGTGGCGCTGACCATCGGGCTCGCCGCCTGGGCGATCGTGCTTTGGCAGAACGGCGCGGCAACGACGGGCGACGTCGTGCTCGCCTGTACGCTTGGGCTGTCGGTCCTGCATGCCACGCGCGACCTTGCCGTCGCGCTCGTCGATGTCACGCAGCACATTGCGCGGCTGACCGAGGCGCTCGCGACGCTGCTCGTGCCGCACGAGCTGCGCGACCATCCGGAGGCGCGGCCGCTGGTCCGGCGCGGCACCCGCGTGGTGTTCGAGAACGTGTCGTTCGGCTACCCCGACGGTCATCAGGTGTTCCGCAATCTGTCGCTGACATTCGAGCCCGGCCAGCGCGTCGGTCTTGTTGGCAAGTCGGGCGGCGGCAAGTCGACGCTCTTTGCCCTGCTGCAGCGCTTCTATGATCTGCAGGGCGGCCGCATCCTGATCGATGGTCAGGATATCGCGCGCGTGACGCAGGAAAGTCTGCGCGAGGCGATCGCGGTCGTGCCGCAGGACATCTCGCTCTTTCACCGGTCCGTGCTCGAGAATATCCGCTACAGCCGGCCGGACGCGTCCGACGACATGGTGCTCGAAGCCGCGGTCGCGGCGCGTTGTGATTTCATCGATTCGCTGCCGGACGGCATCGATACGATCGTCGGCAGCCGCGGGGTGAAATTGTCCGGCGGCCAGCGCCAGCGCATCGCGGTCGCCCGCGCCTTCCTGAAAGACTCCCCGCTCCTTCTGCTCGACGAGGCGACGTCGTCCCTGGACAGCGAATCCGAGGAAATGATCCGGCAGGCGCTCGGCGGGCTCATGCGCGGGCGCACGGTCATCGCCATCGCACACCGCTTGTCGACGGTGCGCAGCTTCGACCGGGTCGTCATGCTGCACGAGGGCGAGGTTCTGGAAGACGGCCCGCCGGATCACCTGATCCGGCACGACGGCCCCTACGGCCAGATCGTGCGGCGCGAGCTGAGCCGGCTGGCGAGCAGCGCGGC
>CAYJNT010000029.1:20719-23107 GCA_964370945.1 uncultured Hyphomicrobiales bacterium | reverse complement strand
CCGCGATGTCAGGGACATCGAAGAACGACTGCGTCTTGCCGAAGGTGAATCCAGCGAACTGGATAAAGTGGCGGTCGGAATAGACGGCCGTACCCGTGCCGCCTTGCGTGTCGGTGTTGGTCGTCCACTGCCAGCCCGCGCGCATATACGAACGCAGGGTGCCGTATTCGGTCTGCGAACGCACGTCGACAGTTAGAATGGTGCGAGCGCGACTGACCAGTGTGTCCGACGCGCGGTTGAAGTTCGCGTTGGCGCCATTCACGTGCGTGCTGAACGAGCCCGCCGCGTTGTGATTCCATTCGGCGCGCACGAAGCCGCCGATCTTGATGCAGGTATCGGTGCCGGGGATGTAGTAGAAACCGGCGCCATACAGGCTGCAAACCTTCACGTATTCTTCTGATTTGGTCACCCGCATGCGGACGCAAGAGCACTTCGCTGTGGTCGGACGCGACCTACTGATACGCACGATGAAATTGCGCCAATGCGCAGCTAGGTCCCATATAGGCTCAAAATCGGGACGATATTTGCGGCGCGAGCGCTGGCGCTGGGAAAACGTCCGACCCTCGACAGCGCGACGGAAGATGGAAAATGTCCGGTGCCTAGGATAAGGCTAGGTGTGCACCGGGATAGCCGTTCGAGCAATCCTGTGCATCAGGAAGTCGCGGCGCACGCATCGTTTCCCATCAGACCGACGACAGTCTCGGCTGCGTCGAGCAACGTATCCGGTGTGAGATGTGCGTATCTCTGCGTATAGCGGGTGTGCGCATGACCGAGCAATCCCTGCACCACATAGAGAGAGATGCCGTTATTCACCAGAAAACTTGCAAATGAATGCCGCAGGTCGTGAAGCCGCAGATCCGCGAGGCCGGCCCGCACTCTCATTCGATGCCACGGAAAATGAAGCGATGCCGACGGCCGCAGGGTTGCTGGCGAAGGAAAGATATATGGACATCCGTCAGCCGGCGTGAGCGAACGCAGGAGTTCAATCGCCGATGCATTAAGCGCAATCGCCCTCGGCTTGCCGGATTTTGACAGCGGGACCAGCAATGTTCTTCTGTCCCAATCCAGATGCTCCCATCTTGCATGCGTGATTTCGTTTCGCCGCGCTCCCGTGAGCAGAAGCAGCATGATGGCGTTGGCGGCGACTTGATTTTCGTCCTGCTTGATTGACGCTATCAGCCGTTGCGCCTCCTCGATGCTGAGAAACCGCTCGCGGTTCACATCCGGCGCAAGATTGATGCCGGCGGTTGGATTTTCGACGACGCCCGGTATCCGCCATTTTCGCGCAAGATTGTAGATATGACGCAGCACGATAACCACACGGTTCGTGGTGCCGGTCGCGTATCCGCGCTCTCGCATCCGTTGAACCAGCGCCGCAATCGGCTCGGTGCGAATCTGGTCGACATATTCGGAGCCAAGCAACGGCAGGATGTGAATGCGCAGAACGGTCTCGTCCGTCTGCCAGCTTCGCTTGTAGCTCTTGACATGAGGAAGATAGCGATCGCGAACGAGCTCCTTGAGCGTTGGAATGTTGCGCAATTCGGCTCGTTGAGATCGCGGATCGGTCCCAACGAGTGCTTGCGCGACAACGGATCGTGCCTTTCTTCGAGCTTCAGCGAGCCCGAGTACATCGGAAGGACCGATCCTGAACTGCCGCTCCCGGCCCCGCGCATCCGTGTAACGTTGATAATAGGTGCTTCCGCCGGAACGCCGGACCTCAAGCATGAAGCCGCGTTGTTGCGCGTCGAAAAAGTCGATCTTCTTTCTACCTAAGGGGCAATTGACTGATCGAACAAATGCCGAAGTGAGATGTACGCGAGGCATATTGAACTCATACCTCAGGGCAGAGCCAAAGTGATCCCGCGATGTTAATAAGTCGCGCGGACAAGTATATAGATTATGTCGTCGGCGACTTAGAAAAATAACCAAAGCGCAATAAGCGAGTCACGGACGCATTTTTTGCATATCGATTTCAGCAATTACTGTCGTGTTGCGGCAGTCATCGCAACGCGCATAGAGACCGACGAAGACCCTGAGGAAGCACAGGCGCACGCCGTGCGCATGAGCCGCTCCGAAGCGAAAAGGTTACATCGGGACCGTTCAAGATTTTGTGTTCCGCGCTACGTTTCGAGCCGCGCACAGCATGGTATTTCTACTCGTTGCACCGGAGTACTTTTCGACGCGCCCACTGATCGTGTTTTGTCGATGGCGAAAGATCGCAGGTTGGAAATTCTTTCCCGGTTTCGCGGGGATCCGATCGACCTCGACGGCTTTAAGCGAAAGTCGTGGCCGGGTATCGCCGCGGAGCACGTTCAAATTAGTCTGGCGTCCTACGGCTTTGAACTGAGGGAATCGTTGAATTTCATCGCGCTGCTGAACATTTACCGC
>CAYJNT010000029.1:18363-20619 GCA_964370945.1 uncultured Hyphomicrobiales bacterium | reverse complement strand
GATGGCACCCTTGATGTTGACGGCTATGCCGAAACGCTTGGTCTTTTGCTGACATACGAGTTGAAACGGCTTTATCGCCAGAAGCAATCTCTGCCCCTCCACGGAAGCGGGCTTGGTCCGCGGCAACTTCGAAGAGCGCTAGGATACATTGACGAGAACCTCAAAGACAAAATCACGGTTTCTGATCTTGCCGACCTCGTCGAACTGAGTCGGTTCCATTTCATTCGCGCATTTAAAAAGTCCACCGGCATGCCGCCACATCAATTCATCATGCAGCGACGGATCGAACGCGCGAAGGATATGCTTGCAGATAGTCGCCTTCCCGTTACAGACATCGCATTCACCGCTGGATTCAATGGGCCGGCACAGCTCACCCGCGTATTTCGACATATTGTCGGGGTGACACCGACGACGTTCCGCCGCGACCTAACCTGATCCGAAAGGCAGGACAATATTGCGCGCCTTCACCGCCATCACTCGCGAGGCGAACGGTCCTTCCGCCAGCGATTGATCCCGTGCGGCAACACGAACGGAATGCCGGCCGGCGGTGTCCGGCTGACGGCGCCGGCCACGTCGAACACCTGCTGCAGCATGGCGTCGGTTATCGTCTGCGCGATGGGGCCATTTGCGGCAATCCGGCCGGTGCGCAGCATGACGATGCGGTCCGCGAACATGCTTGCCAGATTGAGATCGTGCAGCACGGCAATGACCGCAACCCCGCGCGCGCGCATTCCTTCACCGTCTTGAGCAAATCGAGCTGGTGGCGCAGATCGAGGCTCGATGTCGGCTCATCCAGCAGCAAAATCCCTGGCCCGCGTTCGGCTTCGCCGCAGGCAAGCTGAACAAGGATGCGGGCAAAATGCACCCGCTGCTGCTCGCCGCCGGACAAGGTCGTGATGATGCGGTCACGCAAGTTCGCGATATCGACTTGCCGCAACGCCTGCTCGATAGCCACGTCGACGAATGGTCCGCGTCTCTCGCCTGCCCCCATGCGCACCACTTCCGCCACCGTGAATGGAAATGCGACCTCGACGCTCTGCGCCAGGACCGCGCGCTCAAGCGCGAGCTCGCGTGGATTGTATGACGCGATGGCTTGGTCCTTGAGGAGGACTCGTCCGGAGGCTGGCGCGATTTCGCCGGATAATGCACGCAGCAGCGTCGATTTCCCGGCGCCGTTCGGTCCCACGAGAGCAATCGTCTCGCCGCGCTCGACGGTCAGCGAGACATTGTCGACAAGCGTCGCCGTGCCGGCGCGAATGGTCAGGCTATTGGCTTCGATCGCAGCGGTCATAGTCCGGCGAGCGTGCGTTGTCGAAGAAGGAGCGCGAGGAAGAACGGCGCACCGACCACCGCGGTGACAATTCCAATCGGCAATTCGGCAGGGGCGGCGAGCGTGCGCGACAAGATATCGGCCCCGACCATCAGCGCAGCGCCGAGAATGATCGACGCCGGAAGCAGGATGCGGTGCGCCGGCCCGATCACCAGCCTGAGCAAATGTGGAACCACGATCCCAACAAATCCGATCACGCCCGATACCGACACGGCGGCCCCGACGGCGGTGGCGATCAGGAGGATCGAAAATCGTTTCAGCCGCTCCACATGGATGCCGGAATGAAACGCTTCCGCCTCACCCAGCACCAGCAAGTCGAGCCCGCGCGCGATCAGCGGGAGCGTGACGGCCGTGGCGAGAAAAAACGGCAGGATCGCCGCGGCCTTCGGCCAGGTCGCGCCGCTGAGAGAGCCGAGCATCCAGAAGGTGATGTCGCGCAGCTGACGATCGTCGGCGAGAAAGACCAGGAGCCCGATGGCGGCATTCGCAAGCGCCGCGATCGCAAGGCCACCGAGAAGGAAGATCGCAATGGACGTGCGCCCTTCCGTCGTCGCGAGACGGTAGAGCGTTGCGGTTGAGATCAGTGCCCCGAACAGCGCCGTGACTGGCAGCACTTCAAACGGAATCGCAAACAAGGTCGATTCAAGGAATTTGTCGGACACAATGATTATGGTCGCTGCCGCCAGCGCGGCACCACCGGACACGCCGACCAGAGCCGGATCGGCCAGCGGATTGCGGAACAGGCCCTGCATGATGGCGCCGGAGACCGCGAGCATTCCGCCGACCATCGCGGCTATTGCGATGCGTGGCAGCCGGATCGACCAGAGGATCAAGTGGTCGCGTCCGATCGTTGCCGGATCGGCCGGCACAAGGCCGAGAATGGCGGCCAGCCGGTCAAGCGGAATTGCGGACGAACCGATGGCCGC
>CAYJNT010000029.1:14994-18263 GCA_964370945.1 uncultured Hyphomicrobiales bacterium | reverse complement strand
CATCGCGAGTACCCTGTCGGGCTGCGCCGCGATCAAGGCCTCGTCGCTCACGATCTTGTAGCCTTCGAAATCCGAGACCGCATTGACCGCGCCCGCGAGGCGGATGATGCCGTCGGCCGCGGTGTTCTTGCCGGCGACCATCGCGCGGCCGTTCATGAAAGAAAGGATGAAGACGACCCGTGCCGGCTTGCTCACGCCCGCCCGCATTTTCGCCACGGCCGCGAGATCCGTTTCGACTGCTCTCACAAGACATTCGCCTTGCCTGTCATGCCCGGTCGCGGCCGCGATCAGCCTGATCTTCTCGACAATCCCCTCGCCGGTGAAACGGTCCGGCACATGCACGAACGGAACCGCCGCCGCCTCGATCACATTGATAGCTTCTTTCGGCCCCGCGCCTTCGGACGCAAGCACAAGTGTCGGCGTGAGACCAAGAACACCTTCCGGCGACAATTGGCGCAGGTAGCCGACATTGGGCTTTTCCTTCAGCGCGGTCGCCGGATACAGGCTTGTGGTGTCGATCGCGACAATGCGCTTGTCCTGCCCGAGCGCATAGAGAATTTCCGTCACCGAGCCGCCGATTGAGACGATCCGGCCGGCATCGGCGATGTTCACCACACGCCCGGTGGCGTCGCGCACCGCGACACTCGCGGCAGGTGCGCGTCCCGCCGCAACAAAAATGAGCACGGCAATGAGCACAGCGACGATCGCAGAGGCACACCATGCACGGAATGCGGATGTGGTTTGCATCATCATTTCGTCAGGATCAGTTTGTTTTGTGCTGTCAGACGCAGGCGATAGAGATCGTCGCCATGCGCAATCGTGATCTCGCGTGTCGCAATGAAAAGATCACGGCTGTCGATCCGGTGATCGGTGACGGCAACGCGGCGTTCTGATCCAGAGATCGCGCCGGATGCGCCGTGCCGATTACCTTCGTTCTCTTTGCGCGCGTCTGAATTCATCCTTGGATATTCTCAAGTATTAGATCTGTATTTCTTGGCGTCATTTCTCAGTTTAGAGCCATTTTAAGCTACTATACTTGTAGTTTAGAGTGAATATAAACGAGGAATTGGTTCCTTGACTGGGTTATTACGTTTGATTACCAAAGGCAACACTGAGAAACGCGGCATTCAAAGCGCTGCGAATACAAGCCAGCAAGCCCTGCCCTGCGCAGCCGCCCGCCAGCCAAATCAAAAACAAGACTAGGTTTGGGGGTTTCGAATGGGCTGCAGGATCCGGAGCGCGCATGCGCTTCTGTCGACGATTTCAGTTGCCGCTTTGATGTCAGGCTGGAGCAGCGTTGCGCAGGCGCGAACGCAGACGCTCGACACCATCACCGTCGTTGCGACCAAGACCGAAGAAAAGGCGATCGACACGCTCGCCCCGGTCAGCATCATCAATCAGAGCGTGATCCAGACGATGGATCCGAAACGCCTGCAAGACATTTTCTATCGGACGCCGGGCGTGACCTTCCAGGATCGCGGCGATTCACCGGAATCCTCGATCAACATTCGCGGCCTGCAGGATTTCGGCCGCGTCGCGGTCGTGATCGACGGCGCGCGGCAGAATTACCAGCGCTTCGGCCACAACGCCAACGGCTCGTTCTTCCTCGAGCCGGAACTGCTCGCCAGCGTCGACGTGGTCCGCGGCCCAACCGCGAATATCTACGGTTCCGGCGCGATCGGCGGCGTGGTGTCGTTCCGGACGAAGGACGTGCAGGATATCCTGCGGCCGGGAGAGAAAGTGGGCATGGAGGTCGGCACATCAGTCGGAAGTAATTCCGATCGGGCGATGGGCTCGGCGTTCGCCGGCGCGCGAAGCGCCACCGCCGACGTATTCGTCGGCGCGACCACGCGGACGCAAAGCGACTACAAGGACGGTGACGGGACGCTGATCACGAATAGCGGCAACAATGTCAGCTCGCAGATCGCCAAGTTCACTTTCCGTCCGTGGGACGGCCACGAATTCAAGCTCGGCGGCATCGCCCAGGAGGATCACTATAACAACGGTCAATACAATCGCGGCCCGGTCGCGACCGCGGCGCAGCGCGCATTGTTTCAGGGCTCGTCCGTCTACCAGTCCGAAGTGAAGAATTTCACCGGCACCGCGAAATGGACCTACTACAAGCCGGAAGACAAATTGTTCAACTGGGACGCCAGTGTCTATTGGAACCAGACCGACAACGACCAGTGGAAGATCGCCCACCTGAGCGGCACCGCGCAGGGCGGCGTCTGTCAAACGCCCGGCAACAACGTATCGGGCTGCGTCGGTGATCCGCGCGGCTACGTGCTCGACACCCTCGGCTTCGACGTTCACAACACGTCGCGTTTCGACTTCGGTGAGTTGCGTAACGCGATCACCTTTGGCGCCGATGGCTTTCAGGATGACGTCACCACGACGGACGCCAGGGGCAACTCGAACATCACAACACCCGGCGGCGTGCGCACGGTGTCCGGCGGCTTCGCGCAGTGGAAGATGAATTATTCGACCTGGCTCGAGGTCGTAAGCGCGATCCGCTACGACAATTACAAGCTCGAATCCTTCACGACCGAGAGCAATGGCGAGCGGTTTTCCCCGAAGGTGACCGTCGGCGTCACGCCATTTCTCGGTTTCACGCCTTATGTGAGTTACGCCGAAGGCTACCGGGCGCCATCGATCACCGAAACGCTGGTCGCCGGCGCGCATGCGACGGGCGGCGGGCCGGCCTTCTTCAATTGCGCCAACGGCACATCCGGCCTGTTCTGCTTCCTGCCCAACCCGGCGCTTCGTCCGGAAATCGGCAAGAACAAGGAAGCGGGTCTTAATCTGAAATACGACAGCGTGTTTTCACAGGGCGACAGCTTCCGCGGCAAATTCAATGTGTTTCGTAACGATCTCGAAGATTACATCGAAGGCACGTCGTTCCAGCCCACGTTCGTTTTCCCGTTCGGCACGTTCAATCAATTCTATCAGTATCAGAACATTCCGGAGGCCCACATCCAGGGCTTTGAAGCTGAGACGTTATACGATGCCGGCGATTGGTTTGTCGGTGTGAACGGGCAGATCCAGCGCGGCTACAACAACCAGACCAATGTCGGACTGGTCAACATCCAGCCCAACAAGATCACAACGACATTAGGCCTGCGCTCGCCGGACCGGACGGTGACGGTGGCCGCTACCTGGGTGTCGGCGGCCTCAAACCAGCATATCGATCAGCTCCGCTACATTCCGAGCACGTCATACGAGTTGCTCAACCTCTATCTGAGCTGGCAGCCGCACAAGGATGTCTGGTT
>CAYJNT010000029.1:1356-14894 GCA_964370945.1 uncultured Hyphomicrobiales bacterium | reverse complement strand
TCGCTTCCGCCCGAGGCCGATCTCAGCAACGTCGTCCCGTTCGCACCGCGCAGCCGCAAGGTTAGCGAGACCAATTCACCGCCGATCGAGGTCTTGGCGGACGACCGCCCCGCCCCGTTTGCACTTTCACCGGAACGGCAGCGGCAGATCGCGCTCTTGATCGGCGGATCGCTGCTCATTCACGGCGCGATCTTCGCGGCGTTCAACCGCGAGCCGGAACCGCATGCCAGCATCGGTATGATTTCAATTACCGCGGAAATCGTGCTCGGCACACAAACCAACGCCGGCCGGTCACCGACGCCGAGTGAATCCGAAATCGCGAGCGCCCCCTCGCCGATGCCAGACGAGCCCGTCGACACCAAGCCGGAAGTGGCGCGCAAGGATATGGCCGAGCCACCCGTCGAGGCGCCGAAGGAACAGGTTAAGGACAAAACCGAAGCGGCGGCACCGAAAGCGCAGGAAGCGCTTCCGGTCGAAACGCCGCCGGAGCCGAAACCGGCTGAACTCGCCGCAGCGCCAAAGCCGGTCGAGAAGCCGACACTGACGGCTACGCCCGAACTGAAAAAGCCCGAGCCCAGGGAATCCAGGAAAGTTCGCGAAGCGGCGCGTCATGCGAAGGACGACGGAGAAAATCTTCGCGACCGCAAGGCTCCGGCGGCAACGCCTTCGACGTCATCGAACGGCATCGGACGCGGGCGATCCGATCTCGACACGAATTACCGCGGCATCGTTGCCGCGCATCTTGCCCGCTTCAAGCAATATCCGTCCGCTGCCCGCAGCCGTGGCGATCAGGGCACGCCCACGGTGTCCTTCAGCCTGAGCGGCAGCGGCAGCGTCACGTCCGTGCGTCTGGTTCGTGGATCCGGCGTGGCAAGCATCGATGGCGAGGCGACCGCGATGGTTCGCCGCGCATCGCCATTCCCGGCCCCGCCGTCCGGCCGCGCCCAAAGTTTTACAGTTCCGGTCAGCTTCCATCTGCGCTAAGGAAGCCGCCAGCCTCGCCAGCCAGCTCATCGCTAGCCAGCCTTCGCCAGCTCTCATAAAGGAGAAGACTGATGTTCATCGCGATGAACCGATTCAAGATCGCCAAGGGATCCGAAGACGCCTTCGAGCAGGTCTGGGCGAGCCGCGAATCCTATCTCGATCGCCTGCCCGGGTTCATGTCGTTCTATCTGCTGAAAGGCCCGGAAGCCGAGGACCACACGCTCTATTCGTCGCACACGGTCTGGCAGAGCAAGGCGCATTTCGAGAACTGGACGAAGTCGGAAGAATTCCGCATCGCGCATGCCCGCGCCGGAAACGAGACGACCGGCAAGCTCTATCTCGAACATCCGAAATTCGAAGGCTTCGAAGTGCGCCAGACGCTCCTCGGCAGCAACAAAGCTGCGTGAGGCGTCGATGTCAGCAAATCTTTTAGGCGTGCTTGCGGAAAATCCCGGCGCCATTGTCGAGGAAGTCGCCAAGAAACATCGCGTGACCACGCGCGATGTGGTGCAGGCGCTTCCCCAAGCGATGCGGAAATTCGTCGCCGGCTCGGCCTTCATCGATGTGATGAAGGACGTCGGAAATTGGAGCGACGTGACCCTGATCGTGCATACCGACGACGGGATCATGGAATTCGGCGGTCCGGTGCCCGTCGGCGAAGTCGCGCGCGGCTATTACAACGTACCGGGCAGCAAAGGCTTTCACGGCCATCTGCGGCATGAGCGCTGCGCCGGTATTGCCTTCGTGGAACGTCCCTTCATGGGCCGGCTGTCCGCCTCGATCCTGTTTTTCAACATCGACGGCGGCATCATGTTCAAGATTTTCGTCGGCCGCGACGAGAGCCGCGAATTGAAGGTCGATCAGCTGGACGCGTTCCGCAAACTTGCGGACCGGCTGGGCGCGCGAGCCGAAGTCTAAAGATCTAGCGCGGCGCGTAGCTCGTCAGCGGCGGATTATGCGCCGGCGACATCGGCTCGAGATGGCGCGGAATGACGAGGCGCTGTCCCGGCCGCAGCGGCGTCGAGGCGCTGATATCGTTGAGCTGGGTCACGGCCCAGACCGGCACCGCGTATTTCTCGGCGATCGAACGGACGGTGTCGCCGGGCTCGGTGCGGATCGGTACGCCGGAATCCCACAATTCGAGCGGCGCGTCGCGCGGCGGCGCATAGCGGATCGGCACCGTCGGGCCGTCGAGTTGTACCGGCAGATTCATGATCTGCACCATCTTGGCGATCACGCGATCCTGCAGCCCGTCGATCCTGACCAGATTGACATGCAGCACGTTCCAATAACGGCGCAGATCGACGCTCGCGTAATGGCCCTGGAACGAAGAATCGGGAACGAGATTACCGCCGCCGAAGAAGTTGCTCGAGGACCAGACATTGATGAAGCGGTCGACATTCGGCGGCACGCGTCCGCCAAAGCGCGTCGGATCGAATGATACGATCAGGCTGACCGGGACGTTGGCTTCCTTCAGCCGCTCCGCGAAACGAATGGATGCATCGCCGCCCGCCGAATGTCCGGCGACGATGATCGGCGATTTGCGGGTTTCGGACTTGTAGCGCGCGATGGCCTCGTTGGCAGGCGAGCGCCAATTGACGTGATTGTAGGTTTCGGAATTGATGCCGCTGCGTTTGAGCTTCTCGGTCAGATTGTCCATCTCGAAAGAGGCAATCCGCCCGCCCATGCCGCGGAAGATATAGACCTTGCCCGCGGCCGGCGGCACCGGGCCCGTGGGTTCAACCGAACCTGTGATGATATTGTCGAGCGCGGACATGCTGCCGCAGCCTGCGAGACCGAACGCGAGAGCGGCGGCGACGGCAAAGCGCAGCGGCATGGACATTCAAGTCGCCTTTTTCCTGGCTTGCTGCGGATTGGTTGAGGCAGTCCGGACCAGCGAGTTGCGCATGCGAAATGCACCGCCACGCCAGCAAATGCGTTTTTCGTTAAGATTTTCCCAATTTCCCCGTCACCTGCTCGTAACATATTGGCCAAAAAGGCCTATTTTCGATGTTGGCGGGGCGGAAAAAAGATCGAAAAAGGCAGGCTGCACGCCTCTCTCCAGGCAGAATCGCTCATTCGCTCCGGCGGGCGAGCGGCCGGTGTGAAAGCAGTTGACGCCGCTGCCGCCCTCGCCTAACGCCCCATGATCCAAGCCAACTTTGCAGCGACACCTCATGGCCGCATCCGCGCCGCGCATTTCCTTCGTCTCACTCGGCTGCCCGAAAGCGCTGGTCGATTCCGAGCGCATCATCACGCGGCTGCGCGCGGAAGGTTACGAGCTTGCGCGCGAGCACGCGGGCTCCGATATCGCGATCGTCAATACCTGCGGGTTCCTGGAAAGCGCGCAAGCTGAATCGCTCGTGGCGATCGGCGACGCGCTCGCCGCCAATGGCAAGGTGATCGTCACCGGCTGCATGGGCGCGGAGCCGGAGAAAATCACCGCGCAATATCCGAACGTGCTCGCGATCACCGGCCCGCAGCAATATGAGAGCGTTCTCGACGCCGTGCATCGCGCGGTGCCGCCGCAGCATGATCCTTATGTCGATCTCGTTCCGCCGCAGGGCATCAAGCTGACGCCGCGGCATTATTCGTATCTGAAGATTTCCGAAGGCTGTAACAACCGCTGCAGCTTCTGCATCATCCCGAAATTGCGCGGCGACCTGGTCTCACGCCCGGCCGCCGATGTCCTGCATGAGGCGGAGAAACTCGTCGCCGCCGGGGTGAAGGAATTGCTGGTGATTTCGCAGGACACCTCGGCTTACGGGGTCGATATCACATACGCCTCAAGCGAATGGAAAGGCCGCGAGCGGCGCGCGAAGTTTTTCGATCTCGCCGAGGCTTTGGGCGAATTCGGCGTTTGGGTGCGACTGCAATATGTCTACCCTTATCCGCATGTCGACGATGTCATTCCGCTGATGGCTAGCGGCAAGGTGCTACCTTATCTCGACATCCCGTTCCAGCACGCGAGTCCGGACGTGCTCAAGCGCATGCGTCGCCCGGCCGCGCAGGAAAAGACGCTGGAGCGGATCGCCCGCTGGCGCGAAATCTGTCCTGATCTCACGATCCGCTCGACTTTCATTGTTGGTTTCCCCGGCGAGACCGACGAGGACTTCGAATTCCTGCTGTCGTGGCTGGACCAAGCTTCGCTCGATCGCGTTGGCTGCTTCAAATACGAGCCGGTTGCCGGCACGGTCGCCAACGATCTCGCCGCGGCCATCCCGAACGAGATCAAGGAGCAGCGCTGGAACCGCTTCATGAAGCGTCAACAGGCCATTTCCGCAAAGCGGCTGAAACGCAAAGTTGGTACTCGGCAGCAGATCATCATCGACGAAGTCGGGCCGACGGTCGCAAAGGGCCGCAGCAAAGCCGACGCGCCGGAGATTGACGGCAGTGTTTATGTGGCGAGCCGCCGTCCGCTGAAAGTCGGTGAAATCGCAAATGTGAAGATCGAGCGCACCGACGAATACGACCTGCACGGCAGCGTGGTCGGATTCTAGTCTTTACGTCTGCGTCTCGGCGAACTTTTCAATGAAGCGGATCAGCGCCGCCGTCGCGATCCCAATATCCTCAGGGCTGGCATATTCGGCCGGATTGTGACTGATCCCGCCCCGGCAGCGCACGAACAGCATCGCGGCCGGACAAAGCCGGGCCATGATCTGCGCATCATGCCCGGCGCCGGACGGCAATGTGATCGCGCGCTGTCCGAGATCCTCGATCGCGCGCGCCAGCAAGTCCTGCAGATGCGGGGCGCAGGGCGTGGTCACCGTCTCATGGAACGACTCGAACGTGACTTCGAGCCGACGCGTGGCCGCGATGCGCTGTGCTTCGACACGGATCTGCTCGATCGCGGCCTTGCGCAGCGCGTCCGTCGCCGAGCGCAGGTCGAGCGAGAAGCCGACGCGTCCGGGAATGACATTGCTCGCGCCCGGCGACGCCTCGATGCGTCCGACGGTCGCGACCATGTTGTCGGCTGAATATTCTTTCGCGATCCGCTCGATCGCGAGTACGATTTCCGCCGATCCTGCGAGCGCGTCGTGTCGCATCGACATCGGGACGGTGCCGGCATGTCCCGCTTCGCCCAACACCACGACCCGCATCCGGCTTTGACCGACAATCGCCGTGACCACGCCGAGCGGAAGATTTTCCGCTTCCAGCACGGGCCCCTGCTCGATATGCACTTCGACATAAGCCGCGGCGTCCTCGCGCGCGTAAGCCGCGGCCGGAATGTCAGCGACTTTGTTGCCGTAGCTTTCGATCGCTTGCGCGAGCGTCACGCCGTTGCGATCCGGAAAGGCGAGCGAGGCCTTGTCGAATATTCCGGCGCAGGCCGAGGACGAAGTGAGCGTTGAGCGGAAACGCGAGCCCTCCTCGTCGCCGAACGCCAGCACATCGATGGCGAATGGCAGTATCGCCTTCCGCGCCGCGAGATGTTGCACCGCAAGAATACCGACCACCACGCCGAGCGGTCCGTCATAGCGCCCGGCATCGATCACGGTGTCGATATGCGATCCGATCAGCAGGCGGCGCTTGCCGGTCGCGCCGTCCGGTCTCCAGGTTCCCCGCACGGTGCCGAGCGCGTCTTCCGACACCGTCATGCCGGCGTCCGTCATCCATCCCGTAATAAGATCGGCGGCGCGGCGATGCTCGCCCGAGAGGAATAGCCGGATCAGCCGGTTCGGCTCGGACGAGATCGCACCGAGATCAGACAGCATCGCCTCGCCACGGGCGCCGATTGTCGATCGTTCTCTTTCTGTTGGCCGTGCCATCATCAGTGCTGCGCGCGAATCCATTGCCCGAGCTTTTCACGCTCGGTATCGGTCATCACGGTCTGATTGCCAAGTGGCATCGCCTTGTTCTGGACGGTCTGGCTCAGGACCAGGGGCGCGAAGCGTTTGATATCGGTGATGGTCTCGAGCGTGACGTTCTTAGGCGCCTCCTGGAAACTCTCGTGCGTCGGCTTTCTCGCATGGCATGCGATGCAATGCTTCTGCGACATGGCCAGAATGTCCGCATCGCTCACGACCGCACCGTCGCCCGCGCTCCTGCTCGCCGGCGCCGTCAGATAAATCGCACAGAGCAGCGCAAAAATCGCGACCGGCACCGTCCAGCCATACTTGTCCCAGCTGTCGCCGGCATCGATGCGATTGAGGATGTGCCGAAACAATCCGCCACTCAGAAGAATGAGCGCGACGATCAGCCATGCCTGCGGATGCGAGAACAGAAACGGATAGTGCGGCGACACCATCATCACCAGCACTGGCAAGGTCAGGTAATTGTTGTGCAGCGAACGCTGCTTGCCGATCTTGCCGTAGCGCGCGTCCGGCTTCTCGCCGCGCACGAGCTGCGCCACCAGTTTCTTCTGGTTCGGGATGATGACGGCGAACACATTGAACGCCATGATCGTGCCGACGAAAGCGCCGACATGAAGAAACGCGCCGCGTCCGGAATAGACCTTCGTGTAGAGCACCGACACGGCAACGATCAGCGCAAAGACGCCGATCGCGAGCGGCAACGTGCGGTCGCCGAGCAGCCGGCACAGCGCGTCGTAGATCAGCCAGCCGGCCAGCAGCGACGCGACGGAAATGACGATCGCTTCCGGCGGCGTCAGCGCCATCACCGCGGGATCGATCAGATAGGCATTGGCGTGCAGGTAATACTGCACGATCATCAGACCGAAGCCGGTCACCCAGGTGAGATAGGCTTCCCACTGAAACCAATGCAGATGCGGCGGCAGTTGCGGTGGCGCGACCGTGTATTTCTCGACGTGATAGAAACCGCCGCCATGCACCTGCCAGGCGGTGCCAAACACGCCCTGTCGCGCTCCCTCGCGGTTGAGCGAGTAATCAAGCGCGATGAAATAGAACGATGTCCCGATCCATCCGATGCCGACGACCATGTGGGCCCAACGCAACAGCAGATTGGCCCACTCCGAAAGGAAAACGTCCATCGGCGTTCACGACCGTCACGGAATGAGGATCGATGAGCCTGTCGTCTCGCGGCCTTCGAGATCACGATGCGCCTTGACGGCATCCTTGAGCGGATATTTCTGATTAATCGGGATCTTCACCTTGCCGTTACCCACCACTTTGAACAGATCGTTCGCGGTGGCGACGAGATCGTCGCGCTTTGCCACGTAAGTATTGAGGGTCGGACGCGTGGCGAATAGCGATCCCTTCTGCTGCAGGATGTTGATGTTGAAGGCCTCGATCGGCCCGGACGCCGAGCCGAAACTCACGAACATGCCGAGTGGTCTGATGCAATCGAGCGAGGCCGGGAATGTGGTTTTACCGATGCCGTCATAGACGACGTCGCATAGTTTGCCGCCGGTGATGTCCTTCACGCGCGCCACGAAATCCTCGTCGCGATAAAGGATGGTGTGATGGCAGCCATGTGCCTTGGCGATCTCAGCTTTGTCCTTTGATCCGACCGTCCCGATCACGGTCGCGCCGAGCGCATTTGCCCATTGGCATAAAATCTGACCGACGCCGCCGGCTGCGGCATGCATCAACACGGTCGTGCCCTTTTCGACCTTGAAGGTGCGATTGAGAAGATATTGCGCGGTCATGCCCTTGAGCATCATGCCCGCCGCCTGCTCGTAGGAAATGTCCGGCGGCAGCTTCACGGCGCGCTCCGCCGGCATCAGGCGTTCCGCGGCATAGCCGCCGAGCCCAACCACATAAGCAATGCGATCGCCGACTTTGATGTCGGTGACGCCGGGACCAACCGCCGTCACCTCGCCGGCGCCTTCGTTGCCCGCAACAAACGGCAGGCCCACCGGCGATGGGTACATGCCCATCCGGAAATAGGTGTCGATGTAGTTGACACCGCAGGCGTGCTGCTTGACGCGGATCTGGCCTTGTCCGGGCGCGCCGACTTCGATGTCTTCGAAGGTCAGGACCTCGGGGCCGCCTGTTTTATGAACCCGGACTGCTGCAACCATTGCCGTTCTCCCGCGTGAAAAGACCGCGCTTGCCTGCGCGAATTCGTGAATGGATTGAAAGGTCTGCCGCGATCATAAGGCCGCGGAGAGCGGACGCAAGGCAGGTCACTTGAGCACGATCTTTTCCGAAAACCGGTACCCATCCCGGATCAAGTCCGGGACAAGCTTTTTCGGGATCATGCTCTAACGCCCGCCGCTGACGCGCAGGATCGCGGCTGTGGTGTAGGACGACGCATCGGACAGCAGGAAGACGACCGATTGCGCGATCTCGTCCGCGGTGCCCGGGCGCTTCATCGGCACCAGTGGGCCAACGCGCTCGAGCCGTCCGGGCTCATGGATCTCGGTCGCAATCAAGCCGGGCGCGACCGCGTTGACGCGGATGCCATCGCCGACGAGTTCGCGCGCGAGCCCCTTGGTCATTGAATCGATCGCCCCCTTGGACGCGGCATACCAGACATATTCTCCGGGAGAGCCGAGTTCGGCCGCGACCGATGAGATCAGCACGATCGCGCCGCCCGCTCCGCCCTTGCTTTTCGAGATGCGCGGGATCGCGGCGCGTGCGCACCAGAACGCGCCCATGACATTGATATCCATCACATCGCGCAAGGTTTGCGTCGACACATCCTCGACGCGCGAATTCTTGCCGGTGATGCCGCTGTTGTAGACCAGGTGAGTCAGCCGCCCGAGTTTCTGGTCCACTGTGTCGAAAACGCGCGTGACGTCGCCTTCGACTCCCATATCGCCCTGGATCGCGACCGCCTTGCCACCACCCTTCGCAATGGAACTGACGACGAACGCCGCGGCCTTTTCGTCGCTCTTGTAGTTGACCGCGATCGCGTAACCTTGTGCCGCCGCATGTTGCGCGACAGCCGCGCCGATGCCACGGCTGCCGCCGGTGACCAGTAAAATCTTTTCAGTCATTCGGCTGCCTTTTGCCTGCGCCGGTTACGGCCCGCGAGCACGTTGAATGCTTCAACCGACGCCGCGAACGCCATGGCGAAGTAGATGTAACCACGCGGAATGTGCACCTCGAAGCCGTCGGCGACCAGCGCAATGCCGATCAGCAGCAGGAATGCCAAAGCCAGCATCTTGGTCGTCGGATGGCGCCTGATAAAGGCGGTGACCGGTCCCGACGCCGCATACATCACGAACATGGCGATGACCACGGCGGCGATCATGACTTCGATATCTTGCGCCATGCCGATCGCGGTGATGATCGAATCGAGTGAGAACACGAGATCGATTGCGATCAATTGCAT
Source organism: uncultured Hyphomicrobiales bacterium (assembly GCA_964370945.1). Taxonomy (GTDB): domain Bacteria; phylum Pseudomonadota; class Alphaproteobacteria; order Rhizobiales; family Xanthobacteraceae; genus Pseudorhodoplanes. Next base: position 5,708 of record CAYJNT010000029.1, on the reverse strand, counting down.
GATCACCCAGAAGAACGCCTGCGACGACGCCGCGGCCGGTGGCGCGTCGTATCGCGCTTCGACCTCGTTATGGATTTCATGCACCCCCTTGGCGATCAGGAACAGGCCGCCGCCGATCAGGATGATGTCGCGCCAGGAAAAGTCGTAATCGAACAGTTCGAAGACCGGCTCCGTCAGCTTCATGATCCAGGTCAGGCCGGCCAGCAGGATGATGCGAAAAACGAAAGCCAGCGACAATCCGATCTGGCGGGCGCGTTTCGCTTGTTTCTCGCTGCATCGTCCAACCAGCACCGAAATGAAGACGATATTGTCGATGCCGAGAACGACTTCCAGCACCGTCAGCGTGACGAGCGCGGCCCAAGCGTGCGGGTCGGTCAGCAATTCCAGCATCTATCGCTCCGGCTTCAACTGATCCATTGGAAAAAGGACACCGGCGGTCAGAAAATAGAGCCCGATCGCGTTGAGTGCCGCGGCAAACCAGATCCCCGGATCGAGACCTCGTGTCAACGCATAGAGACCGAGCACCGCCCAGGCAAGAAGAGCCAATGCATTGGGGATAAGCATATGCGGCATGCGCAGGGGATGAATGGTCCGGTACGGCGCGAAAGTCAGGACAACGAAGACTGCTACGATCGCCGCGGTCACCCACGGCGAGAACTTGATGACGAACAGATGAAATGCGACCGCGTTCCAGAGGACAGGAAAGCCGCGGAACGAGTTATCCGGCAACTTCATCTTGCGGTCAGCGCAATAGATCGCCGCCGTGACAACGATCGCGACGCTCAAGGGAATGGCGAGTTGCTGCGGCAATAGGTCGCTCGCGGCCAGCGCAAAAGCAGGCACCAGGACGTAGGTCGTGAAATCGACGACCAGATCGAGCGCTTCTCCGGACCAGCGCGGCAAAAGTTTGGCCACCCTGAAATGCCGCGCGAGCGTGCCGTCCACGCCGTCGATCAGCAGCGCAACGCCGAGCCAGGCAAACATGATGACCCACTCGGCGTGCGTCGCCGCGATCAGCGCCAGGATCGCGCAAGCCGCGCCCAGCGCGGTGAACACATGAACTGAAAAAGCGATTGCTGTTGCAGACGTTGTCGCAGACTTGGCGACCCCGATGTCACGTTTCGGCGCGGCTCGCTTCCGCGCCGCCCTGCCTTTACGGACGGCACCGCCCCGTCGCGCCATGGCCCGCCTTCACTGGTTGCCCCAATCGATCTGGCAGATTTCAGCCGATCGGCCGGTGAAATTCCAGTTCCGTCCGAAGGCGCGGAAGCGCGATTTGTCGGCCTTGGCGACGGTGACATTGGGGGCAATCCAGTATTCCGAGTTCTGGATCACGACATTCTCACCCCGGTTTTTCCCGCGGACCGGCGTGATCGCTCCGTCGATGATCTTGTCGACGGTGATCAGGCGCGTCTGGCCATCCTGACGATAGTCGATCGGCACCTGCCGCACGCCGAGGAAGCTGCCGACCAGAATCGAAAGCAGATGCGTCGATCCGCCGACCTTGCCGGTGAAAATGCGGGTCAGCGCCTTCACGGCGTAGATCGACGCCTTCTCGTCGATGAACAAAGCCGCGTTCCAGTTTCCGCGCGACATCAGGCCGGGGATTTCGATCATCAGGGCGGCTTTCACGCCGGCCAGATCGACATTGTCGAAACGGCCATCATCGATGCGGAGCGCCGCCCAGGTTTGGCAATGGCCCTCCGTCGGCGGATGCTCGCCGAGTGAGACAACGCACGGACAAAACACCGTGCACGAACACGACAGGACGAACTCACCCTTCAGCGACCACTGTTCCACACGCCACTCCTTACGCAGATGTCACACGAAAGCACGCCATCCAAGACCGGTCGCACCGGCCACCAGCACTGCTACGCCGACAACGATGAAGATCACGCCAAGGATGCGGCTGAAACGCGGCGTGGATGTCATTTTCTCGAGCGTCATGACGAGACCAAGAGCCGCCATCCAAACGGCGTTCATCACACCGGCGACGAGCATCAACAGCATCATCGCCCAGCAGCAACCAAGACAATGCAAGCCTTGCCGCAAACCGAGACTGAACACGCCGCGCACGGTCGTGCGCCAATTGACGAAGAAGAACGGAAACGGCCGCTGACACACCCGCAAGCAGGATTGCTTCAGCGCGGAGAATTGATAGAGCCCGGCGACGACAAAGAGAGTTCCGGACCCGTAAATGGCCGCATCGCTTCCGGATTCAAGATCAAGGCCCGCGTTCGCGAACGCAAATTGCAGCGACGCGGCGAGCAATGAGAAACCGATCCAGATTGCGGCATAGCCGAGCGCGAGCGCAAACGGCGAGACGGCGTGCTCGCCTTTGCGCGCCGCGGCGTCGGCGATCTCGGCATAAGTCAGGATCATCGGCGCCGCGCTCGGAAGCATCATCGCGAGTGCCATCGCGGCCCACATCAGAAACGCGAGGACGAACGGCACGAGATCGGACGACAATGGCGCCGCGATCGGGCGGCACAGCGCGTCGAGCCACGACCACAAGTTGCCGGATTGGGAAACAGATGCTCCAGCCAGCAAGCCGAGATAGATCCAGCCCGCACTTGCGAGCACGATCACGCAAGCCGCTGCGATCGTTTTTGGGCGCGCTGACAGCCCGCCCAGCCGTGCGGCGGCTGGCGGCAGATGCGGCAGGCTGTGGTCGGCGATATCAGCCATCGGTCGCAGCAAAACCCTTGTGTCCCTTAGACTTAGCGCAAGGACGGCGGGAACGGAAATACCAGTATTTGTCATGGTTTCCGTCCGCTCGCCTTGCCCGAATACACGCGATAAAACGCACCCATGGCGGCTGCGGAACGGTTAACGGCAAAGGCAGTGGTTGTGGGTGCCGGGCCCTCGGGGCTCCTGGCCGCTATCGCGCTGGCCGACGGCGGCATTGAAACCGCGCTCGTCGGCAAGCCCGCCCCGGCGGACCATCGCACGACAGCACTGATGAGCGGTTCCGTCACCGCGCTTGAGACGCTCGGCGTCTGGGACCTTTGCCGTGCGGAGGCGGCGCCGCTTCGCACGTTGCGCATCGCCGACGATACCGCCCGCCTTCTTCGTGCGCCGGAAGCGCGCTTCGAGGCGGACGAGATCGACCTGCCCGCCTTCGCATACAATATCGAAAACCGTCACCTCGTCGCGGCGCTGGAAAAGCGCGCGCGGACATTGCCGTCGATCCGGCGCATCGAAGAAAACGTAAAATCCGTCGAAGCTACGGAACCGCCGGAGATGATCCTGGAGAGCGCTGGCCGGTTGTCGGCTGCGCTGATCGTCGGCGCCGATGGCGCGCGTTCAACCTGCCGTGCAGGCGCCGGCATCGAGATGACACGGTGGGACTATCCGCAGCATGCGCTGACATTCAATGTTCGCCACACGCGGCCGCATCGCGACATCTCCACTGAATTCCACACCGAAGACGGCCCTTTCACGCTCGTTCCCTTGCCGGGCTTGCGATCGAGCATCGTCTGCGTCGTCGATCGCGACGAAGCCGAACGCTTGCGTCAGCTCGACGACACCGCACTCGAAATTGAAATCGAAGCGCGCTCGCATTCGATCCTTGGAAAAATCACGCTTGATCCCGGCCGCGGGTTCTTTCCGCTCGCCGTCGAAACGGCGAGAAGGTTTGCTGCGCGACGGATCGCGCTGGTCGGCGAAGCCGCCCATCGCCTGCCGCCGATCGGCGCGCAGGGCCTCAATCTCGGCTTGCGCGATGCCGCGACCATTGCCGAACTGGCCGTGGAAGCCGATCGCGCGGGCGGCGATATCGGAGGACCGGACGTACTATCGCGCTACGACGCGCAACGCCGGACAGACGTGACCGCGCGCATAGTTGCCGTCGATCTCCTCAACCGCAGCCTGTTGTCGGATTTTCTCCCCGCGCAGGGCGCGCGCGGTTTCGGACTCTACCTGATGAACCAGATCGGACCGTTGCGGCGCGCAGTCATGCGCGAGGGTGTCGACCCGGCGGCCGCAAAGCCGCGCCTGATGCGCGGCGAAGGGTTGCGCTAACTCTCGCTCAAACGGCAAAGCGGTTTCGTTTCGTCCTGGCGGAATTCCGGCGCGATCGGCACCGGCAAGGCGGAGATGGTCGCCCCCGACGGCGCGGATATTTTCGCCGAAAACAGGCCGCGCCCAACGAAATGCGGATCGCGCGCGGCCTCTTCCAGCGATGCAACGATGGTGGCGCAGCAATCGGCTGCAGCCAGGACCGGACGCCACTCATCCGCAGTCTTGCCGGCAATGATTTTTGCGATCGTGTCGCGGGTCGTGTCCGGATTCTTGGCGTCGTCCCTGAGAGACTCCGCAAGACCGATGGCCGCCGCGAACGCGCGCCAGAA
>CAYJNT010000029.1:0-1256 GCA_964370945.1 uncultured Hyphomicrobiales bacterium | reverse complement strand
CCCCGGTTGAGCAGCGTGAAAGCCGCGCTCTCGCCCTCCCAGAATGGCGGGTAACGGCGCATGTTCTCGCCACCCGGCCGCTCGATCTTGATCACCTGCGCGCCGGCTTCGGCGAGCATCAACGTTGCCAGCGGTCCCGGCAGCAGGGTCGTGAAGTCGAGGACCAGGAGACCTGCAAGGGGCTGCGGCATGGGAAAGGTCTCAAAACAGCTTCAGCGGCAATTGATGCGTTTTCACAAGCCACATCACGAATGTTAGCGATACGACAGACACGAGCGTTCCGAGCAGGATCGAGCTCGACGCCTGCTCGACCCAAGTGTCGTATTGCCGCGCCATGATGAAGACGTTGAGCGCCGGCGGCAACGCCGCCATCAGCACGGCGGTATAGACCCATGCCTCGCTGAACGGTCCGAACAGCGACAGAAGAACGAGCGCCAGCACGGGATGGAACACGAGTTTGATGCCGACGGCGGCCGGCACCTCCCATGGAAAGCGCGCCATCGGCCGCAACGCGACGGTGACGCCGAGCGCGAACAGCGCGCACGGCGCCGCGGCATTCTGCAGAAACTGCATCAAGCGATCGAGCGCGATCGGCGGCTCGAAGCGCAAGGCGGCTGACGCCACGCCGAACGCGGTTGCGATGATGAAGGGATGCAGCGCGATCTTCTTCGCGACATCGAGCGCGGTCGCACCGATGCCTTTCTTGTCGGCGCCAGCAATGCCCATCAGCATCGGCACCAGCGAGAAGAGCAGGATATTGTCGAAGCAGAAGATCAGTGCGACCGGCGCCGCCGCCCGCGCGCCGAGTGTCGCGAGTGCCAGTCCCGGGCCCATATAGCCGATATTGCCGTAGCCGCCGGCAAGACCCGCGATCGCCGCATCCGCCATCCGGCCCCGCATCGCGATGCTGACGATAAAGGCAGCGACGAAAGCGCCGAGTGTGCCGAGCGTTGTCGCCACAACGAACGGGATGTTGTTCAGTTCATCGAACGGGGTCTTGGCGAGAATGCGATAGAACAGGCACGGCAGCGCGACATAGATCAGGAAGAAATTCAGCCAGGCGAGCCCGGTATCGGGAATGCGCTTGAGCTTTCCACAGAGAAACCCGAGAAAAATCAGCCCGAAATAGGGAAGCGCGAGATTGAGGACATCGATCATCGCGCGCTTGCCTATCCGTGGCGGCGGCGAGGGTCAATGCAAAGCTAGTGTCCGGAATCCGAAGTTCGCCCGATCTCGCAGCACCAGCCGTAGCGAAC
>CAYJNT010000028.1:18292-23316 GCA_964370945.1 uncultured Hyphomicrobiales bacterium | reverse complement strand
ATGAGCGCGCGCGCCTCCGCGCCGTCATCGACAAACAATGTGAACGCCGCGCCGCGCGACAAAGCCTCGAGCCCGAGCGCGCCGGTGCCCGCGAACAGGTCGAGCACGCGCGCATCGGTGACCGGATCGCCGTAGGCATGCACGAGAATATTGAACAGGGATTCGCGCAGGCGGTCCGCCGTCGGGCGGATGCCGTCTTTCTTCGGGCCCTGCAAAATACGCCCGCTCCAGCGTCCGCCGACAATGCGCATTAGAGCATTTCCAGGCGAAAGCCTGCCCCGGACTTGATCCGGGGTGGACACCGGTTCGCCATCCGGAAATGCGACAAAGCCATTTAGTGGCCCCGCTTGCGGTCGCGCGGCGATTTGCCCGCGCGATGGCGAAGGCGGTCTTTCTTCTTTTGGAAGTTGTCGCGGTCCTTGCCGCGATTTGCTTTTTTGTCGTCGCGCTCTTTGCTGCGATGGTCGCGACTCTTTTTCCCGTCACTCTGAGGTGGCCGCGCAGCGGCTCTCGAAGGGTGGCGGGCCCGCGAGCTGTCATCCTTCGAGGCGCGTTCCGCCCGCACCTCAGGATGACGCGTTGGAAATTTCGCCGGAAGTTTTTTCGGCTTCTCGTCGGCGTCGTCGTGAACGTCCGCGCGATGCTGCATGATCGGCCCGGTGAAATCCGCGCCGGCGGCCGCTGCAATGCGCTCGCCCAGCTGTTCGCGCAAATGCCGTGTCCGGATTTCCTCGGCGCGGCCTTCCGGCAATTCGCCGAGCTGGAACGGGCCGAACGACACCCGGATCAGCCGGTTCACGCGCAGGCCGAGATGCTCCAGCACATTGCGCACCTCGCGGTTCTTGCCTTCTCGAATGGCGAATGTGAGCCAGACATTGGCGCCCTGATGGCGGTCGAGCGTGGCTTCGATCTCGCCATAGCGCACGCCATCGACGGTCACACCCTTGCGCAAGGCGTCGAGCTGGCTTTGCGACACGCCGCCATGCGCGCGCACGCGATAGCGCCGCAGCCAGCCGGTCTCCGGCAATTCGAGCACACGCGCGAGCCCGCCGTCATTGGTCAGCAGAAGCAGGCCCTCGGTATTGAGATCGAGCCGCCCGACGCTGATCAGTCGCGGCAGATCCTTTGGCAGCGTGCCGAAAATCGTCGGCCGGCCTTCCGGGTCAGCATGCGTGGTCACGAGCCCGCGCGGCTTGTGATAGAGAAACAGCCGCGTGCGCTCCGCCTTGGGCAATGGTTTGCCGTCCACCGCCACGACATCGTCCGGCCCGACATTGAGCGCGGGCGATGTGATCGCCGCGCCGTTCACGGCAACGCGGCCGGCCGCGATCCAGCTCTCGGCCTCGCGCCGCGAACACAGCCCCGCGCGCGCCATCACCTTGGCGATGCGCTCGCCCTCGAACTCGCTCTTTTGCGGTTTGCTCGCCATTGGCCCGGACGATGTATAAAGGCGCGGACGCCCGGAACAAGGCCTGTACGTGGGCTGGCCGCAGGCCGGACCCGGGCGGCATGATGGAAACAGATGTGACTGCGTCATTCATGGACATGGCTCTGGACGAAGCCCGCGCCGCGGCGGCGGCCGGCGAGGTCCCGGTCGGCTGCGTGATCGTGCGCGACGGCAAGGTCGTCGCGAAGGCGGGCAACCGCACCCTGCGCGACCGCGATCCGACCGCGCATGCCGAATTGCTTGCGATCCGGCAGGCCGCGGCCGCGGTCGGCTCGGAGCGGCTCGTGGAATGCGATCTGCATGTCACCCTCGAGCCTTGCGCCATGTGCGCGGGCGCGATGTCGTTTGCGCGCATCCGCCGGCTTTATTTTGGCGCCGCCGATCCGAAAGGCGGGGCGGTGGAGAATGGCGTGCGGTTCTTCGCGTCGCCGACCTGCCATCACCGGCCGGAAATTTATGGCGGCATCGGCGAGCGTGATGCGGCGGCGTTGCTGAAGGATTTTTTCAAGGCGCGGCGCTAACGCTCGCCACCCTCCCCGCAAGCGGGGAGGACAAGAAACTCACGCCCCCGCCTCCTGCGCAAACTCCCACGCCTTGACCGCCAGCGGGCGGATCATCTGCGCCTTGGCGGGCGCGTTTTCATTTGTCGCGGTGCCGTCGCGTACGCGCCCGATGATGCCCTGCAGGATCGCGGCGATCCGGAAGAAATTGTAGGCGAGATAGACCGATAGATGCGGGCGCGGGTCGAGGCCGGTGCGCTCGACGTAAAGATCGACATAGTCCGAAAGCGAGGGCAGGCCGAGCGCCGCGAGATCAAGGCCGAGCAGCGATCCGGTCCCGGCGCCGGCGTCCGAAGGCGGCATGTGCCATTGCATCAGGTGATAGGTGAAATCGGCGAGCGGGTCGCCGAGCGTCGACAATTCCCAGTCCAGCACCGCCAGGATTTTCGGCGCGTTCGCGGCCAGGATCGTATTGTCCAGCCGGTAATCACCGTGCACCAGCCGCACCGGGCCGGGCGGCGGCAGATGGCGGGGAAGCCAGTCGATCAGCCGGTCCATTTCCGGGATCGTTTCGGTCTCGGACGCGCGATATTGCTTCGACCAGCGGTCCACTTGCCGCGCGACATAATTCTCGCCCTTGCCGAAATCAGAAAGACCAATCTTCGCCGGATCGAACGAGTGCAGCCGCGCCAGCACCGCATTCATGTCGTCGTAAACGGCTTTGCGTTCGGCCGGATTTGAGCCCGGCATTTGCGGCTCCCAGAACACCCGGCCGTCGACGAAATCCATCACATAGAAGGCGGTGCCGGCGACGGCCTCGTCGCTGCAATAGAGAACCGGCTTCGCGACCGGAAAGCCTTGAGCATAGAGCGCGCTGATCACCCGGAATTCGCGGTCGACCGCATGCGCGGAGGGAAGCAGTTTCCCCGGCGGCTTGCGGCGCAGGACATATTTCGCGGATGCGGTTTCGAGGAGATAAGTCGGGTTGGATTGCCCGCCCTTGAATTGCCTGACCGAGACGAGGCAAGCGAAATCCGGCACCGTGGCGGCGAGATAGTCCTGCAGATGCGCCGCATCGATCGCGAGCGCGCCCGCGACGTCCTTCGTTCCGGAAAAGGCCTGCTGCCGGTCGATCATGCCGGCGATCTTATCGCCGTCACGGATCGAGCGCGAGCTTCATGCCCTCATGCGAGGCGACAAAGCCGAGCCGCGCATAGAAGCGGTGCGCATCGCCGCGCGCCTTGTCGGTCGTGAGCTGCACCAGCGCGCAGCCTTCCGAGCGCGCGAGCGCGATGGCGGCGACGAAAATCTCGTGGCCGAGCCCCCGGCCGCGATGCGTGGAGGCAACTCGCACCGCCTCGATCTGCGCGCGCCTGGCGCCCTTGCGGCTCAAGCCGCGGATGAACGTGATCTGCAAGGTGCCGACGAGTGCGCCGTCCTGTTCTGCAACAAGGAGACGATTGTTGGGTTCCTTCGCCATCTCGTCGAAGGCGTCGTAATAGATCGCGAGGTCCGATACCGCTTCGCGGCCACGGCCGAGCCCGTCATCGGCGAGCATGGCGACAATCGCCGGAACCTCGTCGCGCCGGGCGGGACGCAGCGTGACCGTCATTTTTTCAGGAAATCCAGCATCGCTTTTGCGGTGTCGTCCGGGTTCTCCTCACAGACGAAATGCCCGGAATCGATCGGCGCGCCGGTCACGTCGTTGGCCCATTCCTTCCAGATCGCCAGCGGACCGCTGGCACCCGGGATTCCCGCCGTGCCCCAGAGCGCACACATCGGAACGGTGATCTTCTTTCCGGCCTTGCGGTCGGCCTCGTCGTTCTGGAGATCGGTGGTGCGTCCCGCGCGGTAATCCTCGCAGGTCGCGTGGATGCGCAGCGGATCGGAGAAGAACGCATGATAATGCGCGAGCGCACGCGGATCGAACGCGGAGAGGTCCTTGGTTTTGGTCCAGCTCGCCATCTTGTAATCGATATAGCCGATCGGGTCCTTCTCGATCAGCAATTCCGGCATCGGGTGTTTCAGCGCCAGGAATGGCCAATGCCACACCTTCATGGCGAGCTTGTCGTCCATGCGGTGCCACATCTCGTAGGTCGGAATGATGTCGAGGGTGACGAGCTTCTCGACGCGGCCGGGATGATCGAGCGCAAGCCGGTACGCGACGCGGCCGCCGCGGTCATGGCCGGCCAGGCGGAAGCGCACATGACCGAGCTTCTCCATGATCTCAATCATCACATTCGCCATCGAGCGCTTGTCGTAAGGCGCATGACAGGCGCCCGGTTTCGGCGCAGTGGACCAGCCGTAGCCGGGCAGATCGGGGATCACGAGCGTGAAATGTTTTGCGAGCGCCGGCGCCACCTTGTGCCACATCACGTTGGTTTGCGCATAGCCGTGGACGAGGAGGAGCGGCGGGCCGTCGCCGCCCGACCGCGCGAACATCTTGCCCGCCGACGTGTCGATCCAGTGTGATGCGTATCCGGGGAAGAGGTCGGCTAAATCGGACATGGATGATCCTCACTCTGCCACTGGACCGAACAATTTCTCTCAATTGTCATTCGCGGGACGCTTGCGAAGCAAGCGATCCCGGAATCCATAACCCCGACTCTGGAATATGGATTCCGGGTTCGCGCCTTTCGGTGCGCCCCGGAATGACAAACCCATCACGCACTCTTCCTTTCGCGCTCGATCGCAAGGCGCCCGATATCGCGGCGGAAGAAACCGTCCGGCCAGTCGATCTTGGCGATGGCAGCATAGGCTTTCGCCTGCGCCTCGGCCACGCTCTTGCCGATGGCGCAGACATTGAGCACGCGCCCGCCATTGGCAAGAACGCGTGCGCCATCGGCTTTGGTTCCGGCATGGAAGATTTCCACGCCGTCGACGCCCGATGCGTCGTCGAGCCCGCCGATCACCGAGCCCTTCTGATACGCGCCCGGATAACCCTTCGCCGCCATGACCACGGTCAGCGCCGGGTCGGGATACCAGCGCAGATCGAAATTCTTCAGCATGCCGTCGCGCGAGGCGAGCAGGGCGGGCACGAGATCCGACATCAGCCGCAGCATCAGCACCTGCGTTTC
>CAYJNT010000028.1:0-18192 GCA_964370945.1 uncultured Hyphomicrobiales bacterium | reverse complement strand
CGAGCAGGGCGGGCACGAGATCCGACATCAGCCGCAGCATCAGCACCTGCGTTTCCGGATCGCCGAAGCGGACATTGTATTCGATCAGCTTTGGCCCTTCGGCGGTGATCATCAATCCGGCGAAGAGAACACCTTTATAAGGCGCGCCCATCGCGCGCATCGCATGCAAGGTCGGCAGAATGATCTCGTCCATGGTGCGCTTTTGCATGGGCGCGGTCATCACCGGGGCGGGCGAATAGGCGCCCATGCCGCCGGTATTCGGCCCCTGGTCGTTGTCGAAGGCGCGTTTGTGATCCTGCGCCGAGGCAAGCGCGATCGCGTTCGTGCCGTCGCAGAGCGCGAAGAACGAAGCCTCCTCGCCCGCGAGAAATTCTTCCACCACGACTTCATGGCCGGCGTCGCCGAGGCTGCCGGCGAACATCATGTCCACGGCTTCTTCGGCTTGCGCGATTGTTTCGGCGACGACCACGCCTTTGCCGGCGGCAAGGCCGTCGGCCTTCACCACAATCGGCGCGCCGCGGCTGCGGATGTAATCCTTCGCCGGCGCCGCGGCGGTGAAGCGCTCATACGCCGCGGTCGGAATGTTGTTGTTGCGGCAGATGTCCTTGGTGAAACCCTTGGAGCCTTCCAGCCGCGCGGCGGCTTTGGCCGGCCCGAAGGTCTTGACGCCGGCGCCCTCGAGGTCGTCGACAATGCCTGCGACCAGCGGCGCTTCGGGCCCGACCACAACAAGGTCGATATGGTGCGCTTTGCAGAAGCCGATCACCGCCGCATGATCGGTGATGTTGAGGCCGACGATCTCGGCCTCCTGCGCAATGCCGGCATTGCCGGGCGCGCAATACAGCTTGTCCGTGAGCGGGCTTGCCGCGATCTTCCAGGCCAGCGCATGTTCGCGGCCGCCGGAACCGAGGAGCAGGATGTTCATTTCGGAGCCGTCTTGAGGCTAAAGACGCCGTCTGGTGTAGCATGGGCCTCAAGGCCTGCAAGAGATTCGGAAATAATGACTGACGCCGCGCGCATCAATGTTGTGGAATTGACGGTCACGGAATTGTCTGCCGCCCTGAAACGGACGGTGGAGGACAATTTCAGCTATGTGCGCGTGCGCGGCGAGGTGTCCGGCTATCGCGGGCCGCATTCGTCCGGCCATGTCTATTTCGCGCTCAAGGACGAGAACGCGCGCATCGATGCCGTGATCTGGAAGATGGCGTTCGCGCGGATGCGCATCAAGCCGGAGGAGGGGCTCGAGGTCGTGGTCACCGGGCGGCTGACGACCTATCCCGGCCGCTCCAATTACCAGATCGTGATCGAGACGCTCGAGCCGGCCGGAATCGGCGCGCTGCTCAAGCAGCTCGAGGAGCGCAAGAAGGAGCTCGCCGCCGAAGGCCTGTTCGAGGAGGCGCGCAAGCAGCTCATTCCGTTCATGCCGAATGTGGTCGGGGTGGTGACGTCGCCGACCGGCGCGGTGATCCGCGACATTCTGCATCGGCTCGCCGACCGTTTCCCGCGCGACGTGATCGTGTGGCCGGTGCGGGTGCAGGGCGACGGCGCCGCGCTCGAAATCGCCGCCGCCATCCGCGGCTTCAATGAATTGCCGCCAGGCGGACGAATCCCAAGACCCGACGTGCTGATCGTGGCGCGCGGCGGCGGCTCGCTCGAGGATCTCTGGTGCTTCAACGAGGAGATCGTGGTGCGCGCGGCGGCCGACAGCAAGATCCCGCTGATTTCCGCGGTCGGCCACGAGACCGACGTGACGCTGATCGATTTCGCCGCCGACCGCCGGGCGCCGACGCCGACCGCGGCGGCGGAGATGGCAGTGCCGGTGCGCGCGGAGCTTCTCTCCCGGATCGCGGCGCTCGGCGCGCGGCAGGTCGCCTGCTGGCAGCGCGGCATCGAAATCCGAAAGCGCGAATTGCGCTCGCTCGCGCGCGCCCTGCCGACGCCCGACCGGCTGTTCGCCGACCGCCGGCAGCGGCTCGACAATCTGTCCGAGCGGCTGCCGCGCGCCTTGCGCGCCAACGCGCATGTGCATCATCAGCAATTCTCGCGCATCGCGGGGCGGCTTTCCCCTTCACTTCTGCGCACGCGGATCGAGCGATGCCACGTGTTCCTCGATTCCTTCTTCACCCGCGGGCAGCGCGCCTATGCGACCTACCTCGCACGCCGCGGCGACCGTGTCCGCTCGGCCGGGCAATTGCTCAATGCCTTTTCCTATCGCGGCGTCTTGAGCCGCGGCTTCGCGCTGGTGCGCGATCCGAAGGGCGTGCCTTTGCGCACGGCGGCGGCGGTCAGTCCCGGCTTGCGAATCGATATCGAGTTTTCGGACGGCCGCGTCGGCGCCACCGCCGATGACGGCGTGCGCACGCCGGCCGCGCCGAAGCCGAAAGCGAAGGGCGGATCGGGTCAGGGAAGTCTGTTCTAGCGCGGCAAACCGAATGGGTTCCGCCGTTGGAACGTCCGGCGGGCGCGACGCGTTAGATCACCAGACCAACCGTCATGGAGCGATTAGCCATGCTTCACGTCGCGCAGGTTCTCGCCGTCTTGTTTGTTTCCGTTACGATGGCGCTCGCGCTGGCGCACGCCCTCGAATTTCCGGGCAAGATGCGATTGGCGAAGGAACAATATCTGGCGGTGCAGCAGATTTACTATCCCGGCTTTTCGATCGGCGGCGCCGCTGAGCCGCTTTCTGTGCTGATGACGCTCATTCTGCTGTTCTTGACGCCGCCCGGCGCCGCGTTCTGGCTGACGGCAAGCGCTTTCGTCGCGCTCTTGGTGATGCACGCCGCCTATTGGTTGCTGACGCATCCGGTGAATAATTTCTGGCTCCAGGGCACCGAGCTGAGCAGAGCCGGAAGAGATTTCTTCTCGTTCGATCCACTCTATCGAAAATCCGGTTCCGATCCGGGCGATTGGACGCAGCTGCGCGATCGATGGGAATATTCGCACTTGGTGCGCGCCGGCCTCGGCCTGTTGAGCCTGATCCTGCTCGTCACCGCCGTCGCCAAATCCTAGACGCTCACCGCTTCAGCCATTGCGGGACGCGCTTGAGCGCATCCGCACGCGCCTCCGGGTTGCCGCCGATATGCGCGCGGCCGGAGCCGTCCGGCGTGAAGGCGAGCCCGCGCAGTTCCATCACCGGCAGATTTGCCCGGTCGAACGAATGATAGGCGTCGCGATATTTGACGATGCCGGCGCGTGCCGAGCGGCCGCGCGCGCCCGCGACCATCTGCTCGCAATCGCGCGCCGGGGTCCAGTTGTCGGCGGCGCCGACCAGGATCAGCGTCGGAATGCGCGCGCTCCATCCGCGTTCAACAAGGCGGCGGCAGCCGGGATAGAATGCAACAGCCGAGCGGAAATCCGGCTGGCCGTCCTTCACTACGGTGCGCGGCCGCACGGTCCAGAGCGTCGCGATCGCGCCATTCGACCAGCCGAGCAAACCGACGCGGTCCTTCTGAACCCAGTCCTGCATCTGCAGCCAGTGTCGCGCGGCTTGCGCATCGGCGACGCGCTCGCGGTACGGCTGCACGGCGCGGTTGCGCACGCGGCATTGCGAGCCGAGCCCGCGCGAGCCGTAGCTGTCCGGAAACAGGACGGCCATGCCCTGCGCGGCGAGTCTCTCGCCCCAATCGGCATAAAGCGGTCGCGTCCGGCCGGCGGCGTCGCGGAGCCCATTGCAGCCATGCAGCGCGACAATGGTCGGGAACGGCCCGTTGCCGGCCGGGCGGTATAATTCCGCGTGGAGACGATATTCGCCGACGCCGAACTCGATTTTCTCGGCTGCCGCGACGGGAACGATTGGAATCAAAAGCGAAATCGGGGCGATGAAAATGCGCATAGCCTGCAACATTGGCCTGCAATCCCAATTTGGCCGCGCCGGAACGTTACCACCCCAAGATGAATATTGCAGGAACAGGTTTTACAGGATGCGCGCAATCCTTATGCTAATGGTCTGAGCCGCATATATCCGTCGATCCGGCGCAAGGAGGCCAGATTGCTCGACCGATCGAACCGGACGCCGCCGATGGCGGGCGAAGCCGAAGTCAAATTTCTGGACGGCGATTTCCGGATCGTGCGGCCGGGCGCGTTCGTGCGCTGCGCGGTGACCGATCTGCCGATCCCGCTGGAAGAGCTCAAATATTGGAGCGTCGACCGGCAGGAGGCTTATTCGACGCCGGAGGCTGTGCTGCGGCGGCAGCGGGAAAGCCGCGATTAGGCCGCGGGCACACCGATCGACAGCACGGCGCCCGCGCGGGCATGCGTCTTTGTCGTCCATCGTCCGGATTGCTTTTCTCTTCCTGTGCGTGATCAACGCGTCTCACGCTGCCGATCCGCGCGAGGAAACGCGCTTCGGCTCTAATCCCGGCAACCTGCGCATGTTCAGCTATGTGCCCGAGCGGCTCGCGTCGCCCGCCGCGCTCGTCGTCGTGCTGCATGGCTGCAAGCAAAAGGCCGCCGATTTCGCGCGTGACGCCGGCTGGCTCGCGCTCGCGGACGACGCCAAGGTCGCGCTGCTGCTGCCGGAGCAGAAGGGCCTGCCCAGCTATTACCACGATGTGTATGTGCCGCCCTGGGCGGTCACATGGGGCGGCGCAAACAATCAGAACGGCTGCTTCAACTGGTTTGAGCCGGAAGACAATGTGCGTGACAAGGGCGAAGCGCTCTCGATCCGCCAGATGATCGAGACGATGATCGGCCGCTATTCACTCGACCGCGCGCGTATCTTCATCGCCGGGTTTTCCGCCGGCGGCGCCATGACCGCCACGATGCTCGCGGCCTATCCGGAATTGTTCGCCGGCGGCGCCATCGTTGCCGGCGTCCCGTATCGATGCGCCGAGACCGTGTCTCAGGCGTTGCGCTGCATGAATCCGGGCGTCGATCATCCGGCGGCGGAATGGCGCCGCAAGGTCGCCGCCGGCGAGCGGAAATTTCCGCCGGTCTCGATCTGGCAAGGCAGTGCCGACGCGCGCGTGGTGCCCGCCAATCAGCGCGAGCTGGTCGAGCAATGGACGGCTTTGCACGGCATCGCGGACGCGCAAGGCCGTGTCGAGTCGAGCGGAGCGCTGACGCGCACCCACTACGCAGACGCTGCCGGACATGCGCGCGTCGAGAGCGTCCTTGTTCAAGGTCTCAAGCATGCCTTCCCGATCGAAACCGGCGGGGCTTCGCCGTGCGGACGGGAGGGGGATTTCGTGACGGCGGCCGGCGTTTGCGCTCCGCGCGAGATCGGCCGGTTCTGGGGATTGGCGACGCGCTGACGCGAGCGAGGCATCCGCCTGTGATCCCCCCGCGAAACAGAAGTCTTGTATTTGTAGCTACAAAAAGTAATTGACGCCATGTCTTTTTTGTAGCTACAAAAAAGACATGAATCCGATCTACACCTGCGACCCGGTCAAGGCCGCCAAAAACCTGAAGAAGCACCGCGTGGCGTTTGATGCTGCCGCCGATTTCGACTGGAGCACAGCATTGGTCGTGCAAGACACGCGTAAGGATTACGGCGAAGACCGCTATGTCGCTTATGGGATGATCGGCGAGCGTGCGCGCATGTGCTGATCTTCACCCCGCGTGAGGGCGCGATGCACATCATCTCGCTCCGGTAGGCCAACAAGAGAGGTCAAGTTGTATGAAGAAACCCGCTAATCAATCGCGCAAGCGCCGGACCGTGTCTGACGTGGAGAGCCCGACGCTGACCAAAGAGATGTTCGCCAACATGCGACCGGCCAGCGAAGTGCTGCCCGGCATTCTGGAGAAGTCGCGGATCGGACGGCCGCCGAAAGCGGAAGACGAGAAGAAGCAACTTGTCTCGCTGCGCATCGACAAGGATGTGCTTGCCGCATATCGTTCGCTCGGCGGCGGCTGGCAGACCAAGATCAACGAAACGCTGCGCAAGCACGTTCCGGCCAGAAGCCGATTCGGAATGGGGAAGCATCGCTGATCTCAAATTTCGCCGACGAAGTCGCCACGAGCGCGCGCCGCGGTCGCTATCGGCTGTCCGGAGATTGCCCGGCGCGCAGCACCAGCTTTTTCACGGCCGCGCCATCCTCGAACACCAGGCTGACCGGGATCGCGCGCGTTTTGGCCGCGAGCTTCGCAACCGCCGGATCGCTTCCAGAGAGCCGCACCAGATCCTTTTCGGTCGTGACCGGAATGAGATTCTTGCTTTCGGCGAGCGCGAGCAGGCGTTCGGCATCGGCCGCATTATAGGGATGGTGATCGGCGAAACTCTCCTCGGCCACCGCTTCGAGGCCCGCGCCGGCCAAAGTCATAAAGAATTTTTCCGGATCGCCGATGCCGGCGAAGGCAAGGAGCTTGCGCCGGCCGAGCGCCTTGATGGCATTGCCGTCGGGCTCGAGCCGCGCGCGGAACAGCGGCCGGTTCTTCGTATGCGCGAGCCCGTTGATCGCCGGCGGCGTCTGCCGTCCGTCGCCGATCAACAGGATGCAATTGGTTTTCTCGAGTTGCGCCGACAGCGGCGCGCGCAGCGGTCCGGCCGGAAATACAAGACCATTCCCCAAACCGCGCCGCGCATCGATGACGGCAATCGTCAGGTCTTTCTGCAGCGACGGGTTCTGCAAGCCGTCATCCATCACGATGACGTCGGCGCCCGCTTCGCGTGCGAAGGCCGCGCCGGCCACGCGGTCATGCGACACGACGGCCGGAGCGTGACGCGCGAGCAACAGCGGCTCGTCGCCGACGTCGGCGGCACTGTGGATCGCCGGATCGACACGCACGGGCCCCGACAGCCGCCCGCCATAGCCGCGCGACAGGAAGAACGGCGCCTTTCCGCTTTCGGTCAGGAGGCGCGCAATGGCGATGGCCGTTGGCGTCTTGCCGGCGCCGCCAAGCGTGAAATTGCCGACGCAAATGACCGGGATGCCGGCGCTGCTGCCTGCCTTTCGCATGCGGGACGCGGCGACGGCGCCGTAGATCAACGCGACAGGTTGCAACAGCCAGGCGGGAAGGGCCGCCTTGTCCCACCAGAAGGACGGGTCACGCATCGGCCGGCCGGTGCGTGAGCCGAAGCTGCAGGAGATAGGGTTCGAGCGCCGCGACCGTGCGATCGAGCGCGCCGCCGAGCCGCGCCACGGTTTTCTGGCCGGCCTCGGCGGCGAATTTGCGCGCGGCCGGATCCTGCAGCCAGCGCCCCACGCCGCGTGTCAGATCGTCGGGATTGTTGACCTCGACGGCGCCGCGCGACGCATCGAGCGCGGCGTAGATGTCCGCGAAATTGTGGACATGCGGACCGTGCAGCACCGCGGCGCCGAGCTTGACCGCCTCGATCGGATTTTGCCCGCCATGCTCCACGAGCGAGCCGCCGACGAGAACGATCGGCGCCAGCGAGTAGATCAGCCCGAGCTCGCCCATGGTGTCGGCGATGTAGATCTGGGTGTGGCGGTCGGGCATCTGACGCTGCGAGCGCAAGGCGGGCGCCTGGCCGGCGCGTTCGGCGAGATTGTAGATGTCGCGGCCGCGTTGGGGATGGCGCGGCACGATCACCGTGAGCAGTCCGGGAAAGGCCGACCACAGCCGGCGATGCGCCTCGATCATCGCGATCTCTTCGCCCGGATGCGTGGACGTGGCCGCGACCACGGGCCGGTTGCCGATGGCGTCCTTCAACGCTTTCAGCTTGTCGTTATCGATCGGCGGCGCCGGAACGTCGAGCTTGAGATTGCCGGTGACCTCGACCTGCGGCGCGCCCAATTGTGAAAAGCGGTTGGCATCGAGCCCGGATTGCGCAAGGCAAAGCTCGAAGCGGCCAATCAGCGCCTTGGCGGTGCCATGCAATGCGCGCCAGCGCTGGAACGAGCGCTCCGACACGCGGCCATTGACGATGATCAGCGGGATGCGGCGCTTGGCGGCCGCCAGGATCAGGTTCGGCCAGATGTCGGATTCCGTGAACAGCGCGAGGTCCGGTTGCCAGCGGTTGAGAAATTGCGCGACAAAGCGCGGCGCATCGAGCGGGATGAATTGGTGGATCACGTCGGGCGGAAACCGGTCGCGCGCGAGATTGGCGGACGTCACCGTGCCGGATGTCACCAGCACGCCGAAATCCGCCGCGCGCAGCTTTTCGACCAGCGGCAGGATGGCCATCAATTCGCCGACGCTTGCGCCATGCACCCAGACCAGCGGACCTTGCGGGCGTTCCATCGCGGTCTCGCCGCGGCGCTCGATCACGCGCTCCGGGTTTTCCTTGCCGCGCTTCAGGCGATAGGCCAGCCAGGCCGGCGCGAGCGGCGTCATCGCCGCCGACGCGAAGCGGTAGGCGCGCAAGGTTATCGGCAATCGCTTGGCTGGGGCCATGAGATTATCCGTGTCCGTCGGCGATCGCGTAGGCGCGCGCGGTGGCCGCGTTCAACGACGCTTCGACGTCGCGCCGCGCCGCTTCCAGCGCCGCCTCGTCTCTGGTCGCGGCGACGCGGATCGGTTTTCCGACCACGCCGGCGATGCGGCTGAACGGCAGATTCATCACCGAGCGATCCCAATTGTCGAATTCGACGCGGCGGCTCGACGCAATCGCCACCGGATAGATCGGCCGTCCGGAATCGCGGGCCAGCCGCACGATGCCGGGGCCGGCCACGCGCGCGACTTTCGGAACATCGGCGGTCAACGCCACGCTGTATCCTTGCTCGAGCGCGTCCAGCATCTCGCGATAGGCGCTGACGCCGCCCTTGCGATGGAATCCGTTGCCATGATCGCCCGAGCCGCGAATGGTCTCGACGCCGAGCCATTCGGCGGCGATCGCATTCATTTCGCCGTCGCGATGCCGCGAGATCAGCGTCTTGGCGGGCAGATGCGGCCGCTTGATGAAGGGCGCCATGAAATGCTGTCCGTGCCACATCGCGAGAATGACCGGGAGATCGGGGATGACGCGTTCATAGATGTCAGCCGGTTCGGTGACGAGCCGGCTGGTCCAATATACCAGACGGAGGTATTCGGCGGCGACCACCCCGACGGTCTTTTGCACCCAGCGCGTTCGCGCGATCCGCTTGAAGGACACCATACCCGGTCTGCCGTCTTGTCGGTTCAGCGCGGCTTCGGCGGCGTCGCGTCGGGATCGAGCAGGCGGTGCAGATGCACGATGAAATAGCGCATCTGCGCGTTGTCGACGGTCTGCTGCGCCTTCGCCTTCCAGGCGGTGTAGGCGGACGCGTAGTTTGGAAAAACTCCAACCATGTCGACCTTGGAGAGGTCCTTGAATTCCACGTCGTCGATACGCGTGAGCTCGCCGCCGAAGACGAGATGCAACAATTGCCTGGTCGGTTTCTTGGACATTCGCGCTTCCCAGAATGAGCCGCAGAACGATGACGGCTGAATTACGAGAAAAATTTCCGATCCGGTCGCACGAGGGCGATCAGCGCATCATGACGCGCGCGTCCCGCCGCGATCAGCGCGCCATGCACCGGATTATGCAAGTTATAGACCAGTGATTCCCCCGAAACGCCGGTCATCGCGCCCCCGGCTTCGTGCACCAAAAGGTCCGCTGCCGCAAGGTCCCAGTCCCGCGCATTCACGGAGGCGAATGCGGCGTCGATCTGGCCGCCGGCGACCCGGGCGAGACGCAAGGCCAGCGAGTGAATCTTGGGCACGAGGACGATGCCGGGCGCGGCTTTCGCGATCCGTTCGAGATGATGCTGCGGGCCGGCAATGCGCGCGCCGTCGAGCGCGGCGCCGCCTGTCGTTTCGATCCGCGCATTGTTGCGCGTCGCGCCGCCGCCCAGGGAGGCGACATACATGTCGTCGAGCACGGGCGCATAAACCGCGGATGCCACCGGACGTCCACGTTCCACCAAGGCCGCGCAGATCGTCCAATCCTCGCGCCCGGCAAGATAGGAGCGCGTGCCGTCGATCGGATCGACGATATGGATGCGCTCCTCGTCGAGCCGGGTCGCATCGTCGGGGCTCTCCTCCGACAGCCAGCCGACGCCCGGACGCGACAGGCGTTCGCGCAGGAAAGTGTCGACCGCGATATCGGCGTCGCTGACGGGCGAGTTGTGGCCCTTGATCCAGGAGCGGACGTTGCCGCGGAAGGTCTTGAGCGCGATCTCGCCGGCCTCCCGCAACACGTCGGCCAGATGGCGGGCTTCGCGCGCGAATTCCCCGGCGTCATTGGCCGGCAATGGTCAGGCCCTCGATGCGGACGGTCGGCGAATTGGTGCCGTAGCGGAATTGCAGGTCGTTCGCCGGCGTGAGCGTGCGGAACATGTCCGACAGATGCCCGGCGATGGTCACTTCGCTGACCGGGTAAGTCAGCGCGCCGTTCTCGACCCAGAAGCCGGCGATGCCGCGGCTGTAATCGCCGGTGACGAGATTGACGCCCATGCCGATCAGGTCGGTGACGTACAGGCCTTCGCTGGTTTCCGCGATCAGCTGTTCCGGCGTGACGAGGCCTGCTTCGAGATGCAGGTTGCTCGGTCCGGGCGAGGGCGGCGACGACACGCCGCGCGATGCATGTCCGGTGGTCGGCATGCCGAGCTCGCGGCCGGTCGCGGAGTCGAGGAGCCAGCTTTTGAGCACGCCGTCCTCGACGATCGCCAGCCGTTTCCCGCTCACGCCTTCGCCATCGAAAGGATGCGAGCGCTGGCCGCGCGGGATCAGCGGATCGTCGATGATCCGGATGCCGGGCGCGAAAATCCGCTCACCCATCTTCTCGCGCAGGAAGCTCGTCTTGCGCGCGACGGAATTGCCATTGGCGGCGCTGGCGAGATGCCCGACCAGCGAGCCCGCGACGCGCGGATCGAAAATCACCGGCACCTTGCGGGTGGACACCTTGCGCGGATTGACGCGCTTGACCGTGCGCTCGCCCGCGACTTTGCCGACGTGCTCGGGTGAATCGAGATCCGCCGCATGCGTCTTGGAGGAGAATTCGTAGTCGCGCTCCATGCCGGTGCCTTCGCCGGCGATCGCCATCATCGAGAGCGAGTGGCGCGAGCCGAGATAGGCGCCGGAAAAGCCGTGACTCGTGACCAGCACCATGCCGCCGATCCCGGCCGAGGCCGAGGCGCCGCCGGATTTGGTCACGCCCTTGACCGCGAGCCCGGCCGCTTCGGCCGCGCGCGCGAGTTTTTCCAGATGCGCGGTCGCGGGAATGTCCGGATCGACGAGATCGAGATCGGGAAACTTGTGCGTCAGGCGGTCGGCATCGGCGAGGCCCGCATAAGGATCGTCCGGCGCGACCCGCGCCATCGCGACCGCGCGTTCGGCAAGGGCCGCCGGCCCGGCGCCTTTGATGTCATTCGTCGAAACCACCGCCTGCTTGCGTCCGACGAACACGCGCAGGCCGAGATCGTCGCTTTCCGAGCGCTCCGATTCCTCGACCGCGCCGTCGCGCACTTCGACCGCCGCCGACACCGAGCGCACGGCGACCGCGTCGGCGGTATCGGCGCCCGCCTTGCGCGCGGCGCGCACCAGGCTTTCGGCGAGATCGGTCAGCGAGGATTGATCGAGGAGGGATGTCATGCGTCGCATTGTCCGGCGAGAGGAGAGGTTCGCCGCAGAAAATGCGATCAAACCGAAGAATCTCAGGTCGATTTAGGCGCGCCGCTGCCGTCTGACAAGCGCAAAGCATTACCGCGGCTGCGCGCATTTTCCGCGCCCCGGAAAGGTGTCGTCAATCATCGTTGGCAACGCGCTATCAAGCATCAGCGCCGGTACTGGCGCCGAAACGCCGGATTAACCAGCCTCGTTAAGCGGATTCCGAAAGCTCTATGGCATCTTGACGGCCATAACGGGCGAAAAAAGCCCGAGGGGAGTTGGTTTGAGGCGTCACATGGAGACCGGCGGGATCCCACCTGCCGGGTCGGGTCGCGCGTTGCGGCTCGATCCATTCGCACTACCCGTCCGCTACCCGGCGAAAGACCAGGGGGCGGACGGGCAAGTGCGCCAGGTGGAACTTCATCGCGAACATGTCGTGTTGCGTCGTGCCGTTCGCGGCATGCGCATGAAAGTCGGCGTGCCGGTTTCGGCGTTCCGGGGCATCGCGCTGCGGCTTGCGCCGGCAGTCGGCGAGCAGCCGGCCGCGGTCACCCTCACGCTCGACCACAATGACGATGCGCTCTGCATTCCGCTCTATGCCGCGTCGGACAGCGACAATGTCAGCGCGATCTGGAAAGCCTGGGGCCGCGTGCTCGGGCTGCCTTTGCTCGTTGCCGAGAGCGATGGCGCGGTCCGCGAAGTGCTCGAGCGACTTGGCGCGGTCGCCCTCGATGACGCACAGCCGCGCCGGCGCCGCCGTTCGGTGCTCAAGCGCCGCCGGCCATCGATCCTTCTGCGCCGCAAGGCCGGCCGCCGCATCGACGGCGCCAACGTGCATCGCGGCGAGCGCGAGATCATCGCGCGGAATTGAGCCGACAGCTCCTGGAGGAATTCGTAGGGTGGGCTGAGCGAAGCGAAGCCCACGCGGCATCGCGTGGGCAACTGATCTCGGGTTTACCCGAGATCAGCGTTATAAGGGCGCAAGTCGGGTAAACCCGACTTGCGTACGCTGACGCGCCTTTGCCCACCCTACAACACCGCGTCTAAAATCATTCCCGCGAACAGGATCAATCCGGCGTCGCGATTGGACTTGAACAGCCGCAGGCACAACGCCGGATCGGAAATATCGAGGCTGCGTACCTGCCATGTCAGGTGCGCGGCGAACGCGGCAAGGCCCAGCGCGAACCACAATCCGGCATGGGCGAGAATGCCCGCAATCCCGATCAGCACGACGGCAGCCGCAAAAAACACCGCCAGAATCGGTTTTGTTTTTTCGCCGAACAGGATCGCGGTCGACTTGATGCCGATCAGCGCGTCGTCCTCGCGGTCCTGATGCGCATAGATCGTGTCGTAGGCGATCACCCACGAGATCGATCCGGCATAGAGAATGAATGCCGGCGCATCGAGCCGCGCGAAGACGGCCGGCCAGCCCATCAGCGCACCCCAGGAAAAGGCGAGGCCCAATCCGATCTGCGGCCAATGCGTCACGCGCTTGAGGAACGGATAGATCGCGACCGTTCCAAGCGACGCTATCCCGGTCGCGATCGTGAATGGATTGAATTGCAGCAGCACAACAAGACCGACCAGCGCCTGCAGCGCGAGAAAAACCAGCGCCTGTGTCGGCGTCACCTGGCCGGAGGGTATCGGACGCGAGCGCGTGCGCTCGACTTTGGTGTCGAGATCGCGGTCGACGAAGTCGTTCCAGGTGCAGCCAGCACCCCTCATCGCGAACGCGCCGACGAAAAACAGAACGACATGCCAGGGATCGGGAAATCGCGCGCCGGATGCGATTGTTGCAAGGCCGGCCGACCACCAGCACGGCATCAGCAGCAGCCAGGAACCGATCGGGCGGTCGAGCCGCGCCAGCCGCAGATAGGGCCGCGTCCATAACGGCGCGATGGTGTCGACCCAGTTGCCGGTCGCATCGGCAACGCGGCCGCCGGTTGTCATCGTGCGATCGCGCTGCCGCCTAGGGTGTCGAAGGTGCCGCCCTTGCCGGTCTTGACGTTGGACGAATCCGGAATGCGCGCGGTGCCGAGCGCATCACTCAGGCTCGGCGGCGGCGCCTTGGGGCCGGGTCCGGCCGCGTTGCACACGCGGTTGCTCATGCTGACCGACTTGCCGTGATTGGTCTTCATCACCTTCACGGCGTCAGCCGGAATGGAACAGCGCGATCCGTGCTCCTGCACGAATTTAACCACCTTCGCTTCGGCCGCGATGAAGGCCCGGAACACCTTGCAGACGTCCGCTCGTTCCGCCTTGCGGTCGATCGCCGCCTTGATCGCCATGCCCTTGGTCTGGGCGTCGTTGCGCAGCGGCATGAATTCGTTGGCGCAGGGCGGGGCGCCGCCGCCTCCGGCCGAAGCGCCCGGCCGCGCGGCGGCTGCGCCACCTCCGCCCCAAGCCGGATGCTGCGCCGCCGGGGCGGCGGCCTTGCCCCATTGCGACGGCGGCGGAACCGATCCCGGCTGGGCGGGCAGCACGTTCGGGCTATTGGCGGGCGGAAATTGTCCGGCCCCCCCGGAGGCCGGAGCGGGAGCGTTGGCCGGCGGGAATTGACCCGGTCCGGCGGCGGGCGGATTGCTTGGCCAGTTTTGTGCCGTGGCCGGCAAAGCGGCCGAAAGCACCGTGGCCAGAAGCGAACCCAAGACAGCCCAAGGTGCAATGCGGGCCGTTGTCATTGCATATCTCCCGAGTTGCGCCGTCCCCGACCGTTTCGTAAAGGCCCGCCGCGCCGTTAACAACCCTTGGATTCCGGCAACAACGCGGCGATTGTCTTAACACGGGTCCGAAATATAGCGTCCGCGCGGGCGGAAACGACGGCGATTTGCGGGTCAATCACAGGTCTTGCACAGGTGCGACGAATAGCCATGCCGTCTTACGATTTCCGCACGCCAAGGCTGTTCGTGAACGCGCTGCTGATCGCCGGCGGGATCGTGCCGCTGGAGCGGATGCAGACGAACTATCTCTGCAATGTGCTGCGGATGGGACAGGACGCCGCCGTGCTCGTGTTCAACGGCCGCGACGGCGAGTGGCTCGGCGCGCTCGATCGCAGCGCGAAGAAATCCGCCTCGCTCGTCCTTCGCGAACAGGTGCGCGAGCAGACGAGGCCGAACGATCTGCATTATCTGTTCGCCCCGCTCAAGCATGCGCGGCTCGATTACATGGTGCAGAAGGCGGTGGAACTCGGCGTCTCGCAATTGCAGCCGGTGATGACCCGCCACACGCAGGCAACGCGAGTCAATCTTGAGCGCATGCGCGCGAACGCGATCGAGGCGGCCGAGCAATGCGGCATCCTGACGATCCCCGACATTGCCGGGCCGGCGCCGCTTGAAACCGTGATGTCCGCGCTCGATGCCGGGCGCGTCCTGATTTTTTGCGACGAGCGCGCCGATCATGCCGATCCGGTCGCCGCGTTGTCGGCGCTGAAGGCGGCGCGGCCTTCGCTTGCGGTGCTGATCGGCCCGGAAGGCGGGTTCACCGAGGAGGAACGCGAGCGCCTGATGCGGCGCCCCAACATCGTGCGTCTCGCGCTCGGCCCGCGAATTTTGCGCGCCGACACCGCGGCGGTCGCCGCGCTGACGCTCGTGCAATCCGTGCTTGGGGATTGGCGAGAATCGTAGAGTGGGCTGAGCGAAGCGAAGCCCACGCGGGTCTGCGTGGGCACGGCGCTTCGCGCCTTTGCCCACCCTGCATGCTGGTATGGATTCCGCTGCTTAGGACTCGCCAGTTGCGTATAGGACAAGTGACCGGAGAACGATGATGACGAAAAAGCTGCCCCCGGTGCATCCGGGTGAAGTGCTGCGTGAGGAATTTCTCATTCCCCTGAAGCTGTCAGCGGGCGCGGCCGCGGCCGAGATCGGCGTGCCGCGCACGCGTATCGAGCGCATTGCCACCGAGCAGACCGCGATCACTGCCGACACTGCGCTGCGCCTCTCGAAGTTCTTTGGAACCTCCGCCCAGTTCTGGATCAACATGCAAGCGCAGTACGATGTCGAGAGTACGCAAGACAAGATCGAGCGGGACCTGCGCAAGATCAAACCCTACGAAGGGGCGGCGGCATGAAGACATGCTGCGCCGAGGCAAGTTATGAGCTGCGCGGGAGCAGCGGCCGCAGGATCAGCGCCAGCGGAATGGTGATGAGCACCAGCAGGGCAATCACGGTCACGGCTGCGGTGACGCCGAACGCGTCGCCGATAAATCCGTAAAGCAACGGCGCAATCGCGCCGGCGCCGATCGTGCCGGTGTAAAAGATGCCGAAGGCGCGGGCATGCTTTTCCGGCGCGACGAGATCGGGCACCGAACCGTACAGCACGGACGACGTGCCGTTGAGCGCGATCCCGATCAGCGGAAGAATGGCGATCGCCGCCTCGAGCGGCAGCGGCAGGATCGCGAGAATCAGAATTCCGGTCAGTGTTTCGGTCAGGCAAACCGTGGCCGTGACGCCAATGCGTGCACCGACGAAAGCGCAGACGAGTTTGCCGGCCGCGCCGCCGGCAAAGATCAAGGTGAGCGCGATGCCGATCAACGGCAGGCTCGCGCCCTTGGCGGTCAGGATGAAGGGAAGAAAGGTGAGGAATCCCATCCGCGTCGCGCTGTCGATCACGCCGACAGACAGCAGCGTCGGAAATCCGAGCCGGTTCGCCCGTCCGCGTGCGGACGTTTCGTGCCCCTGTTTCGCCGCCGCAAGCGCCGAATAACGCGGTGTCAGCAACAGAATGGCGGCGGCTGCGGCGATCCCCGCCACGCCGAGAATGCCAAGCGCCGGCCGCCACGGCATCACCGCGACCATCAGCGCCGCGAGTGCAGGGACCGTCATCTTTCCGATGTCGCCGGCGAAATTGTAGCCGCCGAGCGCTTTCAGCGAGCGCGGTCCCCTGAACGCACGCGCGACCAGAGCGGAGGCGATCGGATGCTGCGTGCTGGCGCCGATGCCGCCGATCGCGAGCGCGACCGCGAGCATCAGGAAGCTGCCGGATAAACCGGCGAGACAATAGCCAAGCCCGGCGAGCGCGGTGCCGGCGGCAAGGACGGATGCGGGCCTAAATTTCTCGGCAAGATACCCGGCCGGAATTTGCAGGCCCGCCATCGTGCCGGCGAACAGGCCGCGCAGCGCGCCGATCGCCGCGTAGGACAGACCGAATTCCGCCTGCCAGAGCGGCAGCATCACATAAATAAGATCGGTGTAGCCGTCATGCAGCGCGTGCGCGCCCGACGCCACGCCCAGGGCGCGACGCTCATCGCGCTTTGCGTCTCGACCGGAACTTGTCGCGGCGGCGGTCATGCGGTCGGACGCCGCTCGACGAAAGTGGTTGAGACGAACGAGATCACGAGCTCGCCATTCTGGTTGGTGCCGGTATTGTGCAGGCGCAGAATGCCCCATTCCGGCCGGCTGTTCGACGGCCGTTTCTCGGCCACTTCCGATGCGAAGCTGATGGTATCGCCGGCATAAACCGGCTTGAGCCATTGCAGGTCGCGGAAGCCGGGCGAGGGGCCGGTCTTGGCGACCGGCTCGCCGCGCGCGCGGGCGGCATCGGCGTCGCGCCGGCGAAATTCCACCAGCGCCCGCATCCAGAGAAACGCCGTGTGCCAGCCGGAGGCGCACAGCTTGCCGAAATGCGTGCGCTCGGCTTCCGCCTCGTCGACATGGAAGCGCTGCGGATCGAAGCGCTGGGCAAATGTCTTGATCTCGTCGGCACTGAAATGATGCGAACCGAGCTCGTTGCAGTCGCCGACCTGGATGTCCTCGAAATACTTCACGCCGGAGCACCCGCCCGCGTTCCAAACATGAGGGCATTATTCAACGTCATCACCACGGTGCCGGTCTGGTTGATCATCTCGATCAGCACGGTGACGAAGCCGATATCGGGACGACTTTTGGAGGCGCGGGTCTCGAGCACGGTGATGCGCAAGGTGAGAGCATCGCCGGGTCGCACCGGCTTGATCCAGCACACTTCGTCGACCGCATTGGCGCCGAGGGAAGAGGAGTTGAGCAGGAAGCCGTCGCACAACATGCGCATCATGATGCCGCAGGTGTGCCAGCCCGACGCCGAGAGCCCGCCCAGCATGGTCTCGCGCGCGGCGTTCTCGTCGAGATGCATCGGCTGCGGATCGAACTCGGCCGCGAAGGCGACGATCTCCTCGCGCGAAACCGGCCGCGGGCCGTATTGCGCGAACAGGCCGGGCTTGAAGTCTTCGAAATGGATCTTTGACACCGGCATTTTTCCCGACAAGGCGGAAGCATGTTCCCCGGCGCTTCGGGACCCGTCAATCGCAGCAGTGCATGAGGGTTATGCAGGGCCCGTGCGCCCGGCGTTTTCTTCCCTCGGGGAGAGGGAAAGCCAATCGATCGTCGTCGTTTGGCCGCAACACGTGCGGCCATGACACCGCCAGAGATGCGCTCGATTCGCTCCCATCGTCATGGCCGGCTTGATGCTGGCGATCCGCGTCTTTGTTGCATTTCTTGCTCGCCGGTTGACGCTGATCACTCTGAACACTAGTCCGGACTCATCCCCATCCACCGAGGGGCGCTCTGCAGGCGTGCTGAGTGTGGATGGAGAGCGGCGCCTGCGGCCACGATTCGCAATCGTGGTCCCGGGAGTCCTTGGATACGGCCTCCTGGCGTAAGACAGACGCCCAGGGCTCGATCCTTACACCCTCCCGACCGGCGCAAGCCGCGAGATCGGGGTCAAAGGGAAGCGGGGCCCCAAGGATTGAAGACGCCGC
>CAYJNT010000027.1:0-23983 GCA_964370945.1 uncultured Hyphomicrobiales bacterium | reverse complement strand
GTCCGCGCCCCGGAATGACAAGTTACCGCAAAAACTCCGGCGAGATCAGGCTCGGCAGGAACAGCGACACCTGCGGCCACAGGATCACGAGGCCGAGCACGACGAACATCGGGATCAGCATGAGCATGGTGTCCTTGATGGCATCGCGGACACGGATGCCCGCGATCGAGCAGGCGATCATCAGGCACAGCCCGTAAGGCGGCGTCACGAGGCCGAAGGCGAGCGACACGATGCCGATCATGGCGAAATGCACCGGGTCCATGCTTACACCCTTGGCGAGCGGCTCCAGGATCGGCGCGCAGATGATGATGGCGGGAATGGCGTCGAGAAACGCGCCGATGACGAGGAAGACCAGCGAAATGAAGAAGCCGGTGGCCACGAAGCCCATGCCCCAGGCCGTCACGCCGGTCAGGATCGCTTCCGGGATTCTGTAATAAGCCAGCAGCCAGCCGAAGGTGCTGGCGGTGCCCACGCAAAAGAGCGCGATGCCGGCGAGCTTGCCGGTGTCAAGCAGCGCCCCGTAGAGCCCCTTCAGGTCCATCTCGCGATAGACGAGGAGCGAGAGGAAGCCGGCATACAGCACCGCGATGCAGGCGGATTCGGTCGCGGTGAACCAGCCGAAAATCTTGCCGCCGATGATGATGCCCGGCGTCATCAAGGCCGGGATCGCGAGCCAGGACGCGCAGAACAACTGATGCCAGGTCGAGCGCGGATAGGTCGGATAGCCGCGCGCCTTGGCATAGGCATGCACCGTCGCCATTTGCGCGAGCCCGATCAAGATGCCGGGCAGGATGCCGGCGAGGAACAGCGCGCCGATCGACACCGTGAGAATGCCGCCCCACACGATCATCAGGATCGAGGGCGGAACGATGACGGCGAGAACCGCCGATACGGCGGTGATCGCGACCGAGAACGAAAGATCGTAGCCTTCCCGCGTTTGCGCCTCGATGAAGATTTTCGACTGGCTGGCGGCGTCGGCGGTGGAGGAGCCCGAAATGCCGGCGAAGAAAATCGACAGCACGACGTTGATCTGCGCGAGGCTGCCCGGAAAATGCCCGACCATCGTGCGCGACAGCGCCATCAGCCGGTCGGTGGTGCCGCCGACATTCATCAGGTTGGCGGTGAGGAGGAAGAACGGCACCGCGAGAAGAATGAAGGAATTGTAGGCGTTGAAGGTTTCCTGCATCAGCGACATGGTGTCGAGGCGCGGCTCGATCACGAGGATCGGGATGCAGGCAAGCCCGAGCGCGAACGCCACCGGCACGCGCAGGAACATCAGAAGAAAAAACCCGCCAAACAGAATGAGCGCCGCGATCCCCGGCGACAACACGGCGCCCGTCATGCATGTCTCCCGAACACGGTCTTGAAATCGTCGAGAATTTGCTCGCCCAGAAAGGCGATCCAGGTGAAGCCGGTGACCGGCCAGGCGACGTGGATGTACCAGAGCGGCAATTCGGCGAGCTCGGAGGTGCGGTTCCAGGCGAATTTAGTGAATTCGATTCCGGCCCAGACGAAGATGAAGGCGGTCGCCAGCACGCCGAACCGCCCGACCAGCCTGGCAAAGGCGTCGACCCGCGGCGCCACGTTCGGCCAGATGTCCACTTCAAAATGCGTCGATTCGCGCACGCCGATCATGGCCCCGATCATGATCGTCCAGATGAAAAGAAAGCGCGCCATCTCCT
Organism: uncultured Hyphomicrobiales bacterium; assembly: GCA_964370945.1. Taxonomy (GTDB): domain Bacteria; phylum Pseudomonadota; class Alphaproteobacteria; order Rhizobiales; family Xanthobacteraceae; genus Pseudorhodoplanes. The sequence continues at coordinate 22,301 of CAYJNT010000027.1, read as the reverse complement.
CGGTCCAGATGTAGGCCGGGATCAGCTCGGTGTAGCGCGAGAAGATCTGCAGCGAGACCGGGATGACCAGGATCCCGACCGAGAACACCAGCAGCCAGGACAGGAGCTCGGCGTAAAACGCCGTGAAGGCGCGCCACGCAGTCCGGCGAGGCGTTGGTGCGAGCATGCTCATGAAGCCATTCTTTCAAAGAAAAAGCGGCCGGGACCGTCAAGTCCCGGCCGCAATATTGCAACGTTACTTCATCGCGTTGATTTTTTCATACAGCTTGTCGGCGCCGATTTCCTTGGCGTAGGCCGCCATCACGGGCTCGACCAGCTTTTCCATCTGGGCGCGATCCTTGAACGGAACGCGCTTCAGCTTGCCGGCCTTTTCCATGGCGTCGAGCTTGGCCGAGTCTTCCGAGGATTCGATCTGGCGGCCATAAGCACCGGCTTCCTTGCCGGCCTTGAGGATCGCGGCTTGCAGCTCCTTCGGCAGCGACTTGAAGGTCTTGCCGGAGAAGGCGATCGGCCGGACGGTGATGGCGTGTTCCGTCATCGCCAGATTGGGCGCGACTTCGTAGAACTTCATCGATTCCACGCCGGCGGCTTCGTTCTCGCCCGCCGAGATGACGTTGTTCTGGATCGCGTTGTAGACTTCGTTATAGGCGATCACGGTCGGCGACATGCCGACCGCCGCGAAGGTCTTCGACCAGATCGGCGCGCCCTGCACGCGCACCTTCAGGCCCTTGATCTCGGCCAGCGAACCCATCGGCTTGTTGATGAAGATGTTGCGCACGCCGCCGCCGGCATAGCCGATCAGCATGACGTCGGCCTTTTGCGCGATCTCGTCGGCCACCGGCTTGAGCACGTCGGCGTCGAGCACCTTGTTCCAGTGCTTGAGATTGGAGAACAGGAACGGCGCGTCGATGAACGGGGCCGCCTTCGAGAAGGTCGACATATGCGCCGGCGAGACGATGGCGTAATCGACCGCTTTGCCCTGCGCCATGTACTCGAAATACTGCTTTTCGAGGCCGAGCGCGGAGTTCTTGTGCAAGACGAAATTGACCGGCTTGCCGTAATATTTCTTCACCAGCTCCTCGAACTTGACCAGTGCCTTGGTGAAGGCGTGATCGTCGTTGAACTGCACCGCGCCGTTGAGCGTGATGACCTGCTGAGACTGGGCGGGCGCCGCGAATGCAACGCACATCAATGCCGCGACGGCGGCGATCGTCCTTTTCATCGATATTCTCCCTAGTGGATGGGCTCTTGTCGGCCCCGGGGCGCGAGCCCTTGTTAACAATCCTATAAGCGACCTTTCAGGAATCCTAGTCTTTCCTGCGGACCGCCGCTGTCGTCACGCGGCCGAACTGCCTGAATTGTGGACAATGCCCCTCAAGCTGCATTGCGACGCCCGAACGCGGTCTCCATTTCGCGACGGAATGTCACGGCCGGGTCGGTCGCGTCGTAGTCGACGTCGGCCCATCCGACCGGCTGCCCGTCGCCGATATCGTGCTTGAGCCTGACGCCGTGGGCAAGCCCGAGCGGCAGGAAGTCGCGGTCGAGCGAGACATCGGCCGGCGTCTGCCGGCCCCAGACGCAGAAGCCGCCCTCGCCGTCGAGGATTTCGCCCGCCTTCAGATTGCGCTTGGCGGTCGCGACAACGTCGGAGCGAAAACCGGTCGGCGCGCCGGTCGGCTCTTTGCGCAGCGCAGCGGAAGCGACGGAAATGCCGAGCTCGAGCCCGATCATGTGAACCGGGCGATAGAGCGCGGCATATTTCCCGCTTTTGTCCGGCAGCAGGTGATATTCGCGAAAGCACCGCCGCGCATACTCGGTTTCGCCCTCGAACACGACATAGGTGCCCATGGCGAGATGATGCGGCACGTCGCGCTCGTCGCGGTCGACGGACGAGACGACTTCGGTGACGCCAGCTTTCTCCAGCGTGCCGCCGTCCGACTTCGGCTTGCAGATATCGGCGAGCTCGAAGCGGCTCGCGGGCGGAAAACTCAACCCTCCGCTCTGCGGCACGAGGCCGGTGGCGTTGCACACCGCCGTCATTTCAATTCCGGACTTGGTGCCGTCGACGAAGGAATTGAACATTTTCGGATTGATCGAGTTGCGGTCCTTGATTTGCAGATACTTGTCGAGGATGTCCCACACGGTGTCGGGCGTGGAGCGGTGATAGCTCGGGTGATAGCGGGTGCCCTTGCCCGCCGCGATCACCTTGAAGCCGGCCGTGCGCGCCCAATCGACATGCTCGCAGATCAGCGCCGGCTGATCGCCCCAGGCGAGCGAGTAGACGACGCCGGCCGCCTGCGCGCGGCGCGCAAGCAACGGACCTGCGAGTGCATCGGCTTCCACATTCACCATCACGATATGCTTGCCATGCGCGATGGACGAGAGCGCGAAGCGGATGCCGGATTTCGGATCGCCGGTCGCCTCCACGATCACTTCGACATCGGGAAAGGAAATGAGCGCATCGGCGTCCGCGCCGACATGCGTCTTGCGCGTCTTGAAGGCGTCGCCGAGCGAGGATGCCGCGTAGCTGCCCTGCTCCCATCCGGCGGCCGCCAATTGAGACCGCGCGCGCTCGACATTGAGATCCGCGACGCCGACGACATGCAGGCCGCGCGTGAGCCGCGCCTGCGACAGGAACATGGTGCCGAATTTTCCGGCGCCGATCAGTCCGACCGTGACGGGTTTGCCCGCCGCCTCGCGCTCGAGCAGTTTCGCATGGAGATTCATCGGACCGCTTCCTCCGCTTTGCATTTTTCAAATGCCATAGCACGGATGTCATGCCCCGCGCAGGCGGGGGCATCCAGTGATCCGCATTGCATTTATTGTCGAAGAAGGCTGGATCGCCCGCCGCATGTAAGTCGGCCTTGGCCGACTTGCGCATCTAAAATGGCGATTCTCGGGTAAACCCGAGATTCGCGGGCGATGACAAATGGGGCTACTGACACGCGGCGCGCGTCACGATGGTCTCGTTGGTGCAGTCCTGCTCGTTGCGCGAGAGCAAGGCGCGGGCCGAACATTTGCGCGCGGATTCGATATTGGCGCTCTGGCCGGACTTGAAGCCCTTGGCCTTGCAGATCGCTTCCGCGGCCGGGCCGCAATCGGGCGAACCGTTCGGCGCCAGCGCGCAGCGCTCCTTGCCCTCGACGATCCGTGTCGTCGGCAATTTCGCGAGCGCGTCGGTCGCTTCCTTGGTCGCAGCAGCGGCGCTTTGCGTCGCCTCGCGCAGCGCCTTCGCGTTGCGCTCATTCGCCTCCTCGATCGAGGTCTTCATCTTTTTCAGGCTGGCGTCGAAATCGGCGGTCGACTGATCCCACCATTTGCCGAGCGCGTCGAAAAAGCCCTCCTTCTTCGGCGGCTGCGCCGGTGGCGCGGCCGGCGCAGGTTGCGCCTGCGGAGCGAGCTGAGGCGGCGCGGCAGCCGGTTGCGGCTGCGACGGCGAAGCCTGTGTTGGCGGCGGCTGGACGTTGAGTTGTGCCAAGAACTGCTGCGCCATGGCCGCGTCGGCATGGATCAGCATCGACACAGCGAGCGCGGCGGCAGCAAACATCCGGGAACCGGAGCGCGCTCCGGCGGAGGCCATTTCCCGTCGTTCGACCATCGCAATCACGGCTAGAGTTCCGAGAAGCCGGTCATCCGGCGCTGGTATCGAGACACTGCCAGCGTGGCAACTTTATGAAAGTATGCCTGAGTCCCGTCAGAATAGGTAGACGGCGGCGAAAATGCCGACGACCATCGCGACCGCGCCGACCGCGACCCAAAATCCCAGACGCTCCTCGATGATCGAACGCGCGCGCGGGCCGTAGCGGTGCAGCAGGAAGGCGAGGAAATAAAACCGCATGCCGCGCGCGAGGACCGACAGCGCGATGAACGCCAGCAGGTTGTAGCCGGCAAAGCCCGAGGTGATGGTGACGATCTTGTAGGGGATCGGGGTCAGACCCTTGAGCAGGATGATCAGGGCGCCGTAGCGGTTATAGGCTTCGCGGAACGCCTCGACCTTGTCGCCATAGCCGTACAGGCCGATCAGCCATTGTCCGATCGAGTCATAAAGCAGCGAGCCGATCGCATATCCCAATATGCCGCCGGCGACCGAGGTCCAGGTGCACAGCCCGGCATAGGAATAGGCGCGCTCCGGGCGCGCGAGCGACATCGGAATGAGCATGACGTCCGGTGGAACCGGAAAGAACGAGCTTTCGACAAACGACACGCCGCCCATGATCCATTTGGCGTAGGGCTTGTACGCGGCGGCAATACACCAGTCATAAAGGCTGCGAAGCATGTTGATCCGCGCGCGGGGAACAGGTTGGTGCATGGGGATTGGCGCCAAAAGACGGCGTGGATGGGGCTGGTGTCCGGAACCGAAGTCCGCTGGTTTTCAGCGCCGCTTATGCGCGCGCACCGCGTCGAGTGCAACGATTTTCCGCCGCGTGGACGAAGCGGCCGGGCCCTTGGCCTGGCTCTTCGGCAGTTTTTCGGCGATTCCGAACATCTCTTCCCGCTGCTTCATCTCGGCCCAGACGTCATCGGGCCGCACGCCGGTCGAAACCCACAGCACGACCAGATGATAGAGAAGGTCGGCGCTCTCCTTGACCACCGCGTCGCGGTCGCCATGCATGGCGTCGATCACGACTTCGACTGCTTCCTCGCCGAGCTTCTTGGCGATCTTGGAGCGGCCGGCGCGAATGAGCCGCGCGGTGCGCGAGCGCGCGGGATCGCCCTTTTTCAGGTCGCGCACGGCATCGAAAAGGCGTTCGAGCGAATCAGCCATCCCGACCAGAATACTCCCCTCGCATCAGCAAGACGTTAACGAATGGGAGCAGGAAAAACCCGGCGCCTTTGGGGCGCCGGGTTCTTGGCAAGCCGTCTTGGCCTTACCAATACCGGTAATGCGGCCGGTAATAGCCGCCGCCGTAATAGCCATAGGGCTGGCCATAATAGCCGTGGTAGTAGCTACGCTCGCGGGCCTTGCGATATTCGCGCGCGGCCGCATAGGTCGCGATGCCGCCGACGATGGCCGCGAAGGCCGCCGCCGCCGCGGCGTTGCCGCGATGGCGGCGATAGTGGCGGCGGTGCGAGCTGAAATCCGTGGCGGCAGACTGAGCCTCGGGCGCCTTCCTGGACGCAGCGAAAGCCGGCGCCACGCCGGCCGTGGTGAGCGCGATCGCAGCGGCGGTCACGGCTGCAACGGCGGGTTTGGCATTACGCATGTCTCTTCCTCCAAAGCCTGTCACGTCGAACAAGACAACGCTGATCTAGGCAACGAGTTCGGCGCCGCGACGGCGCGGCAGATTATGTTTTCGTAATGATTCCGTTTGGGCCGGATTTTCGACGCGGCGTGACGCCGCAGTCGCTCAATATTTATTCTCCGGATGCAAGCAAACTCGCATTGCCGCCGGCGGCAGCGGTATTCACCGTGAACGTCTGTTCAGTTGCAAAGCGCCGCAGGTAATTCGGTCCGCCGGCTTTCGGTCCGGTGCCGGACGTGCCCGTTCCCCCGAATGGCTGCGTGCCGACCACGGCGCCGATCATGCTGCGATTGACATAGACATTGCCGTTGCGCATGCGCGCGGCGATCTGCGCAATGCGCGCATCGATGCGCGAATGGATACCGAGCGTCAGTCCCGTGCCGTTGTCCGCGATCTCGTCGAGCAAGGTGTCGAGCGCGTCCGGTTGCCAGCGCACGACATGCAGAACAGGTCCGAACACTTCTTCCTTCAGGTCCGACGCGCGCGAGAGTTCGATAATCGTCGGCGGCACGAAAGTGCCCTTGGCCGGCACCGTCTCGGCGCGGTAGCGGATGCGCTTGCCGTGCGCGGCGATCCATTGGTCGAGCCGCTCTTTCGCCTCGGCATCGATCACCGGCCCGACATGGGTTGCGATCTCGCGCGGATCACCGACGGCAAGCTCGGCGACCGCGCCGGAGATCATCTCGATCAGCCGCTCGGCGACATCGTCCTGCACGCACAGAAGCCGCAACGCCGAGCAGCGCTGCCCGGCGGAGCGGAAGGTGGAGGTGACGACATCGTCGGTCATCTGCTCGGGCAGGGCGGTCGCATCCACGATCATGGCATTGATGCCGCCGGTCTCCGCGATCAGCGGCGCGATCGGCCCGTCTTTCGCGGCGAGCGCGCGGTTGATGGCGAGCCCGACTTGCGTCGAGCCGGTGAACGCAACGCCGGCGACGCGCGGATCGGCGACCAGGGCCGCGCCGATTTTTCCGTCGCCGGTCACGAGTTGAAGCGCGGATGCCGGCACGCCGGCCTCATGCAGGAGGTTGATCGTGACGCTCGCGATCAGCGGCGTCTGTTCGGCCGGCTTGGTGACCACCGTGTTGCCGGCAACGAGTGCCGCCGTGACTTGCCCCAGGAAAATCGCGAGCGGGAAATTCCACGGCGAGATGCACACGAACACGCCGCGCCCGCGATAGCGCAATTCATTGCTTTCGCCGGTCGGGCCCGGCATCGGCTGCGAGACAAGCGACAACCGCGCCTGCGCGGCGTAATAGCGGCAATAGTCGATCGCCTCGCGCCATTCGCTCACAGCGTCATCGAGCGTCTTGCCGCCTTCGACCTGCAACAAGGCCAATAAAACCGCGCGGTTCTCTTCAAGCAGCGTTGCGGCGCGCTCGAGCGCGGCCGCGCGTTCGTCCACCGGACGCGCGGACCAGAGCGGACATCCTTTCGCCGCCGCATCGATCGCCTTGCCGGCAATCGCCACATCGGCCTCAGTGACGCGGCCGATCACCGATCCGTCGATCGGCGAAATGACGTCACGCATTGCGCCCTTCTGCGTCACGCCGTTGATCAGCGGCGCCGCATCGACCGGTTTCGGCAAAGCCGAGCGAAGCTCGGCCACCAGCGCATCGAGACTTGCTCGGTCGCCGAACTCCACACCGGACGAATTCATCCGCTCCCCTCCATAAAGATCGCGCGGCAGCGGGATTTTGCGGTGACGCGCGGCCGACGGCGTTTGAACGATGTCGCGCGGGCGCGCCAGGATTGCCGCCACCGGCACATCCGGATCGGCCGCGACCGACACGAACGACGTGTTGGCGCCGTTTTCCAGCAATCGCCGCACGAGATAGGCGAGCAGATCGCGATGCCCGCCGACCGGCGCATAGATGCGGCAGGCCGCTTGCGGGATCTCGGTGCGCAGCGCCGCGTAGAGCGCTTCGCCCATGCCATGCAGCCGTTGAAATTCGAGGCCCGAGACACCGCCCGCTTCCTCCACCACGCTCGCGACCGTGAGCGCATTATGCGTGGCGAATTGCGGAAAGATGCGCGGCCGGCCGCCAAGCAATCTGCGCGCGCAATCCATGTAGCAAAGGTCGGTCATCGCCTTGCGGGTGAAGACGGGATAATCGGGGAGCCCGCGCTCCTGCGCGCGCTTGATCTCGGTGTCCCAATAAGCGCCCTTCACCAGACGCACCATCAGGCGGCGATCGAGCGCGGCCGCGGTTTCAGTGAGCCAATCGATCACCTGCGGCGCACGCTTCTGATAGGCCTGCACGGCGAGGCCGAAACCGTGCCAGCCATGCAACGACGGGTCCGCAAGCGTCGCCGCGATCACGTCGAGCGACAATTCGAGGCGGTCGGCCTCCTCGGCATCGACCGTGAAATTGAGATCGAACCCTTTGGCCTTGCGCGCGAGTTGCGACAGTTTCGGCACGAGCTCGGCCATGATCCGCGCGCGCGATGTGGCCTCGTAGCGCGGATGCAAGGCGGAGAGCTTGACCGAAATTCCCGGACGCTCCGGCAACGCCGAATTGCCGGCGCGACGGCCGATGTTCTCGATCGCATTGGCGTAGGAGACGAAATAGCGCTCCGCGTCGTCATGGGTGCGCGCGCCCTCGCCCAGCATGTCATACGAGAAGCGCCACGCGCCGTGTCCGCTGGCGCGGTCGAGCGCCTCCTCGATGGTCTGCCCGAGCACGAAATGCGAGCCGAGGAGACGCATCGCCTGCCGCGCCGCGGTGCGGATGGCGGGAAGCCCGATGCGCTTGGCAAGACTGTGCAGAATGGATTCCGGCGTCTCGCCCGGCTCGATCAGCCGCGCGGTGACGCCGAGCGTCCAGGCCGAGGCGGAGATCAGCAGCGAGTCGGCGCCGTCGGGCTGCGACCAGTCCGCGGACGCAAGCTTGTCCTCGATCAGGCGATTGGCGGTGTCGGCATCCGGCACCCGCAGCAAGGCTTCGGCGAGCACCATGAGAGCGAGGCCCTCGCGGGTCGACAGCGAATAGGCGTGCAGGAAATCCTCGATGCCGCCGAGCCCTCCGGTCTTTAACCGGATGGCTTCGACGAGACGCGTCGCCAGCGCGTCGACCTTGCTCTCGACCTCAGCCGCCACGGGCTCGCGCAGCCAGCGCGCGGCCAGATCCTCGTCCGGCGCGGCATAGCGCGCAGAAAAGGCTCGAATGGCGCCTTGGTCCGATTGCTGTCTTGTCATTTTCAACATATAACTCGATTTCTGTAGTTATTCGAGCTATGAAATATTGCTTGAGATAGTGAAATTCGTACTTCTATCAGGTGAAAATAGTGAATAGCCCTAGCACTGAACTCGATGCCGCCGACCGCCGGCTGCTGACCGTCCTGCAGGACGACGGCCGCATCTCGGTCGTGGACCTTGCCGCGAAGATCGGCCTCTCCCCCACGGCAACCACCGAACGGGTCAAACGGCTCACGCGCGAGGGCTACATCCTCGGCTATGGCGCCCGCCTCGACCCGGTCAAACTGCAGCGCGCCCTTCTGGTCTTCATCGAGGTGAAGCTCGAGCGCACCACGCCGGACGTGTTCGACCAATTCGCCAACGCCGTGATGCGCGCGCCGGAAGTCCTGGAATGTCATATGGTCGCCGGCGGGTTCGATTATCTGGTCAAGACCCGCGTCGCCGACATGAACGCCTACCGGGATTTTGTCGGCGACGTGCTGTGGTCGATGCCGGGTGTGCGCGAAACCCACACCTATGCGGTGATGGAAGAGATCAAGAGCAGCACCGCGCTGCCGCTTTGAGTTACCCCCTGCAGACCGACCGGAATTGTGCTAAGATTCACAAATGCCAGAAACGCAGCTCAAAAAAGCCGGCAAGTTCCGGTTTCGTGATCGGACGTTCCAGTTTCGCTAAAATCAGCGCGGTGGAAGGTCTTAAACTGACCCCGGCGATGAAGAAGCGCGCCGACGTTTCGAAAAGCAAAAAGCTATCGAGCGAGGAAGCGCGCAAGGCTATCGTCCAGTCCTATCGCAAGGGCTGAGCGTCCGTCGCATGTATGATGCGGTCGACGCCCCCTACACTTACGAAGGCTCGACTGTCCTCATTAACAAGCTCGATCTGCGTAACCAGAAGGACCTGGATGCCTTCGCGCTGGAGATCAGCACGCAACGCGCGGCAGAAGAATTGCCGGGTGGCGACCTGGATTTTGAGCATTACTGCGCAATTCACCATCATCTGTTTCAGGACGTATACGACGGGCCGGCGTGCCGCGAACGGTGCGTATATCCAAGCAGGGCAATCCGTTCTGCTTTCCCGAAAATATCGAAGCACGGGCAACTGGGCTGTTTTCGGATTTGAAAGCAGCAGACAACCTAAGAGGCCTGCCGGCGCATGAGTTTGCGGAGCGGTCGGCGCATTTCCTCGCAGAACTGAACGCCGTCCATGCCTTTGGCGAGGGCAATGGCCGCGCTTTCCTTTTTCGCGATGCTCGCTGATCAAGCGGGACACCCGCTGGACATGGAAATGTTCGACCCTGACGCCATGCTCGAAGCCATGATCAAAAGCTTCGAAGGAGATGAGGCCGAATTGGCGACTGAAATCAGGCGACTTGTTTCGCGCTAGGGATGGCGTTTGCCGAAAGGATTGCGTCCCCGTTTGCTGCGGCTATCCGATGGCTTGCTCTTTCAACCGGCATGTTCTTTGCTGGCGATGAAAGAATGATCGCCGGGCCGGGCATCGAAGACTTCAAGGGAAAGGAACGAAGAATGCGTCAGTTTGGCATCATCCGGTTTGCCGCCTTGATGGCTGCGGCGGCCATGGCGCTTGCGGTCGCGCAGGCCGCGGCGCAGACCCCGGTCAAATTCACACTCGACTGGAAGTTTGAGGGCCCGGCCGCGCCGTTCGTGGTCGCGATCGACAAGGGTTACTTCAAGGCGGAAGGGCTCGATGTCACCATCGACACCGCCGGCGGCTCGCTCGAACCGCTCAACCGCCTCGCCTCCGGCACCTACGACATCGGCTTCGGCGACATCAATTCGCTGATCAAGTTCCGCGACGCCAATCCGGGCACGCCGATCAAGGCCGTGTTCATGGTCTACAACAAGCCGCCCTTCTCGATCGTCGGGCGCAAGAGTCGCGGCGTGGTCAAGCCGAAGGATCTCGAAGGCAAGAAGCTCGGCGCGCCCGCGCCCGACGGCGCTTTCGCGCAGTGGAAGATTTTCACGCAGGCGAACGGCATCGACGCCTCCAAGGTGACGATCGAGAATGTCGGCTTTCCGGTGCGCGAGCCGATGCTCGCGGCCGGCCAGGTCGACGCCATCACCGGCTTCTCGTTCTCCTCCTTCATCAACCTGAAGGATCGCGGCGTGCCGGTCGACGACATCACCGTCATCCTGATGGCCGATTACGGCGTCAATCTCTACGGCAACGCCATTATCGTGAATCCGAAATTCGCCGCCGAGAAGCCCGAGGTGGTCAAGAAATTCCTCACCGCCTTCCTGAAAGGGCTGAAAGAGACCGTCAAGAATCCGGATGCGTCCGTCGCGTCGGTCATCAAGCGCAACGATGTCGCCAAGAAAGAGATCGAGCTCGAGCGGCTCAAGATGGCGCTCAAAGACAACATCCTGACGCCGGAAGTGAAGGCGAACGGATTTGGCGGCGTCGATGCGGCGCGGCTCGACCGCTCGATCGAGCAGATCGCGCTGACCTACGAATTCAAAAACCCGAAGCCGAAGGGCGCCGACATTTTCGACGCATCGTTCCTGCCGCCGGCCGCCGAGCGCAAGGCACACTGAGAGCGATCGCGCTCAAGCGGAGACCGCGATTGGAGCAAGGCTTCATTGCACTCGACGGCGTCAGCCATCGCTATGGCGGCATCCAGGCGGGACCGGACAGCGTTGTCGCGATTGAGAATCTGACGCTGTCGGTCGACCGCGGCGAGTTCGCCGCGGTGGTCGGTCCGTCCGGCTGCGGCAAATCCACCTTGATGAAGCTCGTGACCGGCCTGCAATTTCCGTATGCCGGGCGGGTGGCCGTGGCCGGTCAAACGGTGACGCAGCCGGTGAAGATCGCAGGCATGGCGTTCCAGGCGCCAACGCTCCTTCCCTGGCGCACCACGCTCGAAAACCTCCTGCTGCCGCTCGAGATCGTGCAGCCGCACCGGTCGCAATTGCGGCGCAAGAAAGCCGAATATGTCGCGCGCGCGGAGACGCTGCTCGCCTCGGTCGGGCTCGACGGCTTCGGCGGCAAATTCCCCTGGCAATTGTCCGGCGGCATGCAGCAGCGCACCTCGCTCTGCCGCGCGCTCATTCACGAGCCGCAATTGCTCATGCTGGACGAGCCGTTCGGCGCGCTCGATGCCTTCACGCGCGAGGAGCTCTGGTGCGTGATCCGCGATCTGCATGCGGCGCGCAAGATCACCATCGTCCTCGTCACCCACGATCTGCGCGAAGCGGTGTTCCTCGCCGACCGCGTCTTCGTCATGTCGGCGCGGCCGGGACGAATCCTGGCCGAGCGCACGATCGATCTGCCGCGCCCGCGCGACCTCGACATCACCTTCACGCCGGGATTCCAGGACATCGTGCATGACCTGCGCGGCCATATCGTGAAGGCGCGGCAATGACGCGGACGCCGCTCATGGTCCGGCTGGCGCCCTGGCTGTTCATGCTGGGATTCCTTCTGATCTGGGAACTCGCCGTTCACGCGTTCAAAATTCAGGAATTCTTCCTGCCGCCGCCGACGACCGTGGCGCGCGCGATCTACGAATTCTGGCCGGCGATCTACAGGAATTCCTTGATCACGTTGCAGTCAACACTGGTCGGCTTCGTGCTCGCGGTCGGTTTCGGACTTGCGCTCGGTCTCGCCATCGGCTGGTCGCGCACCATTTATGCGGGACTCTACCCGCTGATGATCGGCTTCAACGCCATCCCGAAAGTCGCGGTGGTGCCGATCCTCGTTCTGTGGTTCGGCATCGGATTCCTTCCGGCGGTGCTGACCGCCTTCCTGATCTCGTTCTTCCCGATCGTGGTCAATGTCGCCACCGGCCTCGCCACCATCGAGCCGGAGATGGAAGACGTGCTCAAGGCGCTCGGCGCCTCCAAGCTCGACATCATGCGCAAGGTCGGGATCCCGCGCTCGCTTCCCTACTTCTTCGGCTCGCTCAAGATCGCGATCACGCTCGCGTTCGTCGGCACCGTGATCTCCGAAAGCGTCGCCTCCAATAACGGCATCGGCAATCTGATGCTGCAGGCGCAGGCGCAGTTCCAGGTGCCGCTCATTTTCGCGGGGCTTGTCGCGCTCGCGGTCGAAGGGATCGTGATGTACTGGCTGATGGCGCTGCTCGAGCAGCGGATGACCGGCTGGGCGCAGCGCTCCGGCTTCGCGCAGAATTAAGCAGAACTAAAACGAAATCACGACCGGCGACTGCCTGCGGTCGGTCAGCCCGAGATGCTGTTGCGGGTGCAACGCTTCCGCGATCGCGTCCGCGAGCTGCTCGAGCGCCGTGCGATCCCCGCCGTCGCGAATGAAAATGCCGCACGAGACCTCGGGCAGCTTGGGCAGCGGCGCATCCTCCCAGATCGTCAAACCCGGAACGCCGGTCCGGCTGCGCGCCAGCGCCATCACGCCAAGCCCGGCGCTGATCGCGGCCGCAAGCCCGGTCGTGCTTGCGCTGATATAAACGGTGTCGTGCAGGCGCCCGACTTTCTGCAACGCCTCGACCGCGGCGCGATGAAATACGCAGTCCTCACCGTAGGACACGAGCGGAATACGCTCATCCTGAAAAAAAGGAATTCTCGGACCGCGGACCCAGACCAATGGCTCGGACCATTGCTGCCGCGCATCGAGCGAGGGCGTCGCCGACAATCCGATCACGAGATCGAGCAGGCCCTGCCGGAGCTCTTCACGCAGCATTTGCGAAACCCCGTTGCGGACCGCGAACTTGACGTCCGGCCAGCGCGTTTTGAATTCCGCCAGCGTCCACGGCAGTTGCGGCGAGACATAATCGCCGGGAACGCCGATGCGGATGATTTGAGATTCCGGCTGCGGCGTGGCGAGTCCCAGAATATGATCGTTGATCGAGAGCAGCCGCCGCGCATGATTGACGACCATTTCGCCCATCGGCGTGAGCGTTACGCCCGGCGCGCTCTTGTCCAGGATCTCGCTGCCAAGAAGCATCTGCAGGCGCTTGATCTGGGCGCTGACGGCAGGCTGCGTCACACCGAGCGCCTGCGCCGCCTTGGTAAAGCTCCGCAGATCAACCACGCTGATCAGCGTTCGCAGAAGCTCGGTCGGAATGTTGACCATCATTGCGGAACGATCATTTCCAAATTTCGGAAAACGTGCATGTTTGTTCAGCTCATTTCCGTGCCCGGCGGCATCCTCCCGCACACATTTGGGTTATTTGATAGGTCAAGGCTATGCGGACTATTACTTATAATACCTCCAAGGAACAGAATTCTGACTGAGATATCAGTTGCCAGGCGGATACCTTGTGGTCAGACCTTGGACCGCGGCAGCTAGCGACAAAGACACATGAGCCTTGCCCGCCTTTATCTTCGCGTCCTGAAATTGCTCGGCTCGGAGACCCGTCTCGGCTGGTTTCTGGCCTTTGCCAACGTCGCTCTCGCAGCTGCACAATTCGCCGAGCCCGTGCTGTTCGGCCGCATCATCGACGCGCTGGCCGGCGTCCAGAACAAGACCGGGGCGACGACCTGGGACAACCTGTTGCCGCTGCTTCTGGCCTGGGCCGGGTTCGGCATTTTCACCATCGCCTGCGGCGTGGTGGTCGCGCTCTATGCCGATCGCCTCGCGCACCGGCAACGCCATGTCGTGCTGACCGATTATTTCGAGCACGTGCTGCAATTGCCGCTGTCCTATCACGGCGGCGCGCATTCCGGCCGGCTGATGAAGGTGATGCTCGCCGGCACGGATTCGCTCTGGAGCATCTGGCTGGCGTTCTTCCGCGAGCATTTCGCGGCGTTCGTCTCGCTCATCATCCTGTTGCCGCTGTCGCTGTTCCTGAACTGGCGGCTGGCACTGCTGCTGATCGGGCTGTGCGCATTGTTCGCCGGGCTGACCACCTTCGTGCTGCGCAAGACCAACGAGATGCAGACCGAGGTCGAGCGGCATTATTCCGATCTCGCCGAACGCGCCTCCGATGCGCTCGGCAATGTCGCGCTGGTGCAAAGCTATGTGCGCGTCGAAGCCGAAGTCTCCGGGCTTCGCAACGTGGTCGATCGTCTCCTTTCGGCGCAGATGCCGGTGCTGTCATGGTGGGCGGTGGTCGCGGTCGCCACCCGCGCCTCCACCACCGTCACGCTGCTTGCGATTTTTCTGGTCGGCACGACGCTGCTCTTCCAGGGACTGGCGACGCTCGGCGACATCGTCATGTTCATGAGTTTTGCGACCCTCCTGGTCCAGCGCCTCGATCAGGCGGTCAGTTTCGTGAACAAGATTTTCATGGATGCGCCGCGCCTGCGCGAATTCTTCGAGGTGCTCGACACCGACCCGGCCGTGCATGACCGCCCGAACGCGATCGACATCGGCCGCGTCGAAGGCCATGTCACCTTCGAGGACGTGTCGTTCTCCTATGACGGCAAGCGGCCGGCGGTCGCGGACCTCAGTTTCAAGGCGCAGCCCGGCGACGTCATTGCGCTTGTCGGTCCGACCGGCGCCGGCAAGACGACCGCATTGGCCTTGCTGCACCGCGTCTTCGATCCGCAATCGGGATCGATCAAGATCGACGGGCATGATCTGCGCGACGTCAAGCTCGCCTCGCTGCGGCGGAATATCGGCGTCGTGTTCCAGGAAGTGCTGCTGCTCAACCGCTCGGTCGCGGAAAATCTCTATATCGGCAAGCCGGATGCGACCGAGGAGGAAATGCGCTCCGCGCTTTCGCGCGCGCAGGCGCTGGACTTCGTCGAGCGCAATTCGGAAGGCATGAACGCGACCGTCGGCGAGCGTGGACGGTTTCTCTCCGGCGGCGAGCGCCAGCGGCTCGCGATCGCGCGCGCGTTGCTGAAAAATCCGCCGGTGCTGATCCTCGACGAAGCGACCTCGGCGCTCGACGCCAAGACCGAAGTGAAGGTGCAGGCCGCGCTCGACGAGGTGATGAAGAACCGCACCACCTTCGTGATCGCGCATCGGCTGGCGACCATCCGCAATGCGACGAAGATCCTGGTCTTCTCCGCCGCCCATATCGTGGAGGTGGGCAACTTCGACGAGCTCGTGGCGAAGAACGGCGCCTTCGCCGAGCTCGCGCGCAGCCAGTTCCTGGCGCCGAAAATCGAAAAGCCGGCTGCGGAAGCAGCGAGTTGACGCCACGCGCGAGACCGGATTCCGCCTCGCCACCGCTCCCGATCCTTAACTCCCTGCCGCAGCGAGCGTCAGCGGCTGTTCGGCTGGCCGCTGCAGCTTGCCTTGGCAAACAGCCTTCAGTCCGCCGAGGTTCGATTTGCCCAGACGCAACGACCAGCCATAACCGTCGAGCACATCCTGCACGATCGCCAGGCCGAGCCCCGTGCCCTCACCTTGTTCGTCGAGCCGCGCGCCGCGCGCCAGGGCGACGGCGCGCAGGCCTTCGGCGATGCCCGGGCCATCGTCCTCGATCGCGATGGACATGCTGCCCGGCGCAAATGTTGCGGTAACGCGAACCCGCGACTTTGCGTGCCGCGTCGCGTTCTCCAGGAGATTGCCCATGACTTCGGCGAGATCGGTCCGGTCGAAGGGAACCTCAACACTATCGGGGACAAGCATGTCGTAGACGATCTGGCTTCCGGAGATCGTCCGCGACAGCGTCGCGATCAGCGAGCGCGCCAGCGGCGCCACCTGCGTCAGCACGCCGTGTCTGACGCCGGCGCGCAGGCGCGTTCGGGCGAGCTCCCGATCGACGTGGCGGCGCATGGCGCCGATCACGGACTCGATCTCGTTCGCAATTGCAATCTCACCTTTTTGCCGCAAGCGGTCGCCATCGGCGGCGAGCGCCGCAAGCGGTGTCTTCAGGCCATGCGCGAGGTCGGCGGCGCGATTGCGCGAGCGCACGATGTCCTGTTCGCGCGCATCGAGCAACGCGTTAACCTCGTCAACGAGCGGCCGAACCTCGTCCGGAACCCGAGACGGCAGATGAATATGCTTTCCCGAGCGGATATCCGCGACGCCGCGGCGCAACGCATCGAGCGGACGCAGGCCGAGACCGACCTGAATCGCCGTCGCCCCGGCGAGCACGATCCAGAGAAGCCCGAGCGCGACCATCAGGTCACCGGCGAACGCTTTCCGCGCCGCCCATAGGCGGGCCAGATCTGCGGCGACGGCAACCCGCACCGGCGTCGACCGGCCGGCAATCGTCAGCGCAATCCGCCGCTCTGCGACGAGCACGTGCGCACCTGCCGGTCCCGGCAGTTCATGGTGATGGATTTCAGCGGGAGCCGGATCGTCCTCCGGCAACGACAAGGTCGTGTCCCAAAGCGAGCGCGAACGCAGGAGCTGATCGCGATCGTCGCCGATCTGCCAGTAGAGGCCAGACAGCGGATCGGCAAAGCGCGGGTCCGAAGGCGCACGCGTCACGACGATCCTGTTCTGGCCGTCGACATCGATGCCGGCAAGGAGCTGATTGAGATGGACCTCGAGATCAGCTGCAATCGTGCGCGCCACGTGCCGCTCGAACAGCAGCGTCAGGGCGACGCCGGCAATCAGAAGCGCGGCTACGATCGCCGCTGCACCACCGGCGACAAGCCGCAACCGTAGCGAGTTCGGCGTCATCCGGTTTGCTCCGGAACCAGGTAGCCGTAGCCGCGCCGCGTCTCGATCAGGCCGATCCCGAGCTTCTTGCGGACCCGCCCGATCAGAACTTCGATCGCATTCGAATCGTGCTCGTCGTCGCCGTAGACATTTTCGCTCAGTTCCTGCTGCGAAACGACGCGGCCGCGATGCAGCACGAGATAGGCAGCGAGCCGGTATTCGAGCGGAGACAGCGCCACCGGAACGCCGCGCACCCAGACCTTCATCTGCCGTTCGTCGAGCGTGATATCGCCAAGACTGACGACCGAGGACGCCTGCCCCACTGAACGGCGAATGACGGAACGCAGCCGCGCAAGCAATTCCTCCATGCGAAACGGCTTTGGCAGATAATCGTCGGCGCCGGCATCGATTCCATCGACGCGTTCCGCCCAGCTTCCGCGAGCGGTCAGGATCAGGACCGGCGTGCGGCGGCCCGCAGAGCGCCAGCGCTTGAGCACCGAGAGTCCGTCCATCTTCGGCAGGCCGAGATCGAGGATGATCGCGCCGTAGTCCTCCGTGTCGCCGCGAAACCAGGCTTCCTCACCATCGCTCGTGGTTTCCACGACATAGCCGGCTGCCGTGAGCGCACGCGCCACATCCGCCGCGATCTTCCGGTCGTCTTCGACGAGCAGCACGCGCATCACTTCACCTTGACACGATCGATTTCCGCGGTCCGGGCGTCGACATAGACCTCGAACAACCGGCCTTTGCCGTCCACGACCCGAAATTCGTAAAGCCAGCGCCCGCCTTTGCGCTCGATCTCGACGCCGGCGACGGCGCCCGGAAGCTTGTCGCGAACCAGTGTGAGGATGTCGGCGAGCGGGCGAATTTCACCGCGTTCGACGGCGAGCCGTGCGGCATCGTGATCATGCGGGTCGGCGCGCGCGCCCGGGTGCACCGCCGCGACTGCAAGCATGAGCGCGAACGCAGCGAATGGCGTTCGCCAAGTTCTGATGATGGTCGATTTCACGTTGTTATTCTGCCGGAAACGACCTGACCGTTTGCTGACATAGATCAACAGGCCACCGTCAGAGGGAAAGGCGCAGTCTCCAGCCATCCCCGCATCGCGCGGGGCAGAAAACAAGGAGAGGCAAGCCATGTACAAGACCATCATCGTCAGTCTGCTGCTCGCTCTGGTCGGCTTTGCCGGCGCGGCACAGGCCAGCGACCACGCAAGAAACGCGGATCGCGATCGGGCCAAAGTCGCGCGCGAGACCATGACCGACAGCCGCGGCGACCGTGACCACGACAACTACAAGCGGGCCGACCGCTCGCGCGAGTCGCACGACGAGGACAACGAACTGGACGATAACGACGACGAATCGCACGAGCGCAGGGATCGTCGCTGAGCGGCGATCGGCAGGGACACCATCGCGAAAGGCCGGCGATCGTCGCCGGCCCTTTTTCGACTCGCGAAGCTGACAAATCGCTGACGCGCCCCGACAGACGGCGGTCAGCGGCGCCGTGCAAGTCTCTCCATCCTCACCGCATTGCGCGGAGACAAAACGAAGGAGACCTTATATGCGCAAGATCGTTCTTTTCACCACCCTCGCGGCCGTCATCGGCTCGACCGCCGTCGCACAAGCAGGAAGCCTCGACCGGCCGTGCACCTCCGCGCCCCAGAGCGAATGGCTCTCGCTGCAGGCGTTGCAGTCCAAGGTCGAGGCTCTCGGCTACAAGGTTCAGAAAGCGAAGCTGAAACGCGCCTGCGGCGAGATCTACACGATCGACAAGAACGGCGAGCGCGTCGAGCTCTTCGTCGACCCGACCAACGGCGAAATCGTCGGCAAGCTGTGATGGAGCCGGCGATGTCTGCCATCCATGAAACGATCGAAGCCGGCAGCGCGGCGGCACCGGTAACGATCAAGGTCTGGGACCGGTTCGTGCGTCTGTCTCATTGGTCGCTCGCGGCGCTTTTCATCACCGCCTATGCGACCGGCGACGAGATCGAACGCGTTCACATCGCCGCCGGCTACGCCATCGCCGGATTGCTCGCGCTGCGAATCGTCTGGGGCTTCATCGGCCCGCGGCACGCACGTTTTTCAAACATCGTCCGCTCGCCGTCCGAGACGCTGGCGTATTTGCGTGCCGTCGCCTTGCTGCGCGCTCCGCGTTATCTCGGCCACAATCCGGCCGGCGGGCTCATGATTGTCGTCCTCATTGTGATGCTCGGAGCGACCTGCGTCACCGGCTACATGATGACGACCGATATGTTCTGGGGGGCGAAGTGGACGGAGGACGTTCACGAAGCGCTGGCCAACACCACGCTCGCGCTTGTCATCTTCCATGTCCTCGGCGTTCTCGTCGCGAGCTTCCAGCACAGTGAGAACCTGGTCGCGGCCATGATCATCGGCCGGAAACGGGCGTCATGACGCCAATGCCCGAGCCGCATGTCTTTCGTCAGGTTGACGCCCCCGATCCTGAGTCGGTCACGGTGACGATCTGGAATGAGGAGGAGGGTGCGAAGGGCCGCGTGACCGGGCCGAGCCGGGTCCGGGGCGAACGCGTCGATCCGTACATGTCGCCGCAAGATGGCGCGCTTGAAGCGCACGAGGCTCTCGAACTGGGGCTTCAAGTCGCCAAGGAGCTTGGCGTCGAGATCACCGTAGACGTGGCACGAAGCGTCTGGAACCCCGACTGGGGCGAGCTCGTGTAGGATCGCGCCCCTCACTGGGACGGGCGACAGAGCGTTACTTAATTCGCTCGAGAATGCTGACGTAATTCGCGACCGCCGCGCCGCCCATGTTGAAAATGCCGGCGAGCTTGGCGTCCTTGACCTGGATGTCGCCGGCCTCGCCCATCAGCTGCATGGCGCAGAGCGCATGCATTGAGACGCCGGTCGCGCCGATCGGATGGCCTTTCGCTTTCAGCCCGCCGGATGGATTGATCGGCAGCTTGCCGTCCTTCTGCGTCCAGCCTTCCTTGATCGCACGCGCGCCTTGCCCTTCCGGCACGAGGCCCATCGCTTCGTATTCGATCAGCTCGGCGATGGTGAAGCAGTCATGCGTCTCAACGAACGAAAGGTCGGACAGCCCGAGCCCGGCTTTCGCCAGCGCCTGTTTCCAGCCCAAGGCGCAGCCGTCGAATTTGAGAATGTAGCGCTTCGCCATGGGCAGGAAATCCTGCACATGCGCGGTGGCGCGGAAGGCGATCGCCTTCTTCATCTGCAAAGCGGTCTCGACATCGGCGAGCACGATCGCCGCCGCGCCGTCGGAGACCAGCGAGCAATCGGTGCGCTTGAGCGGACCCGCGACATACGGATTCTTCTCGCTCTCCTTGCGGCAGAAGTCGTAGCCGAGATCCTTGCGGAATTGCGCATAAGGGTTACCGACGCCGTTCTTGTGATTCTTGGCCGCGATCATCGCGAGCGCATCGGACTGGTCGCCATATTTCTGGAAATAGAGCCCGGCGATGGTCCCGAAAATCCCGGCAAAGCCGCCCTCGATATTGGCCTCATCGCGCACGTATGAGGCCTTGAGCAGGTTCTTGCCGATCTCCGGCCCCGGCGTGGTTGTCATCTGCTCGACGCCGACGACCAGTACAATTTTAGCGGTTTTGGCCGCGAGGCTTTTCAGGCCCTGATGCACCGCCGCCGAGCCGGTCGCGCACGCATTTTCCACGCGCGTTGCCGGCTTGAAACGCAGGTCCGGACTGGCCTGCAGCACCAATGAGGCCGTGAAATCCTGTGCAGAAAAGCCCGCATTGAAATGACCGAGCACGATCTCGTCGACATCGCGTGCCGCGATCCCGGCGTCCTTCAGGGCGTCGTTCGCCACGCGAACAATAAGGCTTTCAACGCTTTCGGTATCAAGCTTGCCGAAGGGGCTGTGGGCGAGGCCGACGATACAACCGGTCATGGATGCCATCCTTTGCCGAACTTTGGTCGCTTTCCTGGGGGATTAGCAGAGCCGGCGGTAAAAACAACACATCCGGTGACACTCGCTTTGCGTTATGGTCCCCGTCCGGTCTACATAATTGCCGACCCCCGCTTCCGGAAGTTCCCGTTTCTGGTTTATCTGGACCCGAAAGATCGACCCGACCTGTGACTTTCTCCGCAAGGCTGCCCCGTTTCATCACGACATTTGCCGCCATCGCGGCGCTATCGCTGTGCGCCACCGCCCGCGCCCATGCCGAAGCGATGCTGCTGATCGATGCCGACACCGGCAAGGTGCTGCATTCGGAGAATTCCACCCAGCCCTGGTATCCGGCCTCCGTCACCAAGCTGATGACCGCTTATGTCACCCTGCGCGCGGTGAAAGAGCGCCGCCTGACGCTCGATACACTGCTCACGGTCTCGCCGAATGCGGTGGCGCAGGCGCCCTCGAAGATGGGATTCAAGGCCGGCACCACCGTCACGGTCGATAATGCGCTGAAGATGCTGATGGTGAAGTCGGCGAATGACGTCGCCGTCGTGCTCGCCGAAGGTGTCTCCGGCTCGATCGAGAAATTCGCCGACGACATGAACAGGGCCGCGGCGCGGCTCGGCATGGTGCAGACCACTTACGTCAATCCGAACGGCCTGCCCGCCGATGCGCAGATCACCTCCGCGCGGGACCAGGCCATTCTCGCGCGCGCGATCATCCGCGAATTTCCGGAATACGAACTCTACTGGCGCATTTCCGCGATCAAGTTCGGCAGGCGCGTCATGCGCAATTACAACACGCTGATCGACCGCTATCCCGGCGCCGACGGCATGAAGACCGGCTTCATCTGCGCCTCCGGATTCAATCTCGTGGCGTCGGCGACGCGCAACGGCAAGCGCCTGATCGCCGTGGTGCTCGGCGCGCATTCCGGGCCGGTGCGCGCGGTCAAGGCCGCGCAGATGCTCGAGCGCGGTTTCCAGAATACCGGCTTCTCCTGGCTCGCGCCCTCGCTCGGCAGCGTCGAGGGTCTCGTGCCGATCAAGGCCGAGCCGCCGAATTTGCGCGACGACATGTGCGGAAAAAAACGCAAGCGTCCGGCTGCCGAATCCGAAGACGAGGATGACGATGATGCGGCGCTCGGCCAGCAGGTCGATCAGGCGTCGCCGCAATCGATCAATCTCGCCAACTTGCGCGGCTCGATTTCGAAACCTTCGACCCTGATCGGGGACCTGACGCCGTCGATGGAGCCGATCGTGGTGTTCACCGGCGCGACCAAGCCGGGCACGAATGTCGCAACGACGTCCGATAAGCCGGCCGCCAAGAAGAAAGGAAAGAAGGGCGCTGCCACCGCCGCAGCGAAGCCCGCCACAACCACCGCTGCGAAGCCCGCCACAACCACCGCTGCGAAACCCGCCACGCCCGCCGAAACGGCGAAGCCGCAGGTGACGGCGCCTGCTTTCG